>JAHJEW010000121.1 GCA_018825335.1 Patescibacteria group bacterium | reverse complement strand
CCATCGACAACAATCCTGAATTGGTGGAAGAGATAAAATCCAAAGCCAGAAAAAATAAAAAATTAGTCCTTAAATTGAAGGAAAGTGAGGAAAAAGGCGGAGTGGAAATGGAACTGGAAAAAGAATTAAAGAATATCTAACATATGGCGGATAAATTTGAAGCACAACAGGCAAACATAAAAGCACTCGAGGCCAAGGCCGAAAAAGAAGAAAAGGCACTTACTCTTAAAGAGCGGCTGAAGGCCAATCACAATACTTTCTTTGAAAAAGTTTATTCCATTAAGGACGATTTAAGCGACGCGGAAAAAAGTATTAAGGATAAAAATAATTTAACGATTGTTAACAATGAGGCAGATCAGCTTGCAAAGTATCTGCGGAGTGTTGCACTAACTGGAGAAACAGCCTTCTTCAGACAAACAAAAGGTGAAAAAGCCGAGGCGGAATTGTCTCAAATTGATTCTGCCGCGGGCAACATTAATAAGAATGTGGCGGCCATTGAAAAATATGTGCCGCAGATAAAAACCATAGAGAGTGCGGACACGGCGTTTACAGAGAAAGGGATGCCCCTTGTATCCGGTGTTTTGGAGCTGCAATCCAACCAGAAACTTTCGCCGGTGGACAAACGCGATCAGCTGGTTAAAAGCGCTGATGAAACCATTGATGAGCTTGCCAATGCGAAAAAAATTCTAAAGCAACTTCCCACCGGATCGGTTGAAGGTCTTATTGGCACCTGGTACGAAAACGTGGCGGCAAATATTGATGAGAAGCTGAAAGACATGGGAGAGATTAAGCTTTATTATGATGTAAGGGAATTTGCCTCCAGTGATAAATATAAGAGGTACCTGATATTTGACGAGGAAACCGGTGAAATTAAAAAGACGGAAGCTTTTATAGAGCTGGATGAAGAGGAAAAAACAACAATGCTTCTTGAGCTTCATTCGCTTCGCAAATCCATTTCGGATGAGATCGGTGAAAAATGCGCTGTATCCGAGACTGAAAAAAATTTTTATAAAGCCAAGAAATTATTGAAGGATGGCAAGTTTCTTGAAGCCAAAGACATTCTGCTTGAATATCGGAAGACCCAGAAGGATGCGCATTTTGTGGAAAGCGCGCCTGTTACGTACGTGGATAGTGAAGGTAAAGTACGTGTGGCAAAAACAGGAGAAGGGCAGTGGGAAGGCATGTCACAGGATGCCGCCGATCAGTTCAATGAGGCGACAACTCTTCTTCAGCAGATTGCATTGATGGAACTTTCACAGGCGCGCGCAAGGTTTGCCGCGCTGCAGCAAAGTATCGAGGCGCAGTGGGCTTCACCAACAGGTGAGAATTCTCTCGGTCTGTCCGCTCTCCAATCAAAGGCAAAACTGATGAATATGGAAAAGGTTCTGGAAAAAGCCGAGTCCATTATTAAATCCGGGAAAGCCGTTGATCTTCAGAGTGTAATCGATCAATTAAAAACAATCAGGCCGGAAAGCGGAGACGGGCTGGAGGATTATCAAACCGGATTTTGGGTAGGTATGAAAGAGAAAAGTTTCAGAGATATTTTTGACGTACTGGAAGCACAGCAAAGAATAAACAGTGAAAGGGATCCGTATAAACGGAGCGAGATGGCTCTGGCGGAGGCGAAAAAGGCATACAGCCAGGGCTTCTTTGCTTTATCCAGAATGTACTACGACGAATATTTTGAGCCGGAATTAAAAAATGCGGCAAAAAGAGTAAAGAGGCCGGATATAGAAGAAAAAATGCGCAATGACACCGATCTGCAAATGCAGATATGGAACCAGGAGCCGAAAATGAGAGAAAAAGTTTCCGAAAAATACCGGCAGGAAAATAACGGCGCCGAAATTCCTTCGGATAATCTGGATTCGATTGTGTACAAAATGAAGGGAAAAATGTTCCAGCTGGCGGTGGACAGCGCTTACCAAAAAGCTGTTAAAGCCGAAGCGCATGACATGATGGAGGGCGTAATAATAGGTAAAGGAGCGGAATGGAACGATGTGTATAGTAACACTTTCGTGAACCTTGAATATCACAAAGAAAGAAACTGGTACCAACTTTGGAAATTCACGAACGAAGAGTGGGAAGGATTTTTGACGACATTGATGCTTGATGTCGGCCTCCTTTTTGTTTCCGTTGGAATGGGTAATATTGCAAAAACGGGCGCAACGCGATTAATGCTTGGACAACTGGCGAAGGCGGGAGCGAAAGAGGCTGTTATGGTGGGAGCCGAGAACGCGCTTAAACAGGGATTTAAAGGGTACTGTAAGTTTATTGTGAAGGAGCTTGGCTGGAAAAAGGCTACCGCGCTTGGACTTGGAAGCCTTGGCGTGGAAAGCGGAGTAGCTGGAGCAACCAATTCTGCATTAAACGGCGTAGTCAGAAATGTTAAATTTGACAGCAAAGAATATCTGAAATCATGGGGAAGAATGGCTTTAATGATGGGTGCCAGCAAATTTGTAAATTTCGGGTTTTCTTCAAACACCGCTTCGGAAGGAGCATTTAAAGAGGTGGAGAAAATAGTTTTGGAGCAGGTGGCCGACGAGTCGCTTTCCGCCGGACTTGAAATTGCATTGATGGGAATGTCGGGGGAAGAAATCACGCAGGAAAAGGTGCGGCAGATAATCAAGGATAATGTTGTTTATGCGGTGGCTATGCCTGTTGCAATGCGCGGGGTCAGGAAATTGAGCGGTGAAGCTGCGGAAGCGCCTGTCAAAGCGGATGAGTCGACAAAAAAACTTATAGAAAAAGCTCTAAGGGAAGCTGCTACCAAAAAGAGCGAAGCAAAACCTGTCTCTCTAGCTGAAGCGGAACCGATACCTCTTACAAGAAGGAAAGATACCCTTCCGATAGAGGAGGCTCCTCCCGAGCATCCTCCCGCCGCCGCTTCTGAAAGAACGAGTTTCGATGTCAACAATCCGAAATCGATTGAGAAGGTTGATGTTAATTTGGATGGACAAATTTTTATAAACGGTGTTCCTCTTTCTGTTGAAGGAAAGCCCGTAACCGCGAGAAATCTGTCGAAGATACTTTCCAAGACATTCCCTAAGGAAGTGGGTGACCGCATTTTTGGAATGGCAATGGAATCTGCAAAAAAAGTACTTGGGTTACAAAGTGAGGCGAAGCGCAACGATGAGTATATTGAAAAGGCCATACAAACAAATGAAGGTATGGCGGAATTGATGGAAAAAGTAGGCAGTGGAGAAATTGTCCTTACCAATAAACTTGCAAATGAGCTACTGACGACTACAAATGGACAGTTATGGCTTCTTAATTTTTTGGGAAATGAAAAAGTGAGACTGGATCCGCGCCTTGACCACAATAATCTCTATATAGAGACCATGTGGGTGGCGCCGAATGGCAGGAAAAGGTTAATCAGAAAGGTGGCGGCCGGTAATTTCCCGCTTAATGAACGATTGATCAATAAAATGTCGGGAAATCCAATTGATAGAGTTAATTTGAGAAATATACTGGAAAATCCGAATTTAAAGGTCGCGCCCGGTATTGATGTTGAAAATGTCAAAATAGATGTACGGCTGATGGATCCTCCGGAAAGGGCCCAACTTTTCAAGGATGTGCATGAAGGCAAGATCCCTTTGAGTAAACATCTGATCGATAAACTTATGACAAGTAGTGATGGTATGAAAGATCTGGCTAGATTTTTTGAGTCCGGCTCAAAGACGGAAATAGCCCCGGGTATTGATGTGCAAGGCTTGAAATCCGAGATTGAAGCAAAAAAACAACGTTTTGGAGATAAGGAGAATTTGGCGGGGTTACGCAATAATATGGACAAAAAAGCTTTCGCCAAGTTGCTTGCAGGAGAGGTCGAGGCAATAAAAGCGGGTAAAAAGCCCGCTGAAAATAATGTAATCGGAAACATACTTGGCAGACTTGCCGGGAACGATCCGGCTTTGTTTGAAGCCCTGGTAAAGGGCGACATGGAAAGGATTGTGAATACGGAAGCGCTTGAGGCGATGGTTGCCGGTCGCAAGCTGGAATTTACCGATTT
>JAHJEW010000120.1 GCA_018825335.1 Patescibacteria group bacterium | reverse complement strand
TTCCCCGGATTGGAAGTGGCGATCACCAGTTTGTCGCTTTTTCTCATTGAATCAGCCATAAATTTAACTTAATGTGCAAACATGATAGCAGAAAGGAGCATTACTATACAACAATTTTTGCCAAAAGTCATCTTCTGGGTTATTGGCGCGATAATCGCCTCCGCGGCCAGCGCACTGCTCTCATCACGCATCTTCGGCAATCCTCTCCAAATTTTCCTCTTTGCCGCCGTCGTAATTCTACCGCTCCTGCTGGCCAATAAACCCCGCTCCGCCCTTTACATTATCATTTTCCTGCCCGTCCTCGGCGAACTCGGCCGCCTTTCCATAGGCGCGGGCGGCCTGTCTCTCAGCGGCATTGACCTTGCCACCACCGGGACTGGCACTCTTGCCGCCGACATTTTCATCCCTATTTTTCTTTTTGGATGGCTGATTTCGCGCAGCGAAATCCGCGTGCGCCAGCACGCTAACAAAACGGGTAGCGAAGTTTGCGAAGCAAACACCATATCCCCAACCACCATCACCCAACCCCCACCCCCGCTAACCCTCCCCTTTACTCTCTTCATAATCATCGCCACACTCTCCCTCATTCACTCCCTGACCTTCCTCCCCGCGCAGGACGTCGCCGCCGGATCGCTTTACCTCATCCGCTTCCTTGAGTACGGCCTGCTCTATTTCGTCACCATCCACGCACTTAAAACCCACCCCGACCCGCGCAGCTCCACAAAAAACATCATCACCGCCATCACCATTTCCGCGCTTATAATAGCCATAATCGGCTTCATCCAGCTCGTCATATTCCCGAACCTCACGGCGCTTGAACAGGCCGGATACGACCCCCACATCAACCGGCTCGTGGCAACCTGGCTCGACCCCAACTTTCTGGGCGGATTTTTCGCCTTCATAATCAGCATCCTCCTGGGCATAATGCTGTTCACAAAAAAAATCGCCCACAAAACCGGCCTCCTTTTCATAATCGCAATCCTCGCCACGGCCCTGTTTTTCACCTATTCCAGATCAGCCTATCTGGCTCTCGCCACGGGCATTTTCATAATAAGCCTCATCCAATCCAGAAAAATACTCCTCATAACTCTGGCACTCTTTTTAATTGGATTAAGCATTTCCCCCCGCGCGCAGGAAAGAGTCGGGGAACTCACCCAAAGCATGGCCGCCATAACCGGCGCATCCGCGCAAACACCCGATCCCACAGCCAAATTACGCCTGGAGTCATGGGGACAAACCATCCAGCTGATCCAAAAAAGACCCCTGCTCGGCAGCGGCTACAACACACTGCGCAGCGTCAACTTTCAGGAAGGATTCATCCAATCGCCCGATACCCACTCCGCCGCCGGCTCCGACTCTAGCCTCTTAACCATTCTCGCCACCACCGGAATTCTCGGCTTCATTCCCTTCCTCCTCCTTTATCTAATCCCGATAAAAACCGCATGGCAAAACCTGCGCGACAAAAAAATCCCCGCACTTTCAAAAGGATTCTCACTCGGCCTGATCGGCGCGATCGCCGCCCTGCTCGTCCATTCCATCTTTATAAACAGCTTGCTCTTCCCCCAAATCCTGATTTTTTTCTGGATAAGCCTGGGATTGCTGAAAACTAAAAAAGAAGCTTTAATCTTCAAAACTCTTGATTTTAAGGATCATATTCCTTATAATTAGATTGTTTTCAGGAATATAATCCCCATAATAATTGGATAAAAACCTCATTGAACAACTTCGCTTCTTACAGGATGGGCTTGTGAAAAACCTTCCCACTTTTCGACGGGCAATTATGACGAAGATTGACTGGAATTTCCCACTTGTCGCCATCATGGGCCAAAGGGGAGTCGGCAAAACCACCTTAATACTTCAACGATTGAAAGAAAAGAATGAGGGAGTTTATTTCTCCTGTGACAATGTTTCCATTATTGAACATGGACTTTTCCAGCTCGTTTATGATCTTTACAAGGAATACTCTCAGCGGATTTTTTATATTGATGAAGTTCATAAATATCCGGGGTGGACACAGGAAATAAAAAATATTACGGATAGCTTTCCGGAGGCCCATGTTGTTATTACGGGCTCTTCCAGCATCGACATCATTCAGGAAAGCCACGACTTGTCCCGCCGGGTTCTTCTCTATCCAATGAATACTCTTAGCTTAAGGGAATTCTTGGCCTATAAATATTCAATCAATATTCCTGAATATCAACTTGATGATATTTTTATCCATGGGCCGGAAATTTCGTACCAATATGCGCCGCAGATGAAACAGATTTACTTTATGGAGTATTTAAAAGAGTACTCCTATTTTTACAGAACCCAGGTCGACGAAAGCAGCGAATATTTTATGCTTCTCGAAAATGCCGTGAAAAAAACGATTTACGAAGATATTTCCCGGACCCACAACGTAGAAAGTAAAAATCTTCTTCTTTTTGAAAAAATTCTTTATCTTTTAAGCAGCATCACTCCTACCGAAATGAGCTATACCAAAATCGCGCAGAAACTTCAAATTGATCCAAAAACCACCGAATATTACTGCACTATCCTGGAAAAAGCGGGGCTGATTCATATTATCAAAAAACAGGGAAATATTACTCAACAAATAACAAAGGATAAAAAAATACTTCTAAGTAACACGAATCTGGCCTATTTGTATAACCTGCTTTTTTCTGAAAGTCCGAATATTGGAATGCTGCGTGAAATATTTTTTATCGAATGTATAAAAAGAACAAGGACCATTGTATCTTTACATTCAAAATACGATTATCTGGTTGAGCATAAAACAAAAAAACGCGTCTGTGAAATCGGTGGGAAAAATAAGACAATATCCTCAAAAGACCCCAACACTTATATCATTGCCGATGACATTCTGGTTGGAACGGATAAAAAAATTCCACTATGGCTGTTTGGACTTGTGTAATCGGGCTAATTGAATAGAACGGAACCTGCCCCTAATTCTCCGTCCTGATATATGTCAACGAATCATCGTAGTAATACCTTTCAATATACTGAACCTTATCCCAATTTCCCGTTCTTTCGTTATATTTGTAGTACCGCAGCAGCGTCGACCCGTCGGAAAAAGTTATACTCACCGCCACAACCCCGCTTCCTTTGTCATAAACTTTCACGCTGTAATTGGTACGCCCGTCAACCAGTGAAGGAATAACGTCCGCCTCCATCGCGCTTTTCTTGGCCTGCGTCAAAACCAGCTGATACTGAACACGCGTATACGTCGTGGTTACCGGCGTTTCCACTATAACTTGCGGCTGCACAACAACGGGCTGCGGCTGCACAACCTGAGGTTCGGTGGTCTGCACTACCGGCGAATAAGGCACCGGCAACGAATACGGAACAACCTGCTGCTCCGTTGTACCGGTATCTACGATTGTCCCGGTCCCCGCGGTTGCACCCGTTCCCGCAGCTGAACCTGTTTCCGTATTACCTCCAACATGATAAATCGTCCCCTGGGTTGAAGTCGTCTGCGGAGCCTGATACACATTGGATTCCTGTGCCTGATAAACCTCACCGGCCACCTCCTCCGGCTGATTCGTTGTCTGCGACGGAACATATGTGAATGGAAACCCGAAGAGATAGTACGGCGCGGGCGCGGGCGCGGGCGCGGGCGCGGGCGCGGGTACCGGAACTTCCTGCACCGGCGCGGGAGTGGACTTTTTCGATGTAGTCGTTGTAACCGCCTGACTATCGGCAAAATCTTCCGTTCCAAAATCCAGCAACTTTTTCGGCATCACCATTTCACCCGGAAAAGTTTCCAGCTTTTCCCCCGAATCGGCCGCCTCCTCACCCAAAACATCCTCATCCAAAACATCCGCCCTGCCTTCGGTCGGAACCATCTGTTCCGTTGGAATCGATACGGGCATATTCAAAAACTGCGCCGCCACAATCATCACAATCAAAGCCGATGGCAAAGCCGCAAAAGCAAAACGCCATTTCATAAAAAATTCGGCAAAAGAAACCTTCTCCTGCTTAACCGGTAAAGAGGCCCTTGTAAGAAGCGCACTCCTAAGCTGCATCTTAAACGCTTCATCAATAACGATCTTCTCCTTGCGCTTTGCGGCAACAAGTTTGGATATTACGGAAGCAAAATATTTACTGTTTGGTCTCGCCATAATTACTTAGGAAGATAATAACTGTTTAACTTTTTTCAGGGCCCTGAACACCTTCACTCCAATATGATTCGCGCTTAGTCCCATAATTTCCGCAATCTCAATATTCGACGCCTCCTCAAAAAATTTCAAACGGACGATTTCCCTGTCTTCCGGCTCCATCCTGGC
>JAHJEW010000119.1 GCA_018825335.1 Patescibacteria group bacterium | reverse complement strand
CCGCCATTTGCAGCGCGGCTGCGCAGATTATCAGCATCGTTACAAATTGTCTGATTGTTTTTTTCATTGTTCACGCATGATTATTCTTTCTATTATACCATTTTTGGCCCATACGGGCAATCCCGCCCGGGCGTGTTTCCCCCCGCTTTTGGTGGCCATGCCGGTTTTATTTTGGTAGTATGGCTATAATAGTGATTTAATATAAATTTATATGACTTTCTGGACATTTCTGTTCCTGGTTTTCGGCTTTGGGCTGCTAATTAAGGCCGCCGATATATTGGTGGACGGTGCCGCGGGTCTTGCCAAAAAATTTAAGGTACCCAAGGTTATAATCGGGCTTACGCTTGTTGCTTTCGGAACCAGCGCTCCAGAAGGTACGGTGTCCATTATTGCCGCAGTGCAGGGAAATGCGGATATAAGTTTGGGAAATATTATTGGTAGCAATATTGCGAATATCGCTCTGGTTTTGGGTGTAGCTGCCATTATCCGGCAATTGACTGTTCGGCGGGTGACTATTACTAAAGAGATTCCACTGAGTATTTTTGCCATTCTGGCTTTGATTTTTATGGGATACGACCAGTTTTTTCAGCAGCAGAATGTTGGATTTAATAACCTTTCTCTTGGTGACGGGCTGATGCTTTTATCCTTTTTTGTTGTTTTTCTATACTATATTTTTGGCGATTTGAAGTCGTCGCAGATCAAAGAGGAGGAGATAGAGAAAAAGGAAATGGCCAATTATAAAGAGAGTTATTGGTATCTAAGCCTTTTGGTTCTGGGCGGTCTGGCAGGTATTATGGTTGGAGGTAAGCTGGTTGTTGATCAGGCTGTGATTATTGCCATCGGTTTTGGGGTCAGCGAGGCTCTTATAGGTTTGACGATTGTGGCTTTGGGTACATCTCTTCCGGAATTGGCCACAGCAGTTATGGCCGCGCGGAAAAATGAGGATGATATTGCCATTGGTACGATTATGGGCAGTAATATTTTCAATGTTTTTCTGGTGCTTGGAATTACCGCTTTAATCAAGCCTCTTAATTTTGATCCGAAACTTCTTCTGGATGCGTTTTTCGCCCTGTTTATTTCGATTATTTTCTTTATTTTCCTTTTGAAGGAAAAGGTGCTTACCCGCTTTCACGGATCGCTTTTATTGTTTTTTTACGCAGCTTATATTATTTCCCTGGGTTTCAGGGAAACGGTAATGGCTTTTTTCGGTGGATAATCAGGCTTCGATTTCTTCCGGTATGCAATCCAAAGCTGTTTCTTCGGTAATCAGGTCGGCATCCAGTAAGTCGCTTACCGACTTTTTCATAGTCTGCATTCCTTCTTTGAATCCGGTTTCGATTGCGGAATCAACCTGATGAGTCTTGTTCTTGCGGATCATATTGGCTATGGCGCTGTTATTTATCATTATTTCCAATGGAGCTATGCGGCCTTTGCCATCTTTTGTTTTTACCAGATTTTGCCAGATTACCGCCGTCAAACTTTCCGCCAGCTGTGATCTGATCTGATTTTGCTGTTCAAAAGGAAATGCGTCGATCATACGATCGATTGATTTGGCCGCTCCGCTGGTGTGGAGCGTGGCGAAAACCAGATGACCCGTTTCTGCCGCGGTTATCGCCAATGAAATTGTTTCCAGATCGCGCATTTCGCCCACCAGAATTACATCCGGGTCTTCCCTCAGCGCTGATCTTAGCGCGCGCTCAAAGCTGAGAGTGTGGCTTTTTACCTCTCTTTGTTCGATTATGGATTTTTTGTTTTGATGAACGAACTCAATAGGGTCTTCAATGGTAATTATGTGATTGGCCGATGTTTCGTTGACTTCGTTGACCATGGCCGCCAAAGTGGTTGATTTACCTGAACCTGTGGGTCCCGTTACTATAACAAGTCCGTTTTTTTCCCGTGAGATTTGTTTCAGTACTTCCGGAAGTCCCAGTTCGTCTATAGAATAGACCGCTTCCGGAATCAGACGAAAAGCCGCGGAAATACCTTTTCTTTGGACGAAAATATTTACCCTGAATCTGGCTATGCTTGGAATGTCCAATGAAAAGTCCAGATCCAGATTTTTTGCAAAGTATTTTTTTTGTTCTTCATTCAATATTTCCAGAAGATACTCCTCCGCTACTTTTTTGGTGAAAACCTCATGTTCCTCAATCAGAATCAGGTCTCCGTTTATGCGCAAAACGGGCTTGCTTCCCGTTGTTATATAGATATCGGAAGCTTTGTATTGAACCGCTGTTCGGAAAATTTTATCCAGTTGCATTGTTTTTTGTTTTTATTTTTTTGTTTTATTTACATATCAAGTTCACTCAGATCCGTATCGTCCTCCGATTTTGGAAGGACGTTTTCAATGGCGCCCCATTCGCTGTCTTCAAGTTCCGGTACAATCAGTGTTACTTTGTCACCGATTTCGGCGCGGAAATATGTAACTGAAGCCAGAAGGACTTTGTAGGCTTTTCCTTCGCCAATAACGCGATACTGACCGTCGTCGTAAGTAAGTGTTCCAACGATTCTTTTGCGTTCAACCGGTCCTATTTGCTTGTATAAAAATGATCCGTCGTCCGTAATTGTCAGTTTAAGTACGTCTCCGGGGATTAGTTTTGATTTACTGGCATAGTTTGCCGGAACCGAATATTCTTTTTTGTCCGGTCCGAGCATTTTTTGTCCGTCAAAAATGCCTTCAATAATTTGTTTTGACGGGGTATTTCCCTCCGATGTACCCAGTTTGGTGGCCATGGCCGCGTACTGGCTTTTTCCGCTTTCGGTAGACATTTCGCCCAGCATCTGTTTAGCCGATCGCAAACTGGACTCGGCGCTTTCGAGCATCTCTTTAATGAGAGCAATTTTGGAAGAATGCGTCATTTTTGTTTTTTTTACTGTTTTATGTTGGTTTCTTACCTCTAATTATACGTTATTTTGGCATTTTTCTCAAGATTCTTCGTGGGTCTCTTTCTTTTTGTCGGATTGAAGGATGTTTTGCAATACAGCTCTGCGGGTTATCCCGACATTGGAGAATATTCTTAGAGTGAACACGAAAGTGGCTGCAAGATACAGTTCCAGACCTAATTTATCGCCAAGAAGAGTAATTGCTATGGACAGGATAACGTTAAAAAGCAGGCCGGTTATGAAAATAATGGCGTTAAACTGGTCTTTGGTGACTTCGGCCCTGATCGCTCCAAAAAGTGCATCCAGAATACCCATAATCACTACCGCCGAATATTTGGTCAGTTCCAGAGGTATGGGGAAATTTAGCGCAAGGCCGACGAAAATCCCCAAAATAATACCGATTAATGCCCAAAACATCCTATTTTCTTTTATATATTACTTTTTCCGTGTTGGTTCCCGATATTCTCAAGTCAATATATACCAGAGGTTCGTTATAAATGTCTAATTTGGGGAGGGCTTTTTTCAGTTTTTCAATCTGCCTGTTAAGGTCTTTTTCCAGATCGATCATAACTGTGAAGTATTTTTCGGTCTGTAGGTGAACTTCGCGTTCCTGTTTTTTATAGGCGGCGTAGAGTATTTTCATGGCAAATTTTTCCTCGAAAAGCTTAATCGCGTTAACTATTTGTGTAAGACGTTGTTGGCTTTGCCGCGGATCGCTTAAAAAGCTGTTTCTAACCTCCAGAAATTCACCGGTTTCATAGTAAATATGTGGCAGATCGGGGTGTTCCGTGTTTTCCTCCACCAGAAATCCCTGGCTGTCTACAAGGAATTTCTTTTGAACGCCTTCCACAATATTGACCAGATTGGCCACAGTCGGGTATTTACGGTACTCGATCTTGATAGTGGATGGAAAGATTTTTTTGACGGTAACAGTTTCGATTTCGGGGTGGGCTGTTTTTATGTTATCTATAAGCTCTTTATCGCTTAACAGTACTATGTTTTTATCGATGGTTTTTTGAAGAATTGTATTAATTTCCTTATTGTTGTCGATAATGGTTCCTTCCTCCTCGACAATGAAATTGTTAATCAGGAAAAAATCGGAAAAGAAAACGGCATAGATTCCGTAAGCTATGATGCCAATGCTTAGAATGGTTGCCAGAAGTGTCTTTCCTCTGCTGCGTTGTGACGTATTTTTCAGGCGGGCAGGAGGGATTTTAGCCAAAGATGTTTTTCTGTTTTTTTTTGTTTTTTTACCCCGTGGGGCGATGATGGTTTTTCGATATGGTGAACTAAGCTGTGATATTTTACTTGAGTCTCCGAATGTTTTCTTGCCGGCTTTTTTCTTGAAAAGAGACATTTATTGAGCTTACCTGGTTAGCTGCTCAATCAAAGATAAATGAACCCGACCAGTGTGACAAGCAGAAGTCCTCCGAATATCAGTGCGGTTGGTTTCACCAGTTTTCTATTGCCAAAAAAGTAGACTATGAAGACTTTCTGGATCATGTTCAGATAAGTTACCAGTAAAATGATGTTTTTTGCATCGAACATGCTAAGCAGGTTGCCGGCTGAGGCTGAAGTTGAAATTACTATCGGGTCGTCTATGGCGAAAAGAGCGCTTATGGTTGCGACTATGTAATAAATTTCGACTTTGGCGTAGGAAAGGGATATTTTTGCCACTAAAAGTGCCCCGATGATGAACGCTCCCAGTTTCAGCGCTTTTATAAGGGTGAACGGTGTTTTCAGTTCTTGTTGAGCCGTAAATTTTTCTTTTTTGGTGCTAAGCATCAGATAAAGGCCTATACATAGCATGTAAAGAAACATCAGTCCCAGTGGAATCAGGGTTCTTAAAAACAGCTCTTCGTTGAGTGCCCGGATAAATATGAAGCTTTTTATGTAGCTGATGGCGCAGGCGAGTGTTATGGCCGCAATAAAAGGGGTTTTGATTTTAAGCATTTCTTTGCTGCGCTGTGCAAGAGTGAGCGATGTCGCGGTGCTGGAGTATAGTCCGCCCATAAGTCCGGAAAGGCTTAATCCCACTTTGTTTCCGAAAAGTTTTACCAGAATGTATCCTGTGTAGCTGACACCGGATACGAAAACCACCAGGAACCAGATTCTGTATGGATTTAGAACATCCAGTCCCGCTACGGCGCTTTGTGGGGCGGCGCTAAGGAGCGGACCCAGAATGGTCTGGTCGAAGTTTTTGTCCGGCAGGAAAGGCAGGATAATGAAAGCAATGATGGCGAATTTGATAGTGTCGTAAAATTCGCGGTCGCTGACGTTTTTGGCTACACCGTGCAGATAACTTTTGAGCGAGAGGACCAGGGTTGTTAATATTCCCAATATAATGGCCAGCTGAACTGATCCCAAAACGCAAATTGCTCCGTACAGGAAAAGCAGAATAGTGGATATTTCCGTTGTGATGCCGATGCGGCCGTATTTTGTTACAAGATAGATATATGAAGCGATGGTAAGAGTGATGATGGCCGCCAGCGATACCATTAAGATGACCGGTGACAAGAGTTGTCCAAGATATGCCGAAGTGGCTCCGAAAAGGCTGATGACAATACTTGAGCGGATGCCCACGGCGCTGAGGTTTTTTACGGACTGTTTCTTTTTTTCGCGTTCAATTCCTATGAGCGCGCCGATGAGAATGCTTGCGGCAAAAGGAATGACAATATTCTGAAGGTCCATGATGACGTGTTTGGTTTTGACGTATTTTTCTTGTTATTATACAGGATTTGGGCTTTTGATTCCATTAAAAAACTCCTCCGAGGGGAGGAGTTTTGTTGTTTTTTTAAGAGAAACTAAACTTCCGCTTTTGTGGATTTTACTTTTGGTTCTTTTACGGTTTTTACCGTTTTGGGTGTGGTTGCCGCTTTTACCGGCTTTGTGCTCCGTGCTGCGCGTACCGCTTCGTTAAGGGTCTTTAACAGCTGCTCTTTGCGCTCACGGGCTATGACCTTGTTGCGCTTTTTGGAGGGCTTTTTCTTGGGTCTGGTTGCGTTCATTGTTGTTAGTCCGTGTTGTTTTGATGCCATGGTTTTGGGAGTTAAGCTTCCCCATTTAAGCGGACGAGTGCTTTTACGTCAAGCTTTAAGATATTTTTGGAAGTTTTTATTGGTTGCGATTTTTACTTTTAGTTCTTGGTCGGTGGGGGCGGGGGAAGTGAGTTTTTCGGCGGAAAGGATAGTTTCCAGATCCTGATCCGCCATGAAATTTTTGGCTTTTAACAGCTCTTTAAGAGGGATTTCTTTTTGAAGAGATTCTTTTACAAGTTGAGCCGTGGCTTTATAGCCAAGATATGGAGAAAGTCCGGTTGCCAGACAAAGGCTTTTTTTAAGTAGTTTTTGGCATTGTGTTCTGTTTGCCTTAATCCCGTCAATGCATTGTCGGCGCAGCATTATGGATCCGCTTGTTAATATTTCTATCGACCAAAGAAGATTATGCAGGATTACGGGTGTCATTACATTCAGTTCCAGTTCGCTGTTTTGCGCTGCTAGCACAATGGTGTGATCGTTTCCCATGACCTGAAGGCCGATCATGGTTGCGCATTCGACGATTGAAGGATTGATTTTCCCGGGCATAATCGATGAGCCCGGTTCAACTTCCGGCAGTGTGATTTCGTAAATGGCGCCCTGCGGTCCGGATGCCAGCAGTCGCAGATCTTTACTGATACGGATCAGGTCGCCGGCCAGGCATCGTAGTCCGTTTGAGGCCATGACAAAAGCGTTCATATTGTGGCTCAGTTCCATTGGATATTTGGTTGCTTTAAGCCTGATTTTGCTTAGTGCACTTAAGTTTTTAACCATGAGCGGACGGAATTTCGGGTGGGTGGTAATGCCTGTTCCAAGCGCGGTTCCTCCTATTGCAACCTCTTTGAGGTGTTCAAAAGACTGTTTAATGTAATCGTGCGATCTTTTAATCGCGGAGCCGTAGGCCTGAAATTCCTGTCCAAGTGTAATTGGAACGGCGTCCTGAAGATGGGTTCTGCCCACTTTTAATATTTTTTTAAATTCTTCGCCTTTTTTGAAAAAAGATTTCGAAAGTTTTTCCAGTTCCGGTAAAAGGTCTTTTGCTTTGATAAGTGCTGCTAAACGAATGGCCGTTGGGATGACGTCATTGGAGGACTGACCCCAGTTGACGTGATTGTTGGGCGTGATCGGCGAGTATGTTCCTTTTTTTCCGCCAAGAAGTTCGTTCCCGCGGTTTGCCAGAATCTCGTTTATGTTCATGTTAAAAGGTGTTCCCGCCCCTGCCTGAAAAATGTCGAGCGTGAACTGGTCGTCGAATTTTCCGCTTACAAATTCATTTGCGGCTTTAATGATTGCGCCGGCATGTTTTTTACCGATTTCGCCCAGGGTTTCGTTGGTTTGTGCGGCTGCGATCTTTATTTGTGCCAGAGAAAGTTTGAATGATGGGTCGGCTTTAAGATTGCTTATCTTGAAATTTTGCAGCGCTCTTGCGGTAAAAGAGCCATAGTACGCTTCGCGGGGTACGGAAACTTTACCGATTACATCTGTTTCCGTGCGATCCTGATTGACGGAGGTTGCTGATTTTTTTGGTTTCATAAAACTCCTATTTTTAGAAGAATAAAATGAAGAATTTCAATAACGGAAATACCGGCGATGATTGATCCGATCCAGAAAAGGAATTTACTTTTAAGCTGTAAATCGTGGTCGGAGGCGTAGATTCTGTAAATGCTGTGATAAAAGGCGCAAAAAAGGACACCCAGGAAAACAATTATGAAAATCCAGTCGGGCAGTGGCGGATTGAATACCACCGGCGTACTTAGAAGTGTGAAAATGAAAACCGGCAGCACGAAGGCGCAAAAAGTTGCCGTTACGGAGAAAGCGCCCCATTTGAGACTTTTTATTATGTCAGGTTTATTTATGTTTCCGCTCATAATAGAGAGTTCATTAGAAGGATGAAAAGTAGAGTGCTCAATCCAAGCCAGACGAGAATAAGCAGGGAAAAAATGAGATGTCTTTGTTTTTTGGAAAGGTTGAAAGGCAGAATTTCCGGCATAACTCCGAGCCATGTGATGGTGTGAATAATGGCTCCTATAAAACCTATACAGTTGAAAAGGAAATAGTATTTAAGAGGGATGAAAAGAATGTATTTGAAAACGGGGTCAATGTCGGGGAAATAGGCAAGGATGATCCGGCTGAATATAATTGCGCCGATGAACCACAGCCAGTACAAGCCCCAGATTGCTATGAGGATTCCGCTGTATTCGCGAAAGTAATATATTTTGTAGGCTGGTTTTTCTTTCCACCAGTCGGGTGCCGGAGTGTTTGCAAGTTTCTTCATTTTTTGGATTTCGATTTGGATTTTAGCTTGGGTTTTAGCGCCGATTTAATACAGTGGAGTACGCCCATAACTTTCATTTTCTGAATTGCGCCCGCCGGATCAACATTTTTCGGACAGACGTTTGAACACTCTCCAACGAAATTGCATTTCCAGACACCGTTTCTGCCGGTAAGGGAGTCTAGCCTTTTTTCTCCTACATGGTCGCGAGAATCTTTGTTGTACCTGTAAGCGATTGCTGCAGCGGCCGGTCCCATGAAATTGTAATCCAGTCCGTAAATGGGGCAGGCGCTAACGCAAAGCATACATTTAATGCACTGACTTGTCTGTTTTATTTTTTCCAGTTGCTTTGGTGTTTGAACGGATTCGCAGCGACTTTTGGTTATGGAAAAAGTTGTATAAGGGAGGGCGTCACGGAGTTTTTCCATGGCTGCGTCGGTGTCTACAACAAGGTCTTTTACTATGGCAAAATTCCGGAGAGGTTCGATTGTGACCGGATCTTCCAGGTCTTTAAGAAAGGTGTTACACATCAAGACCGATTTGCCGTTAACAATGGTGCCGCAACTTCCGCAGATGCTCATACGGCAGGAAGAGCGATAGGAGATGCCCGCTCTTTCATGTTCATTGATTTGGTTGAGAGCGTCGAGCACGGTCATTCTTCTTTCCGCGTAGATATTATGGATGTCGTACCAGTTTTTACCGGTCTGCGGGTCGTAGCGTCTTATTCTGATGGTGTATTTTTTTGTCATGGATTTAATATTTTCTTTCCCTGGGTTGCCATTTTGTGATTGTAACAGGTTCGGTTTTTATTGAGGGTGTCATATGTATTCCACCGCTTTTTGATATTAGCAGATGATTAAGGAATTTTTTGTCGTTGCGTTTCGGATAGTCCGTTCTGTAGTGGGCTCCTCGGCTTTCGCGACGCCGACTGGCTGCCAGAAGGGTTATTTCGGCCAGTTTAAGCATTCCGGCCAGTTCCAGGGTTGTGATTAGTTCACCATTGAAAACCGTATTGTTCTGATTGATTTTAATTTTGGTGAATTGACGTTGCAGATGTTTTATTTTTTCGATTCCCGATGAAAGGCTTTTTTCGTTCTTGATTATACCGGCGTGGTGGTCCATTGTTTCCTGCATTTCGTCGCGGATTTTGAATGGATTTTCATTGCCTTCGTTTGTGAGTATTTTTTCAATGCGTCCGGTTTCCGTTTTAATTTGTCCGGCGGAAGGGGAGCGGACTTTATTTTTTTGCGCGTGGGTGGCTGCGTATTTTCCGGCCTGCGCCCCGAAGACCAGACATTCGGCAAGAGAATTTGAGCCAAGACGGTTGGCTCCGTTGATGCTTACGCAGGCGGTTTCACCGGCCGCGAACAGTCCGGGGACGGTGGTTTGTCCTTTTATATCGGTACTGATTCCGCCCATAGTGTAGTGCTGGGCAGGTGTAACGGGAATGGGCATTTTCACGGGGTCGGTATGCATAAATTCGATTGCCAGTTCGCGGATTTGGGGGAGTTTTTCGTTGATTACTTTTTCGCCAAGATGTCTTATGTCCAATTCAACATATTTGCCGTAGGGCCCGTTAAAGCCGTTTCCTTTGCGGTATTCGCTGATGATAGCGCGTGTGATCATGTCGCGCGGCCCCAATTCCATTTTCTCGGGCACATAGTCTTTCAGAAATCTTTCTTTCTTGTTGTTGATGAGATATCCGCCCTCGCCGCGCGCGGCTTCGGTTATAAGAATGCCGGTTTTTGGAAGGGCTGTTGGATGAAACTGTACGAATTCCATGTCTTTCAGGGCGGCGCCGGCGTCGTAGGCAAGATACATGCCGTCGCCGGTTTTAATAACGCTGTTTGTGGAATTTTTGTACATTTTGCCGGCGCCTCCGGTGGCGATAATAACGGCTTTGGCGCGGAAAGCCTGCATCTCACCCTCTTTCTGATGTATGGCCATAACACCTGTAACTCCTTTGTCGTCCGTAAAAAGTTTCGTGACATACCATTCGTTGTAACGATGAATATTGGGATGCAGATATGTTCTTTCGAATAAATTGTGAAGCATGAAAAAACCTGTCCGGTCGGCGGCGAAAACGGTGCGTTTTTTACTCATACCGCCAAAAGCGCGGACGGCGATTGCGCCGTCCGCGCTCCTGCTCCAGGGACATCCCCATTTTTCGAGAAGTAAAATTTCTTCTTTGCAATGTTTCACGAAAAATTCCACTGCATCCTGATCGGCAAGATAATCGCTTCCTATAATAGTGTCTTCTGCGTGGTTCTTAATATTGTCGTCTTTGCCTACTGCGGCCGCACATCCTCCCTCTGCGGAAACCGTGTGGCTGCGGGTTGGGTACACTTTGGATAAAATCGCGATCGATAATTTCGGGTCCAGTTGCGCCGCTGAAAGTGCGGCTCGAAGACCGGCCCCTCCTCCGCCAATGATAAGGATGTCATGTTCCTTTATCGGATTCATGGGCGTATTGTAGCACCTCTTTTACTTCCTGTGCACTGGATGTCTGCATAAGTTTTTTTCTAATTTCACCGGCCCCAGGAAAACCTTTTAAATACCAGGCAAGGTGTTTGCGCATGTGCACAAAATGTTTGTTGCCGAAAATTTCTTCATAAAGCTCACTATGTTTTATGGCCGCTTTTATTCTGTCCCGCAGCATTATTTCGGGACCTTTAACCTGAAAAATCCATGGATTGCCGAAAGCGGCTCTGCCTATAAGAAAGCCGTCAACACCGTATTCCTTCACTTTGGCCAGACCGTCCTCAATCGATTCAATATCTCCGTTTCCAAGAATAGTTGTTTCAGTACCGCGCGCTACTTCGGCCGCGTGTCCAATAGCATTCCAGTCCGCCTTACCGGTGTACATTTGTTTGAGTGTACGTCCGTGAATTGAAATATTTGCAGGCTTTGACTCCAGCAGGTGTTTTACCCACTCTTCCGCGCAATCGCGGTTATAGCCGATTCTGGTTTTTATAGATACCGGCAGTACTTTACGTTTCACCATTTTTGGCCGATGAAGATTTAAATAATCAATGATTGTGTCCGGCAGTCCACTGTCCTTGATTTTTTTACCTTTTGCCCAGTCGCTAACTCCACGCATGGTTTCGCGGGTGATTTTTTTTGCAAGCTCAGGGGTTTGAATCAAAGAAGCCCCAGATCCTTTAGCGGTAATGTTTTTGGCGGGACATCCCATATTAATATCTATCCCATCAAATCCCAGTTCACAAAAAACGAAAGCTGATTTATAGAAACTTTGCGGATCGGATCCGAAAACCTGCGCCAAAATCGGTCTTTCTATTTCATTGTAGATGAGCGCCGACAATGGTTTTGTCGCTCCGTGGCATATTCCTTCCGCCGAAACGAATTCAGTGGTTATAACGTCGGGTTTACCGTATTTTGCAATCATTAAACGAAAAGGTTCATCGGTTATGCCGTCCATCGGGGCAAGTCCCATGATTGGTTTTTTTAAATTTTCCCAGAATCCTTTTTCCATGTTTTTGTTGCAAACAATAAAATAATTCCCGCGATCACCATCAGCACTGAAAGCAGTTGTCCCTGCGTTATTCCATCCCACAGAAAGCCGATTTGCGGATCGGGCTGTCGAAAAAATTCCGCAATAATGCGAAATAGTCCGTATAAAATCAGGAACAGACATGAGACGATTCCCTGTTTTGGATTTTTATATGCTATGAACTGCAAAATCAGAAAAAGAATCAATCCTTCAAGAAATGCCTGCAGTAATTGTGAGGGATAACGGCAATTCGACGGATCGGTCGGGAAGTAAATGCAGAATTTGTCGGCGATTCTTCCGTACAGCTCACCGTTAATAAAGTTGCCAATGCGAACAAACATAACTCCCAAAGGTACGAATCCAGTTATGGCATCGGAGACGCGCCAGAGGTTAATTTTTTTAAAATGAACGAAAAGCAGCAATGCGATGGTAACGCCCAAAAGACCGCCATGGAAAGACATTCCGCCTTCCCATATTGCGAAAATCTTTAGCGGATTTTCCAGGTAAAAGCCAAGATTGTAGAAAAGAATATAGCCCAGCCGTCCGCCCAGCAGTACTCCCAAAATGGTG
>JAHJEW010000118.1 GCA_018825335.1 Patescibacteria group bacterium | reverse complement strand
CAGGGCACGCCCGCCTACAAAACCCGCGACACGGAAAGCAACGATGAAGGCAAATGGATCACTTTCGACCACCCGGAAGTCGTACTTGCGCCAAAAGAAGACCAAAAAGAATATTTCACGTTACACGTCCCCCCGAACACGCAGCCCGGCGAATACCGCGCCGGCATCGCCATGGAAAAAACCAAAAAAGATACAAAGAACGCCAATATAACCATCGCCACGCGCGTAATACTCCACTCAAAAATCACCGTATCCGAAAACCCGTCGCCCGTTCCAAAAGCCGCGGCGCCTGTTGTGTCGGGTTC
The DNA here is from genome assembly GCA_018825335.1 of Patescibacteria group bacterium. Taxonomy (GTDB): domain Bacteria; phylum Patescibacteriota; class Gracilibacteria; order UBA1369; family UBA1369; genus JAHJEW01. The sequence continues at coordinate 4,201 of JAHJEW010000118.1, read as the reverse complement.
TGACGCCAAAAACCAGTGGCAAATATATTACTTCTGGATCTCACTGATACTCTTCTTGGGCAGCTTCATCGCCCTCATCTGGGTAACCTACAACGAAAAAAAGGCCTCCCGCGCGCCCGCCACGCCCGCTGCCACGCCCACCACCAAACGTGCTACGCCTAAGCGCGCCTCTCCCCGCCGTCGCAAATCTGCCACCAAAACGCGTGTCGCCAAACGGAAATCCACCCGCCGCTCACATCCAAAAAAATCTTAACATTTTACTTTCTCCAGTTTTCCCCGCGCTTTCACCACCCGCCGCAAATCTGCCCGCCGTATACTCACGCCTGCCGCCGCGCCCTCCTCACAATTGCCTCTTTTCCCAAAACACTCCGTCAATCCCATGCGCGATCGCATGATGCTGCGCGCATAGCGGAGCCATAAACCGCGGATCATGGTTCCGGCTCAACGCAAACCTTTGAGTATGATGGATCACATCCGCCCGTTTCCCACAATTTCGCACAGTACACTTGGTCCCGTGCTCATTGCGAAGTAAATGTCGTATTTTCGCAGGGATATACCGCGACGGTTTGATTTTTTGCGCTCGGACCACCATTCGCCCGCCCATCACTACCGTTTGCCCGCGTACCATCGCTTTATTCCCCTTCGCGCTCGCCGCCGCCTTTCCCCACATTCCCGCCCGTCTATTCTCCTCCTCCGCCAGTTTTTCTTTTTCTTTGGCCAATTCTTCCCTGCGCCTTTGCAGCATTTCCCTTATTAAAGAACAAATGTCTATCCCTTTCCCCTGCAACTCGGCCAATTCCTCCCGCACATCTTCGTCTAGCCGCAACTCCTCCGCCTTGACGCCCTCCAGCGATTGTTGCGGATTGACGTGCGCGCGCATGGATTCAACCTCAAATAATGACTTGTGCAAGCCGTTTGCATTTTCGACCTCCAACAACGCTTGTTGACCGCGCACATCCCTCGCCAAAACCTCCAGCGCACTCTGCGGCAACTTTTTGGCAAGTCCGGCAATCTCCTCCTGATTCTCACTCGTCGCAATCGACGCCACCCGCGCCAGCTTGTTCACACTAACTTCACCCTTCACTAAAGCCATTTTCAAAACGGGCTTGTCTTCAAATTTCCGCTCAAGCCGAAGCACAAGCCGAACCTGTTCTTCCGAAACGCCGGTCCCGCCTTAGCGGGATCCCGCAGTGGCGGTGACCAGTTTCGCAGCAAACTCGAAAATCGAACCAAACCCTTTTTTGGCATACAGCCGCCGTTTATACACCTCCGGCAAAAGCCCCGTAAACCTGCGCCGCGCCTCCAGCGCCCGCGCGCCGTACTCCTTGCAAAGCCCATACAGCTGCGCGTCGGTTAGGGTTTGGTGCGCAGCTTTGCCGGCAGGTTCGTGAGTTGCTAATAAATTGGTCATGAAAATTTGTTTTAAGAAATAATTTTTCCGGAAAGGCGCACTTCATTTCGCTGTGCGTGGTTGTTGTATTTTAGCAAACACAAGCCAATAATCCAGCTTTTAAACTGGACAAATCAGACGGTGAGCGTATACTCACCTTTTACAACTTTACAAACCACAATTTTGTTGCGGATTGACGTGCGCGCGCACGCCACGCGCACGCCACGCACCCATCGGCCGCCACAAACCGCCAACAATGATTTCGCGGACAACCTGTCCACCGCAGCCGTCAGTTATCCTCACACGCCGCCTCTACATCAGAAAGCCCACATAAATCAGATAAACTCCAACCAGAAGCATGGCAATCCCCCCGACCATCCAATACGTTGTGGCTTTCCTGACATACCCGATCAAACTATGCAGCACATCCGGCACAAGCAGATAAAAAACTCCCTTAAGAAAACTCAACCATCCAATAATAGTTATAATCACCGGCCAGTCGCTCACCCACACATTGTGAACCGTGATAAGAATCATACCGATCGTAAGAGCCATAAATCCGGAAAGAAAAACAAGAAGTCCGCCTTTCATCAGATCATCGACCAACTGCAAAAGATGCTTTTTATAAAGCAAAATATGCAGCGCAATCACTAAAAAAATCGGCCCGATGACCTGGGCGAGTAAAATAGAGTTTCCCATAGCAAATATGGTTAAAAAATACACTCTCCCCCGATTCTATCACAAAAACCTCTAACCCAAAAGCATTCCCAGCCTTCCCGAGACCTCACCTATGCAGGTCCCGGGTTTATTTTAGCTGTTACCTTCTGAAAGTTTTTTGATAGAGGGATGTCCCAGAAGTGACCGCATTTGAATGATAGCTATATCATTAAGCTTCTTTAGCCTTTCCACAGACTCCAGGCCCTGGCGGATAAATTCGGCGTTTAGAGTTTCAAGATTCGCTAAAATTACTAATTGTTCCACTGTGGCATATACCAGATCCTTGGCATATTTTGCCAGGTTTTCAGGGATAATGTCTTTGTGAGCAAATGTTCCACCATATCGGCCGGCACTTGATCTGATGCCTATGGCATTCGTATTCTTTATCCACATGGATGAAGAGACAATAAACCCATTTGTTCCAACCTCGTTTTTAATCTTATTGAATTCCATTAGATTAAAATTTGGGTTGTGAAGCTGCTCCCACGCACCCATGAATTGTATTGTGTATTTAGTTGTGAGCCAATTTGATATGACCACCCCGCTATCATAGGTTTTATATTTCGCCATATCCGTAAGCGAAATAAAGTCTTTATCATTTTGTTTCGCGGATAAAATGTTAACCCCTATCCCCTGAACAATAATTTTTCTTACCGGAGTCATAAATGGTTCTTCTCAAAAGACTACCCGACAATAATTGACGGACATTAAGAAAAACTAAGCTAATTCTAAATAATAGATAAATTTACACCCCCGCCGCACAAAAACCTCTAACCCAAAAGCATTCCCGGCCTTTCGGCAACCTCTCCAGAAACTTCGCATTCCGGCTCCGCCAATCCATATTTTTTACATGATCGGATAAAACCGCGCCTTGAGTTTTCATCGTATCCGGCAAAACAATTTTTTCATTTTTCAGAATAATTTCAACCATAGTACCATTTGTAATACCGATTTGATCCGCAAACGGCTTTGGAATCCTGACCGCCGGACTGTTTCCCCATTGTGTCGCGCTTATCTTCACACAAAAACATTAAAAAATTCTAAACTACAAATAAATTATACATTGCAGATACATTAACATAAATCCTTTATCCCTTTTTAGACCTTCAGCAAGCCGCGAAACGCCCTGCCCAAAGTGGGTTCGCTCCCACCGGCAACAAACACTTCACAATTACCCTTTATACAAACGCCGGACAACGCACAGCCGAATGATCTTCTTTTACGGGAGGTTCTGATCCAACTCCACGTCCCGCGATCAAAACTTCCCAATTTTTGCAACTCTCTGTATCTCTTTTCGGTCAATATTGCAATACCCATGGCCTTGGCCATATCGACAGCATTGCCGCGTGGTCCAAACCCATGATCCCGTGCATTCTCCTCTCCATCACGGTCATAACTTAAACTCCTTCTTCCGGATGGACTCTCCTCGGAGCAGTCAACAAAAATATATTTTCCCGTTTTCTTTTCAAATTCTATAACATCGGGTTCACCGCCCGTTCTTTCCATTTCATTCAGCGACCATAATTTTTTCGGATTTGCCTCCAGTTTTGCAAGCGCATGGGACCACTTTATCCCTTCATGACGATTCATATTCTCCTCAAAGCGGGCTTTCAAAGCCGCCAGCAGCTTTTCTTTATGTCTTGGTGACAGCTCCTTTTTCCCTCCGATAACCGAAGGCACACCATTCCGCGTTACCTCTCGCAAACTTTTGCCCTTAATGCCACGCGCCATCTCTGCAATCCGTATTGCTTGCGCCACTCTTTTTCGTATATGGCCGATTTTTTCCGCATTTTCCGGTGTTAATTTGGGCCTGGCAAATTCTTCAATAATATTCTTCAATTTCTTGTCAAACATAACTATCCTCCGCGCTGTCTGCTCAAGATAATTCCCCAAATAAACTTTAAAATCTTTCAAAACAGCTTTTAACCTTGATAATTGGCTTATCGTCAACCCGGTCTCTGCATCGGTATTCAGGAACCTTAAATATTCATTCACATCGGCATCTTTAAGAAAAATACTCCGTAGATGATTAAATTTCTTCTGATCGGTATCCAAAGCGTCCAGTTCCTGCAAAAGATGCATGGGATCAGGATT
>JAHJEW010000022.1 GCA_018825335.1 Patescibacteria group bacterium | reverse complement strand
GTGATGTCTTCAAATTTGTCGGCCAGATGCAGGTGAATAAGTCTTCTGAAATAAGGCGACATGGGCGGAAGCGACTGCTCTTTGTGGGTTCTTCGGACGGTTTCGACTTTTCTTTCGGCCATGTTCAGAACGTTTTCTTCCTGTCTTTTGCGGTAGTTATCAACGTCAACGATTACATTGACTTTTTCCTCCGGTTTTCTGTTCCAGATTATAACACGGATTATGTTTTGAAGGGCGTGGATGTTTTCACCGTGATGGCCTATTAAAAGGCTCGGCTCCTCGCTTTCAATGTTGACTCTGTAGGTAAGAGCGTCCTTTTTTTCAAGTCGAACTTTACGAAAGGGTGTGGACATTTTGGTCAGGATTTGTTCGACCGTTTCCTGAATAAAGAGATCCATGGTGCCTGAAGATTATGTGATATAAGTTTTTTTTTAGAAACCTACTTCTTGATTACGCGGACTTTGGAAGATTCCGTGGTTACCTGTTTGTTTACTATGAATTGCTGCGCTATTCCGTATGTTGTCGAGACCGCCCAATATAAACCCACACCGGATGGTACCGATGCGGTAAATACTGCTATCATCACGGGCATTATGTATATCATCATTTTGTTCGCCATTTCCATCTCGTTGCCTTTTTCCTTCTCTTTACCCTGAGCTTCTTTCTTTTTCTTGCTGCGCATCATGGCCAGTTTCATCTGAAAAAATTGCAGCCCTCCCACAATGAGCGGCAGTACAAAAACATTTACTTCCTTTAATTGAAGTATGCCAAGGAAGTTGGTGTTAATACTGCTTAAAGAAAAAGATTTGAGTCCGCCATAGAGCAGATGGACGTTGTCCGGATTTAGTCCGCCCTGAATCACGTAAAAAATCGCGATCAGGAAAGGGAGTTGTATGAATAGTGGCAGGCAGCTTGAAAGCGGGTTTACTTTATGCTCTTTCCAGAGCATCATGGTTTCTTTGGCGATCATTTCCTGGTTGCCTTTGTGTTTTTCTTTTATGTGATTAAGTTTCGGCTGCAGCTCCTGGATTTTGCGCTGTGATTTCAGGGAGCGGTGGGATGGTATTAAAAGGAGCGTCCTTATAATGAGTGTTAAAATAATTATGGCCAGGCCAAGGTCGTTTCCAGGAATGACGCTGGTTATGTATATCAGTGCGTTATAGATTGGTTGATAAAAGCCGGCCGACCAGAGCCAGCCGAACCAGCCCTGCGGTTTGATTTCGAATTCGTTGGATACGTATGATATCGTCTTGATTTCGGGTTGCACCGGTGTTTGTATTGGTATGGAGGGTTCGATTGTCAGTTCCACCTTATATGTTCCGGTTTCTCCAAAAAGTGCATGATTCCAGCCCTGATAGCTGATTATGGCTTTCTCATGCGGTTTAATGGTTGTATCCCGTGAGTCTTCGCAGCCGTTTTCTCTGGTTGAGGTAATTTGCGTCCATTCACCTTTTTGTTTGTTGTAAACGGTTAAAGGTTCCTGCGGGCAGTCGCTTTTTATGGTTGTATCCGTTTCTGTGTTGTTGCGGATCTGAACTGTGACCAGTTCGTCCACGCTGAACTCTTTTTTGACTATTACGTCGAAATCGGCGCCGGAAATGGAAGTTTCCTCCTGTCCCGGTTTGAGGAAAAAGCTGAGCGTGAGGTAAACGACCAGGAATACAATGATGTATTGGAGAATACTGTTTTTCTTCTTCATTGTTGAGTACTTATTGAGGCGATCTTATGCAGGATTTTGGCGAATTCTTCTTTTATCCGTCCAAAATCCAGATCTTTAATACTTGGTTTTGTGAAGAGGATGATGTCCAGCGGTATTTTGGTTTGCTCCGCCGCGATTGCTTCGAAGATTTGTCTGCGGATGCGGTTTCTTTCGGTTGCTTTGGGACTGATTTTAGTGCTTACTACAACGCAAAATCGGCTTTCCTGCCGGGTCGCATGGTTTTTTGACGTTCTGGCCAGATATTTAATGTTGAAGTGTTCACTGCTCAGTCTTTTACCTTTTTTTATTACACTGGCGACCTGTGACCTGCTTAATCTGTTTTTTTGAGGGATCATGGTACTAAAATACCTTTCCTTTCGACTTTACAGTAAGCTTTTTTCTTCCTTTGGCGCGGCGCCGGCTAAGTACGGCGCGTCCATTCTTTGTGGAGGCGCGTTTTAGAAAGCCGTGAGTCCTGGCCCTTTTTCTTTTCTTTAGTTTACCTTGCATGGCTATGAATAAATAATGCTGTAAGAGAATAGCCGCAGACCTATTTTATGTCAAATTGCCAGGAAGTTGGCCAGGATTTTTTTGCCCGAGTCGGTTCCAAAAGATTCGGGGTGGAACTGGATGCCGTAAATTGGGAGTTTTTTGTGCTGGATGGCCATTATTGTTTTATCTTCTGTGCGGGCTGTTATTTGAAGATCTGCGGGGAAGTTTTCAGGTGAGATGCAGAGTGAGTGGTATCGCATAGCGGTGAAAGGGGAGGGGATGCCTGTGAAAAGGCCGGTCGAAGTTGGCGTATGTATTATCCGGCTTTGTTTGCCATGCATTATTTCCGGGGAGGAGATTATTTTAGCGCCGAAGGCTTTGGCGATGCCCTGATGACCCAGACAGACGCCTAAAATCGGGATTTTATCCATCAATCCTAAAATAATGTCTTCGCAAAAACCGAAATCCCGCGGGTTTTCGACAGTTCCGGGGCCGGGAGAAATTATTATGTGAGTGGGAGTGATTGTGTCCATTATCGCATCCGGTTTGGCCAGAACGGGGGAGTCACTGAGCTCTACTACGGGGTTTCCGCCAAGTTCTCCAACATATTGAAACAGGTTGTAGGTAAAGGAGTCGTAGTTGTCTATTATTAAAGTTTTCATGTCCAGCTTGTATTCCCACCGGTTTTATAGTATTTTTGCTGCTAGTTAGCCGCTAAGTTACTTGTATAAGTTATATATAATTGATGTTACTTAGAACGCAACATGAATTTATGTTTGTGGGAAGGGATGAAGGTGGGTTTGTTGAAAATTACGCCTATGATATTGGCGAAGGCGGTGAAAACAGCGGGAAAATCTATATTAATATAGAGGTGCAGAACAATCCGGTTGACGCCGAGCTTATTGGCGAAACTATTTTTGATTCGATGAGGAAGGCTTTTTTTGCCGATCTGGAAAAAGATCCGTATGTGCGTTTTGAGGATGCGGTGCGCAGTACCAACAAAGCTTTGCAGAAAATAAAGGAAGAAAAAGCTTCCGATTATATTGGAACATTGCATGTTGTTATTGCGGCGATTGTGGGAAATACGCTTTATCTTACACAAACGGGCGAAGCCGAAGCTTATTTGATCCGAAGAAGGCTTTGCAGTACGGTCAGTGAGGGTCTGGGCGAAGATAGTGTGGAGGAGATGTTTACCAATATTGCCAGTGGTAGCCTGGAACCGGGCGATTTTGTGCTTTTCAGCTCGACGCGATTGCTTAGATTTATAAGCAAAACGGATCTTGCCAAAATTTTAAGCGGCAGGAATCTGATTTCTACACTGGGAGAGTTGAAAGATTATTTGATGACCGAAGTGCTTGGACGAATAGGTCTTACCGGTATTGCCGTTTCGGAAGGGGCTCCGGCTTTAACGCAAAAGGAGCATGGGCAGATTAAGGAACATCTGGAAAAGGAGGAATTTTATGATAAAAAGAGGCCCGGGAAATCCGGTTATGCTCTGAAGGACACTTTAAATACGCTTACCGCGGCTGTTAATGATTTGCGGCAGCGGGTTACTGCGCTTGCGGATAAGGGAAAGGCCAGAGTGTCCCGCAGCGGTTCTGTGCGAAGGGAAGGTGGAGGTCTGAATCTTAAGGCCATGGGCAAGGACCGGATGCTGGTGACTTTGATTGCGGCGATTATTATTTTGACTCTTAGTATCTGGTGGATTAAAGGGCAGGCCACGGAGCAGGCAAAGATCGAAGGTTACAGCGTAACTCTTAACGAAGTTCAGGAAACGCTTAATTCGGCCGAAACCACCGGTCAGTACAACAAGGATCAGGCCGGGCAGATGCTTTCCCAGGCCAAACAGAAAGCCCTGGAGGTTCTTAATTCCGGTTATCATCGTTCAAAAGCAAACGAGCTTTTGGGCAAGATTCAGGAAAGTCAGGACGCGCTGGACGGGGTAATGCATCCGGATGTGCGCACTTTGGCCGATCTTAGCGAAAAACGGGATAACGTGAGCGCGCTGGGACTTTTGCATCTCGGCGGTACGCTTTATGCATACGAATATAACGCTTTGTATCCGATTGTTCTGGATAAGGTGCAGGATCCGCTTACTATTGATGAGAATGAAACTGTTATTGCGGGCGCGGTTTATGATGACAAGGATTCTCTGCTGTTTTATACCAAGTCGGGCAAAGTTATGGAGTTTAAGGATAACCGCGTGAGTTTTGTGGATACGGCCGATGGCGCTTTCAAGAAAGGTGTTGCGATTGAGGCTTACAGCAACAAAATATATATTCTTGATTCGGCTGGTAATCAGATTTGGCGTTATACCAGAAGACGCGACAGTTTTGACGCGGCCGAGGCTTATAACATTAACGCTGATCTTGCGAAAGGCATAGATCTTGCGATTGACGGGAATATTTATGTTCTTGGAAACGACGGTTATATTACCAAGCTGTTTAGCGGTAACAAGGAAGAATTTCCCATTAAGAAGGAGCCTATAGACCCTCTGGAAAATCCGACGCGTATTTATACGGAGCTGGATATGGGTTCGATTTATATTCTGGAGCCGGATAAACAGCGCGTGCTTGTTTATTATAAGGATGACAAGACTGGAGGAGCTTCATATGACAGGCAACTTGTGTTTGACGACATGACCGATCTTAGAGATCTGTTTGTGGATAAAGATACCAACAAACTTTATTTGTTGGATCAGAGCAAGATTTACGAAGTGGCGCTTTAATTTTGCAGCAGGTCGTTGATGAAATCCGCTATTTGCAGGGCGGACTTTGGATTTGAAAGTTTGTTGATACTGCGCTGGAAGCTTTTATAATTTTTCCTGATGTAGTCGATGTGGTCCGCGATGTTGTCTTTGTCGGAGGAAATGATGCCCAGTCTGTAGCGTCTGATGAGCTCTGCGTTGCCCTCTTCCTGGCCGGGTATAATGGATGTTATAACCATCGGCTTGCCTGCGGCGATGCATTCCATGACGGTGGCGCCGCCGGCTTTGGTTACAACAATGTCGGCTGTTTTAATAAAGTCGGGCATCTGGTCGGTCCAACCGATTACTTTTACATTGTTGCAGCCGGCTGCGATTTTCTCCAGTTTAGGTTTGTTCTTTGAATCTCTTCCCGTAATGATGATCAGGTTAATTCTGTCGCCGGCGGCTCCACCCGCGGCCAAAATGTCTTTCACAATTTTCTGATTCTTTTTTTGTCCCTGCGACGTTGGCAGGAACAGAATTGTTTGCAGCTTTGGGTTTAGATTTAACTTTTTTAAAAACTCCCCGCGAGCTGTTTCTTCCAGAAAGTCCAGTTTAACCGGAAATCCAAGCGTCTTGATCTTTTCCGGCGGAGTGCCCATGTCCAAAAGCGATTGCCTTGTGTCTTCGTTTGCTACGATGTGATAATCAGTATCGGCCAAAACCCAGCTGTTGTGGACTGTGATCGAATCGGTGATGATGCTTATGAATTTGGCGTCACGGGTGTGTTTTTTCCAGATTTCCGATGCTAGGTAATTCCAGAACGGGAAGGTGGAAATCAGCAGATCGGGCTGTTTTTCATCGAAAAATTTCTTGATCTTGGAAAGGACGAAAGGGTAGTTAACCTGATTCAGAAGCTTCACTATTTTAACGTTTTTGTTGGAACTGTCGTAAACAATTTTGTACATGCTCGGTACGAATTTAACCGAGTTTTCATAGTATGTTTTGGTAACAAGGTTGACCAGCGAGTTTAAAAGCTCCATGAAATCCACTATTTCCACGCTGTAATCGTAGCCGTAATTGTGCCTAAGCGCTTCCGATACGGCTTTGGCGGCTGTCATGTGGCCCTGGCCCATGTGCGCGGAAAGTATAAGGATTTTTTTCTGTCTGCTTTTGAAGTTTTGCAGGTCGGACTGCAGCACGCGCAGCTTATCCACAAGTTCTCTTTTAACGGGATTTATCTTTGATTCGTTTTGTCCGGCCAGATCGGTAAGGGCAATAATTCCCGCGATACCGTCGATGGATTTTTGCATTTGCTCGTTTTTATCGCTTTTTTCCAGGTTGCTCAGCCCCTTGGCAAGGTTGTCGGTTATATTGTATGCCTCTTCCTCGATTTTCCGTTTAAGCAGGGGATTGCCGTCTTCGGGGAAGTCTTTGAGTATTTGTCCGAGCGCCGAAATTATTTGTCTGTACGCGCCGGTTTGTTGAAAGTGAAACATGAGTTTTCTTTGTGAATTGGCAGGGATTATTCTATGCGGAAAAGGCGTTTGACGCAAGTGTAAGTTTATTGCGTTTTATAAGTTTAGCGATGCGGCGCAAAGGGCAGAATCTGGCGGGCGATTTCTTTTTCTTCGTCCGTCGGGATGGCGAAGACTTTGATTTTGCTTGTTTTGGCGCTTACGGTGATAGCGTTGGCGTTGTTCTTTCCGGAATCAAGTTTTATGCCGAAATGTTCAAGATAATTGCATATTTCCTTGCGGATATAGCCGGAATTTTCTCCGATCCCGCCCGTAAAGGTTATGGCGTCCAGTCCGCCGAGGCTCGCGGAGTATGCGGCTATCTGCTGTGCGGCGCGGTATGTGAAGATGTCTATTGCCAACTGCGATCTTTTATTTGTTTTGCGAGTTTTCAGAATGTCGCGCATGTCGCTTCCCACGCCGGAAACGCCTTTGAATCCCGACTCAAAATTGAGCAGGCGGTCGATTTGCTCCGTGGTCATTTTCTCGGCCAGTTTAAGCGGTATTGCCGGGTCTATGCTGCCGCAGCGCGTGCCCATGGGGATTCCTTCCAGCGGTGTGAAGCCCATGCTGGTGTCGATTGATTTACCGTTTAATACGGCCGTAATGCTGCATCCGTTGCCAAGATGGCAGGTTACCAGTTTTGACCGCTTTTTCTTTAGCAGTTTTATTGTTTCTTTGGCCACATATGAATGGCTTGTTCCGTGAAATCCATAGCGGCGGATGCGGTTTTTTTGGTACAGGGCGTATGGGAGTGCGTATATATATGCTTTTGAAGGCAGGGATTGATGGAATGCGGTGTCGAAAACGGCTATTTGCTTTGCTTTTGGCAGTAGTTTCGCGCATGCTTTTATGCCTTCCAGGTTTGGGGGATTGTGAAGCGGCGCCAGTTTGCAGAGGCGCGTTATTTCTTTTTGGACGGCGGCTGTTATGGGGACGGGTTTCTGGTATTTTTCCCCTCCGTGGACGACGCGGTGGCCGACCAGGCTTATTTCGTCCGCTGATTTGATGATTTTTTGGCCGAGCAGGGCGGCGAGCGACTGTTTTACCGACGCGTAGTGGTTCTTTGTTTGTCCTTTTTGCCCGATTCTTTGGATATTTCCTTCGGCGAGGGATTTTAGCGAGCCGTCAAAAAGTTCATATTTCAGCGATGACGAGCCGGCATTTATTACAAGAATTTTCATTGGGTTGTTCAAAACGGATTAATCAAAACTTAAGTCGCCGTATTGTATGTCCTGCGCCTCGCAGGCGGTAATGGCGGCAATGTTGGCTATGTCCCGCGCTTCACAGCCCCGGGACAGGTCGTTTACCGGCTTTTTCAGTCCCTGTAAAATCGGGCCGATGGCTTTTGCTCCGGCAAGTCTTTCCACGAGTTTGTATGCTATGTTGCCGGCCATGAGATTTGGGAAAATCAGTACATTGGCCGTGCCGGCTATGCGGGATTCGGGAAATTTGCGCTTTGCCACTTTTGGAACAAGCGCCGCGTCCACCTGCATTTCGCCTTCTATAAGAAGTTCCGGGTTTTTGTTTCTGGCCAGTTTTATTGCCTCTTTGATTTTCTGAATATCCGGATAGTTGTTGTCCGAATTGGTGCTGAAAGCCAGCATGGCTACTTTCGGTTCAAGTCCGAAACGCTTTGCGGTCAGGGCGGTGTCTATGGCAATGTCTGCCAGATCGTGGCTGTTTGGATCGGGTATTATGGCGCAATCGGCGAACAGAATGAGCCGGTTTTCCATTACCATAAAGAAAACACCGGATACTTTGTGGAATTTCACTTTGGTTTTGATTATCTGGAGCGCGGGCTTAAAGACCGCGCCGGAAGGGGAGGCGGCCCCCGATATCATCCCGTCAGCCTCGCTGAGCTGCACCATCATTGTGCCGAAATAGTTGGGGTCTTTCAGTAGTTCGCGGGCCGCCTCCCGGGATAATCCTTTATCTTTGCGTATCTCGAAAAGGGCTTTGGCGTAGCGGCCGGTTCTGTCCGGATCTTCCATGTTTATAATTGTGACTTTGTTCCAGTCTATATCCGCGCCGGCTTTTACTGCATGTGCTTTTATTTCTTTTTCATCTCCCAATAAGATCGGATGGGCTGTTTCTTCATCGGTTATTATTTTGACCGCCAAAAGAGTTCTGTCTTCCAATGATTCGGGAAAAACAATGCTTTTGTTCAGTTCACGCGCTTTTTCTTTTACTCTGGCTATAAAATCCATATCATCATAATACTAAAAAAGCCGGATATTTTCCATAGCCGGACTGCGAAAAATAATATTTGGCTTTTTTCTAACTAAGTGTGAATCTTTTAACCAGCTGGCGGACCCACATTTCGGTAACGATGCAGACCATTTTCCACGGTGTCAGATCGTGGCTTACAAATGTTACTTTTTTCTCTTTAATCGCGCGAAAAATCGAATCGATGTTTTTGTCCGCCTCGATGAAACTATAGGTGTTGTTGAAATATCTTAGCAGGTGATTGTCGCTTGTGGCCAATATGGGCAGATTGTGTTTTTCGGCCGCTGCAATTGCTTTTTTATTGTACCGGTTAATTCTTTTGCTGTGGAACCAGGAATATTCAACGGCGTCGAAAAGGTCGATATTTTCATCAAATCTTTTGTGAAGGCTGACCCATCCGGGAAAATACGGGTGTACGGCGATAATCATACACTTTGGATTTTTTTCTTTGTATTTCCGCAGATCGGCGAAACTTTTTATGTTCTGGGCTTCCACTCCCGCGTTCAGGATCAGAACATGCTTGCGGTTGATGCCTATTTCTATGCCCGGAATCAGCAGAATCCTTTTTTTCTCCGCGTATTTTTTCAGGTCATCGTTAAAAATCATTACGTTATGGCATGTAATGGCCATTACGTCATAGCCGTTTTTTGCCGCGTAATCGATTTTTTGTCTCTCGGTGTGGCGAATGTTGTCTACCGGATCCTGTCTGGTGTGAATGTGAAGTTGTGCTTTGAGTTTCGGCATTAAAGAGACTCCTTGTTATAGGGGTGAGAAGTGTTTGCTTTGCAAACTTCGCTACAGCCGGCGCGGGATCACTCTGTCAGTTTCTTGATTGCGTCTGCGGCGTCCTGGGCCTGGTTTATTTTCTCTTCCACGGCCGCTTTTGTTTCCATGGCCTGACTTTTTATGTCTTCAACTTTTTTCACGGTGCTATCTATGGTATTTGTGGCATCGTCCTGCAGTTTTTGCACCTGCTGGCATCCTCCGATAATCAGAATCGATAAAAGGGTGAACGGGATTATTAGTGTTTTTTTCATGTTTTATGGGAAAAGAGTTTTTCAAAATCTCCGTTAAATTGGTTCAGGAAATTATGAATGTCGAGTACATCATTTTGGGTTATGGTCATCGTTTTGCCCTCTTCGCCTTCCTCTCCATCGATCATCTGTACCTGTACTATTACCTGATAAGCGCAATGTACGCAGAAAAAATGGAAAACGGCCTCACAGCAGTACGCGGCCAGGAATCTGATGCCCTCGTTTTCATAGCGGCGGTTACAGTGGGCGCACTTAAGGTCTTTGAGCAGCCGCCTGACGATGTCTTTGATTTCTTCGAATGTCATGGCCTAATCATGCCTCCCGCGGCGTTTTTTGTAAAGATCTGTTTATGCGCTTTAGCGACTCGTCTTTGCCCAGCGCCCAAAGCATTTCGAAGGTGCCGGGGGAGAACTCTTCGCCGCTCAGGGCGACACGCAGAGGCCACAGAAGCTGGCCGTTTTTAAGGTTAAGCTCTTTTGCAAGGTTTAAAAGAAGGGTTTGCAGCTTGTTTATACTATCCCAGCCGTCAAAGTCTTTTAGTGCTTTAAGCCCTTCACTTAGCGCCGTCGCAGTCACGGCTTCGTCGACTTTCATTTTTTCGTTGAGGATCAGGGCTTTGGCGGCGTCTTTCGGATTGAAAAAACATTCAAGATGAGCCTGCGCCTCTGACGGGTTTTTCAGTATTTTTTCTTCTATAGTTACAATGGCTTTCAAAAGGACGGCTTTGGTTTCCGGTTTTTCCGTCCACTGTGGCTTAAGGTGTTTTTCGCACTTTGCCAGCAGTATTTCGCCCCGTTTTTGGCTGAACATCCGCTCGTTATCGGCATTTGAAAAAGTGTGGACGGGCTCTTTTCTCTGGTTTTCTTCGATTTTTACATCGGGGTCTATCTCTTTTGCGATTTTTTCCAGCTCTTTAAAATGGAGTTTTTTGCCCCACTGGAAGTTAAACCAGTCCAGTTTATCGGTATCAAAAATGGCGCCCGCTTTGTGAACCTGTGCCAGATCGAACTTGTTAACAAGCTCTTCCATTGTGAAGATTTCCTGCTCCTCGCCTTTGCCCGGATGCCAGCCCAGAAGCGCGATAAAGTTAATCAGCGCGGGTACAAGATATCCTTTTTCCAGATAAGATTCGACGCTGACGTCGCCCTGGCGTTTGGAAAGTTTGGATTTATCTTTGTTCAGCAGCAGGGGAATGTGGGCGAACTGTGGCGGTTCCCAGCCCAAAGCTTTGTATAACATAATGTGTTTTGGAGTGGAGGGCAGCCATTCCTCGCCGCGGATGACATGGGAAATTTCCATCAGATGGTCGTCCACAACGTTGGCCAGGTGATAGGTCGGGAAATTGTCGGATTTCATGAGCACCTGGTCGTCCAGTGTGGAGGTTTCAAAAACGACGATGCCGCGAATCAGGTCATTAAGGCGCAGTTTTTCGCCGCGGGGGATTTTCTGTCTGATGACGAAAGGCTCGTTGGCCGCTTTTTTGGCTTCGATTTCTTCTTTGGTAAGTTTAAGGCAGGCGCGGTCGTACATTGGCGCCTGTTTTAATTCCTGCTGTTTGTTACGCATTTCCTCCAGTCTTTCGGTTGTGCAGAAGCAGGGGTATGCCACCTCTTTTTCAATAAGTTCCTGCGCGTATTTGCGGTAGATATCGGTTCTTTGTGACTGGATATAGGGTGCGTGGGGACCTTCTTTATACGGGCCTTCGTCGTAATCAAGGCCGACAAGTTTTAGTGTATTTAATAAGCTTTCTTCCGCTCCTTCAACGCGACGTTTTTGGTCGGTGTCTTCAATGCGGAGCAGAAATTTTCCGTTGCTGTGTTGGGCGAAGAGGTAGTTGTAAAGTGCGGTTCTGAGCCCCCCGACATGCAGAAATCCTGTAGGGGACGGTGCAAAGCGTGTGCGAATCATTATTTTTATTTGATTATGCGGGGATTATGATACAGCCGCGGGCCTTTGACATCAATGGGGGTCGGCTAAAATCGCTAGCCCCGCCAAGGCGTGGTACGCGATTTTCCCTTCGCTTCGCTCGCCTCCGCGGAGCTCCGGCTCGCTTCGCTCCGGTCGCCGTCCTCTCCACTCTGCAATTAATAGTGTTTTCAAAGTGCGATTTTTTGTATATATTAAGTACCAGTCTTAAGCGAAAAACTATGGCCAGACGCACACGCAGAAGAGTGACCCGCAGACGCGCGACTACCCGGAAGCGGGCCCCAAAAACTCTGAAGATAGAGGTTAAATCCGCTGTTCTCAGGGAAATCTGGGCTGTGGTCCATCTGGCACTGGGTGTGTTTACGCTGCTTAGTTTAAATAACAGTTTTGGGATCGTGGGTGAGTTTTGGATGAGCGCGCTGAAGCCGATTTTCGGTTGGGGCGTACAGGGGTTGCCTTTCATGTTTTTCGGGGCTTCGTTTATGCTTTTTTTCTCCAAGCGGATGAGTTTTACTCTTTCCAGGCTGATGGGGCTGACTATTATGACGATCGCGCTTTTGAGTATTCTGCATCTTTATGTGCCTATGGATTCGCTTTATTCTCAGGCGCAGGCAGGTAGCTATGGCGGTTATATCGGGTTTGTGATGAATTTTCTTTTGCAGGAGATTTTGAAGATCGGTCAGGTTGGGGCGTCGGCGGTTTTTATGATGCTTCTTCTGATAGGAATTTTACTGGCGTTCGAAATTTCGTTGGGTGCGTTTTTCTCTTTCTTTAAGCCTGATATCAAGATAGTCCGCAAGCAGGATAAAAAAACAAAGGAATCGAAAAAGTCGGATGAAGAGATTATGGAAGAGCTTAATGATGACAGCGAGCCGACGGAGGAAGATTTCCGTCGGGAAAGAATAAAGGCCATGAAAAGTGATGAACATCTCGAAATGGTTACCATTAAACGTCCGGTGCCTTTGGCGTCCGCTGCGGATGAGCCTGTTACCAAAGAGGTTGAGATTAAAAACGAAGATGTGTCTTCGGATCAGACTTTGCTGGAGGACGATTATGTCTGGGAGCCGCCGTCACTTGATCTTTTACATCCGCCGGCTGTGGACGTGGCGCTGGATGATAATCTGCTTCAGGAAAATGCGCGGATTATCCGTGAAAAACTTGGTCAGTTCGGCATCGATGTTGAGATGAAAGAGGTGAATGTGGGTCCGACGGTTATTCAGTATACGTTGCGTCCTAACGAGGGGATCAAGTTGTCCAAGATAACGGCGCTTAAAAGCGATCTTGCGCTTGCTCTCGCGGCACAGGCTATAAGGATAGAGGCGCCGATTCCAGGTAAGTCTCTGGTTGGGATAGAGGTGCCGAACAATCACAGGAGTCCGGTGCATCTGCGGGAGATTCTGGAGAGCCGCGAGTTTGAAGAGATTGAGTCGAATCTGAGGCTCCCGATAGGAAGGGATGTTTCCGGTAAGCCGGTATGTACCGATCTGGCCGAAATGCCGCATGTGCTAGTGGCCGGCGCGACCGGAGCCGGGAAGTCGGTGGGAATAAATTCTTTTTTGCTTGCGCTTTTGTACCAGAATTCGCCTGTGGATCTTAAACTGATCGTGATTGATCCGAAGAGAGTGGAGCTGACTTCCTATAACGGAATTCCTCATCTCTTGACGCCGGTTATTACAGATCCGGAGAAGGCGGCGATCGCGCTGCGCTGGTGCGTTGCGGAAATGAACCGTCGTTATCAGTTTTTCTCTGAGAGGAAATTCAGGAATATAAAAGAGTATAATATTGCGGCGCTTGAATCGGAGGCGGCCAAGAACGATGAGGAAAAATTGCAGAAGATGCCGAATATTGTGGTGGTGATTGATGAGCTTGCGGATCTTATGATGGCCGCCGGCAAAGAGGTGGAGGCGTCCATTTGCCGCGTTGCGCAGATGGCACGGGCGGTCGGTCTTCATCTGATTGTGGCCACTCAAAGGCCGTCCGTGGATGTTATTACGGGGCTTATCAAGGCCAATATTCCATCGCGCATTGCTTTTGCTGTAAGTAGTTCGGTGGATTCCAGAACGATTATTGACGGTATCGGAGCGGAAGATCTGCTTGGCAAGGGAGATATGCTTTATCTGCCTTCGGGGATGAGCAGGCCGCTGCGTATTCAGGGTGTGCTTGTCGGGTCAAAGGAGATTGAGCGCGTGACCAATAATCTGAAAATAATGGCTCCGCCGCATTATATTGAAGATATTGTTTCGCCCAAGATGGCGGCGCAGAAAATCCAGGGTGTTCCGGAAAGTATTATCGGGGAGGATGATGAATCGCTTTATCAGCAGGCACTTGATGTGATTACAACGGAAAGGAAAGCTTCGGCGTCGCTTTTGCAGAGGAGGCTAAAGCTTGGGTACGCGCGGGCGGCGCGTCTTCTGGATCAGATGGAGGAGAATGGAGTTATCGGTCCTGTGAACGGGGCGAAACCAAGGGAGATTTATCTTGATTAATGTTTTTTTATGTCTTTGAATGAGGCTTCAAAAAAGGCGGTTTTGGTGACCGGCGGAGCGGGATATATTGGTTCCCACGCGGTTAAAGTGCTTTGTGACAGCGGGTTTACGGTGACGGTTGTGGATAATTTGTCGGCGGGACACCTTGCGGCGGTTGACGTGCGTGCGCGGTTTGAGGAGATGGATCTGGGCGATTTGGCCGGTCTTTGTGATGTTATGGAACGCGGGCGATTTGATGCGGTGATGCATTTTGCGGGGTCGATTGAGGTTGGTCTTTCCATGAAGGAACCGGATTTGTTTTTCAGGAATAATGTTGTTTGCGGGCAGAATTTGCTGGAAGCGATGCGCCGCGCCGGCTGCGGAAATATTGTTTTTTCTTCCACCGCGGCTGTTTACGGAAGTCCAAAGCAAGTGCCTATTCCGGAGACGGCGCGGCTTTTCCCCACCAATTATTATGGCGTGACCAAGATGCTTTTTGAGGAGCTTTTAAAAAGCTATGAGGTTTTTTATGGAATAAACTATATTGCGCTGCGGTATTTTAACGCCGCCGGCGCGGACAGCTCCGGTAACCTTGGTGAGGCGCATGATCCGGAGACTCATTTGATTCCTTTGGTTTTGCGCGCGGCCGCCGGCGGCTTCGCTGCCGATTCCCCCGCCAAAACCGCTCCGCTGAAAATTTTCGGTACCGATTACGATACGCCGGACGGCACATGTATCCGCGATTATATTCATGTTACGGATCTGGTGAAAGCGCATGTGCTGGCGCTTGATTATCTTCTTAGAAACGGAAAAAGCGATGTTTTTAATCTGGCCAACGGCAAAGGTTTTTCCGTTCGCGAAGTTATTTCCGCGGCGGAAAAGGTTACAGGTAAGAAAATTCCGTATAAGGATGCGGCGAGAAGGGAAGGGGATCCGCCGGTTTTAATAGCCGACTGCTCCAAAGCCAAAAAGGTGCTCGGCTGGGAGCCGGTGCATAGCAGTCTTGAGGAAATTATCGCTTCCGCCCATAAATGGCACAGTTCGCAGAACAGGTGATGACCGGAACGAATCGATTGAAATTCCGCGGACTAGTCCGCGATCCCCTGAAAGGCGGCCTGCACGAATATCCACAAAGCTGCGGCTGCCACTATCATGAAGAGTGTTCCCGTGATTGCTCCTATTCCAACAATCCGCAGGCCGCCGTCTTTTTTACGATTACTGAAAATATAGTAAATTGCCGCTCCGTTGATTGCTGATCCGAGCGAAAGCGCCCATTTGAAGTCGTTTAGCAGTTTCAGTAGTATCGCCACAACAAACAGGCTGACCAGAAATCCTGCCAGAAAGCGGGTTATTTTTTGAATGGCGCCGAACTTTTGAGAAGAAGGTTTCATTTGTAATTTTGGCGCTACGCTATGCCGTGGCATTTTTTATACTTTTTGCCGCTGCCGCAGGGGCATGGATCGTTACGGCCCGCATGTATTTTTTTTGTGCCGCCCACCACCTCGCTGCCGCTCACCGCGCTATCCGCGGCAGCTCCTCCCGCCCTGATTATAACCGGATTTCGCGCGGGTCCTTCATCAACATCACTATCCGGAAGCGAGCTTGCAAGCGGACTTGATCCTTCGGTTACGCTGCTTATCTGTGCGTCGTTTGTAATCATGTTTCTTGGCATGGTGGATCTTAGCAGTCTTTCCGGCAGATGCTGCTGAAGGTTTAGTTTGAACAGTGTGGTGACCGTTCCGTGCTGAATCGAAGCCAACAGTTGCTGTAACATCAGGTAAGCCTGTTCTTTATATTCAATCAGCGGATCGCGCTGAGCGTAACCTTTCAGAGCGACGCTTTCGCGCAGGTGAGTCATGTTGTCTATATGCTCCATCCAGAGTGTGTCTATGATGTTGAGGTAAACATTTTTTTCGATTCTGCGCATTATTTCGGGATCGGTGAGCACCTTCTCTTTGGATTCGTACTCGGTAAAATAATACATTTTGATTTTTTCGATCAGGTCCTCGCGATTTGTGCGTTTATGCAGATCTTCAATCTTTAACGGATTGTCTTCGCTCTGATGGAGAGCGTGGACGTCTTCCAGAATTTTGTCGTACTGCCATACCTGTTCATTGCCGGGAGCGGGGGAATGAGCACCGACCAGAGCCTCTGTTTCATTTTCTATAAGCAGAATAATGTCGTTTTTTACAGACTCGTTTTCCAGGAGTTTGCGGCGTTTTGAGTACATGATTTCGCGATGTTTGTTCATTACATCATCGTACTGGACAATGTGTTTTCTAATGTCGAAGTTGCGGCCTTCCACTTTCTTCTGCGCGCTTTCGATTGTGCCGGAAATCATTTTGTTCTGTATAGGCATGTCGTCAGGGACGTTCATTCTTTCCATCATGTTCTGGATCTTTTCCGCGCCGAAGAGCCGCATCAGGTCGTCTTCCATTGAAACAAAAAATTGGCTTTCACCATGGTCCCCCTGACGTCCGCTGCGTCCGCGGAGCTGGTTGTCTATGCGGCGTGATTCATGTCGCTCCGTACCGATAACCAGAAGTCCGCCGATTTTTTCAACGCCCGGCCCGAGTTTGATGTCTGTTCCTCGGCCGGCCATGTTGGTGGCGATTGTGATTGCTTTCATTTGTCCGGCCTGTGCCACGATTTCGGCTTCGCGTTCGTGGTGTTTGGCGTTCAAAACGTTGTGCGGAATTTTTTCCAGTTCCAGCATTCGGCTCATGATCTCCGATTTTTCAATCGAGATTGTTCCTATAAGTACCGGCTGGCCTTTTTCGTATGCCTCTTGAACGCGTTTTGTCACGGCCATGTATTTTCCTTTCTGATTTTTGAAAACCATATCAGGTTTGTCGTCACGGCAGACCGGCTTGTTGGTTGGTATTTCAATCGGATCCAGACCGTAAATCTGCAAAAACTCCTCGGCTTCGGTCATGGCGGTACCTGTCATACCGGCGAGTTTTTTGTAAATGCGGAAATAATTTTGAAAAGTGATTGTGGCCAGGGTGCGGCTTTCGCGCTTTATTTCAACGTTTTCTTTGGCTTCTATTGCCTGATGTAATCCGTCACTGTAGCGTCTGCCCTCCATCAGGCGGCCCGTGAATTCATCAACGATTAATATTTCATCGTCTTTTACCATATAGTCGATGTCGCGCAGATAAACGGTTTTCGCTTTCAGTGCCTGTTCAAGGTGATGCACTTCAAGAAAGCCCGCGTCGGTGTAAATGTTTTCGACGCCCAGTTTCTTTTCCATTCTGGCGATTCCTTCCTCGGTAAGGGTGGCGGTTTTCATCTTCTCATCAATCTCATAGTCTTCATGTTCTTTAAGGTCGGAGATTAGATGGGCGTATCTCATATATTTGCTTGTGGACTCTTCAGCGGGTGCGGAAATGATAAGCGGAGTTCTGGCCTCATCAATCAAAATGGAGTCGACTTCATCGACAATGGCGTAAACAAGTTCGCGCTGCACAAGATTGTCCATTGCGGCGGTCATGTTGTCGCGAAGATAGTCGAAGCCGAATTCATTGTTTGTACCATAGGTTATATCGCAGGCGTAAGCCTCTTTTTTCTGGACGGAATCTTGTCCGTGGGTTATGACGCCAACTGTCAGGCCAAGGCATCTGAACAGGCCGCCCATCCATTCGGAGTCGCGGTGGGCAAGGTAGTCGTTGACGGTTACAATGTGCACACCTTTGCCGGTTAGTGCGTTTAGGTACGCGGGCATGGTACAAACCAGCGTTTTTCCTTCACCCGTTTTCATTTCGGTGATTTTTCCCTGATGTTGTACTATTCCTCCCAGTATCTGGACGTCGAACGGAATCATCTCCCATGGAGTATCGTGGCCGCGTACATCCCATTTCTTGCCCAGCAGTTTTTTGCAGGCGAATTTGACCAGAGCGAAAGCCTCCGGGAGCAGGTCATCGAGTGTTTCACCGTTTTCCAGCCTTTTCTTGAATTCTTCGGTTTTGGCGGTTATGTCGTTTTCCGTGAGGGCTTTGTCGTACTGCAGAGCTATTTCGTTTATTTTGTGTACGATCGGCCAGATTTGTTTTAATGCCTTTTCGTTCGGGTCGCCGAGGATCTTATTTATCAGTTTGTAGATCATTTGGACATGTTCAAATTGCAGTGATATTTATTGTAAAGGATTTTCGCGGAATAGCAATCCGCCGCGCGATACGACCCCGAATGGCGGTTATTCGCGGTAGCCTTTAAAGAATACGCCAAAGGTTTTAAACAGGATCACAATGTCCATCCAGAGTGACCAGTTTTCTATATAGTAGGTATCAAGGCGCATCTCTTCCTCGAAATCCAGATCGCTGCGACCGCTTATCTGTGCCAGACCTGTAATTCCGGGTTTGATAGTCAGGACGAATTTGTGGTGTACAGCGTACTTGGCGACCTCTTCCGGCAGGTGAGGGCGCGGGCCGACAAGGCTCATTTCTCCTTTTAGTACATTCACAAGCTGAGGTAGTTCGTCGATGCTGGTTTTACGAAGGAACCGGCCGGTTCGTGTTATGCGCGGATCGTCTTTTATCTTAACCAGAGGGCTGCCTTTGCGGGCGTTTTTTTCGGCAAGCCGGGTGTAGCGAAGGTTATGTGTGCCCGGGTGCATTGTCCGGAATTTGTAGAAATTAAACAGTTTGCCGTGCTGGCCGACACGTTTAACGCGGGATCCATCATCCAGGTATTTAAAGAAAATATTGCCTTTGGAATCCAGTTTTATGGCAATGGCGGTAAGAAGGAATATAGGTGAAAGCAGTATTAATCCGACTAAAGCGCCAAGTGTGTCGAAGCCTCTTTTAATGACTCGTCCCCAGCCATCCAGCGGAGTCGGTTTCATTTTAATAATGGGGATTCCGCTCTGCGTCCGGATTTCCACGTTGGTTTTGTGCATTGCCAGTAGATCCGGTACAAAGCTGTATGCAAGATGGTTTTCGCGGCAGAATTCAAGGATGTCCTCGGCCTGGGTTTTTGAAAGGCCGGAGGTTGTTTGAAGGATTTCCTCCACTTTGTATTTTTTTACGATGTCGGCCAGATTGTCGATACTTCCCAGATTTCTGATTGATCCGTTGGTATGCATCCCCAAAAGTCCCACAATGCGGTATTTGGGATCTTTTTTCATCCTTTCATAAAGGGTTTCGGTTACTACATTGTTGCCGATGAAGAGCAGGTTCCTTTTGCCAATATTGGCTTTAAGAAGGGCGTTTTCGATCATCCTTATAATGGCGCGTCCAATGCTGATGAAGATGACTGTCAGTAGCCAGCTGTAGGCGAGCGCCAACCTGGAAAATGGGAACTCCCGTATTATAAAGAAGTATGCGATGATGAGCATTCCCCAGATGATCGCTGTGAAAATGATTTTTCCGATTTCTCTGCTTAGTTTTGTGTGATTTTTGAGCGAGTACATTCTGCCCGCGGCCAGCATGATAAGCAGAACAAGCAGTGTGATAGCGCTGAAATTTATGTAATCCTGAAGGGGAGGGAAGAGGGTCAGATCCAGCGGCAGCTTTATTCCCGGGATAAGGTCGGACACCGTGCGGAGGTGATATGCAACGACAAAAGCCAAAATACCCATAATGAAATCGACGGGTATTTTTAGCAGGCCGAGTATAATTTCGGATGGTTTCATTTTATTTTTTTAATGCTTTACGGGATCATAAGCCGGGTTCTGTACCCCGCTGAGCGGGGCTATGATCATCTCTCTGGGACTCATCTCGCGATGAGCCTCGCGCGGTGGGCAGACGTGGGCGGAAAGAGAACCGCGATTCCACTTCTGCCATCCCACCTTGCACCGGATAGGGTTTACCACGTCATCCCTCTCGCGAGGGGACGGCCCGCTTGGCGGGCCTTTTCACCTTTGGTTACGCCGTTTGTCGTTTTGCGATTTTGGGCGATACTTGTATTGTCTCTGTGGCACTGGCCGTACATCGCTCTTATTAGGTTGCGAAGTCGTTCCCGTTAGGAACTATCCTTCTTCTTTGGGTGCCCGGACTTTCCTCCCC
>JAHJEW010000021.1 GCA_018825335.1 Patescibacteria group bacterium | reverse complement strand
TCCCGCCAAATAAACCGATGAATATTTTGTGACCGCCATTTTTCTTGAAATCTATAAACTTTCCAGGAATTTGACCAGAAGCCGCACGCCATATCCTGTCGCCATCTGGTGTTCGTATTTTTTGGGATGTTTAACGAACGAGGTTCCCGCAATGTCCAGGTGAGCCCATTCAGTTTTGCCAACGAACTCTTGTAAAAACGCCGCGGCGGTGCAAGCGCCAGCCATGCCCTGACTGCCGTAATTTACATTTTGCAGATCGGCGATGCGGCTTTTCAT
This sequence comes from Patescibacteria group bacterium, assembly GCA_018825335.1. Lineage (GTDB taxonomy): Bacteria > Patescibacteriota > Gracilibacteria > UBA1369 > UBA1369 > JAHJEW01. The sequence goes on along the minus strand of JAHJEW010000021.1, from coordinate 5,827 downwards.
TTCTTTGGAGTGGTCGGGATGGATTGGCATCGGCCAGGCCAGTTCGTCGGTCTGCTCCCCCGCCCTTTTTAATCCGTAGATTATTTCTTGGTTGTTCCCGAAAATCCCGGCGTATCTTTCACCAAGAGCTACAATACAGGCGCCGGTTAGTGTTGCTATATCTATTATCATGCGCGGTTTATATTTATCTATCGCGTAAGAAATGGCATCACAAAGTATCAGCCTCCCTTCGGCGTCGGTGTTGTTTACTTCTATTGTTTTGCCGCTGTAGCTTACCACGATGTCGCAAACTTTCTGGGCGTCTTTGTCTATTAAATTATCCGTAATGGGCGCTATCCCTATCACATGATGAGGAATGTTCAGTTTGCTGCAAAGCGCCAGTACATGCATTACAACCGCCGCGCCTGACATATCCATTTTCATGTCCGCGAACCACGGGCCGCTTTTCAGGTTATATCCGCCGCTGTCAAAAGTTACCCCTTTCCCCACCAGAATAATCGGCTTAGGCGCTTTCGGGTTTTTCCCGCCTTTTCCGCTTTTCAGTCGAGCGGGCCTGTGCTCCAGAATAACCAGATTCGCTCCTTTGGCGCTGCCTTTATTTACACCCAAAAGCGCCCCCATTTTCAATTTCTGCAGTTGTTTCTTATTTAATACTGTTACTTTCAACTTGTTTTCTCTGGCTATTTTCCCCGCCTCACGGGTGAGCATTTCCGTATCCATAAAATTATGCGGAGCGTTGACCAGTTCTCTTGCCGCGTTCACCGCCTGCGCAATAGTTTGTCCTTTCTGAAGCTGTTTCCTGTCCGTCGTCGAAGTAATTATTTCAACCGTTTTCACCTCCGCTTTCTGATTCTTTTTCTTGTTTTTACCCGTCTGAAATCTGGCTGGATTGTAATCGGCCAAAATAAAACCTTCCGCCAGTTCCTGTTGATATTTCTTAAATGCAGGTTGCAGGAAAAATGCCAGTGTGCCTGCATGATGGTGTCTGGCTAAAGATGTTGCATTCGCCGCAGCCACACGGGCCGCCGTTCCGTCAATTTTATTCTCTTTTCCCATCCCCAAAAATAAAACCTGACCCGGCAGCTTTTCCGACAAAGGTGTTAAAGCAAAAGTTTGACCCTGTTTGCCTTTAAAATCTTTTTCTTTTTTCAAAATTCCCGCAAACGATGCAAGCTGTTTTGGCAGTAATTTCGCTATATCTTCATCTTCAAAAAGAGGGATAATTAAAAGTGAATTTCTTGGATTGATTGAGGCTTTTAATGTTATTTTCATTTTTTTTATTAAGGATTTTGACGATTGAGGTGGTTTTCCGCTTTTTCAAGCAGATTTTTTGCCGTTTCAAAAGTGAGCTTCCTGTGCGCTTCTTTATACGGAAGCCACATTGAAGCCTGGTGCTCGTGCGAAATTGTTACTTCTTCTTTTGATGTTTTCCCCAGAAAAAATGTCACTCCTTTTTGTATGATGCCCCCCTGATGGCGGAATTGGTACTTTATTTTTTCACAGTATCCATCTATAAGCTCCAGATGGGTTATGCCGGTTTCTTCCTCCAGTTCCCTTGTGGCTGCCTCTTTTTCGGTTTCATCACCTTCAAGATGCCCTTTGGGAAAATCAAAGTGCCCTCCCGGATAGTGAAGAAGAAGGTACTTTCTTTGTTCGCCGTTTTCGGTGAACAATACTATTCCAGCCGAAAATTCGCGTCTCACTTGTTCCATTTTTTTTTATTATGTCTTAGCCATTGTACAGCGCATAATCGCGCCGGACAAGAATTGCAATGTGGCGGCTATTTCATCATTTACAGGTTGAAGCGAAGCGCGGTCTAAAGTAAACTGCCTCTGCACGGGCGAATGGCGGAACTGGTAGACGCGCTACCTTCAGGAGGTAGTGGCCGCAAGGTCGTGGAGGTTCAAGTCCTCTTTCGCCCACCACTCTAAATAGCGGTTCTGAATGGATCGCTTTTTATTGTAATAGGATATAATGTAGATTGTTTACTACTTCCATGTATTTTTTAAAGTTTATTTATATGTTCGGATTTATAAAATTTATCAAAGTGACAACCGCTATTCTGTTAGTTCTGGTTTTTGCCGGATGCAGCGGCGGGGGCGGCGAAATCGGCACAAGCGGTATAGTCGACATTCCGGAAGGTGGCACTATGGTTTCATCGTTACCAAAAGGTTCGGTTTTGCCAAAGGGTCCGGTCTTACTTTTCACGGAAGAGATTTCTAGACAGGACGCGGATGGCCGCAGCTGGCCGACGGTAGCCCTAAAGATGAAGACAGGTAAAAACGAGCCCGAGACATTGATTGAGAGTATTGGCGGCGTGGGCGAATATCCGCTGTTATTTGAATTTTCGCCAGATAATAATTCCATATTTATCAATCTTGAAAGTAAACTTTCGGTTTTTGATCTTGGATCGCGGACAATGCGCGATTTTTATAAACCGCAGAAAAGTGTTTCAAATTTTATTTTTTCTCCCGATGTAACGCACGTCTTGGTGGTGGATCAGGTTTATGGTTCACTTGAAGCGGCTTTTGACCTTGTCGATGTGAACGTGGCCGATGGCAGCGCGAAAACGATTTACGAAGGCGAAGATACGGATAAGTTTTTCGGTCTGAATAAATGGCGTGATGACAATGTTGTGCTGCTTTCCGAACTGGTTGGTGAAGCGTCCGTTCCTTATACGTTCGATGTCGTTTCAAAAACGCTGCAGCCCGTTCCCGGTTATGGAGAAGCACGCCTTTATTACGGTTTTAGCGATAATGGTAAATACTTGTATACGGCGGCCACGACGGGAGAAGATATTTGCAATGATTTTTCGGGCACGGCCGTGAGCGCTTACAGACTGGTTGATCCGGTGACGGGTGAAACAATCGGACAGATTGACTCTCCCGGACGATTTATGGGTATTATGGCTTTTTCGCCGGATGATTCAAAGGTTCTGTACCTGAATTGGGCTCCTGTGACGGATAAAAACTTGTGTGATGAGGATACTGTTTATTCCTATTGGCAGATGGATTTAAGCGCGGGATCGAAAGTGGAAGTTAATGACTATCAGCCAGTGATTGATGAATGGTATCCGGAAAATACGGACATTGTCATGGAGCATTTAAGCAACGGCTATATGGTTTATTACAAAGGCTTGCCGTATTTTTCCACCAACGGAATGCAGCAGATTTATGGGGTGTTTAATAATTTGTAATTTTGGCCGCCGGTGCGACCTGGACTGCTAATTAATTTGCGAATTTTATTTCTATTGTCCCCGCGTATGTGGACGTGCCCCCACTGTTGGAAGCGGTAATTGTGAAGGGATGATTCCCCTCCGGATATGCTTTATCCATTGGGTCGCGCCCATCCCATGTCTTTGTGTGTGTTCCTGCTGTTTCCTGTTTTCCCGCATCGGAAAGATATAATTTTTTATAGTTGGGAGCAGTAATAAATACTTCTGTTTCCGCTGAATAATTCAAGTCATATGAAATTGTCGTGTTCTGCGCATAAGGATCAAATGGATTATTGCTTACTTTGACATTGCTGATGATTGGAGCGGGTGCGTATTCTATTTTTATATTCCCTGTGTATGTGGTAGTTCCGCTAGCGTTGGAAGCGGTAATTGTGAAGGGATGGTTCCCCTCCGGATATGCTTTATTCATTGGGTCGCGCCCATCCCACCTCTTTGCGTGAGTTCCGGGAGTTTCCTGTTTTCCCGCATCGGAAAGATAGAATTCTTTATAGTTAGGAGCGGTAATATATATCGCTGTTTCCGCTGAATAATTCAAGTCATATGAAATTGTCGTGTTCTGCGTATAGGGATCAAATGGGTTGTTGCTTACTTTGACATTGCTGATGGTTGGGGCGGGTGTGTATTCTATCTTTATATTCCCTGTGTATGCGGTAGTTCCGCTAGCGTTGGAAGCGGTAATTGTGAAGGGATGATTCCCCTCCGGATATTCATTTTGCATGGGGTCGCGCCCATCCCATGTTTTTGTGTGTGTTCCTGCTGTTTCCTGTTTTCCCGCATCAGAAAGATATAATTTTTTATAGTTGGGAGCAGTAATAAACACTTCTGTTTCCGCTGAATAATTCAAGTCATATGAAATTGTCGTGTTCTGCGCATAAGGATCAAATGGATTATTGCTTACTTTGACATTGCTGATGGTTGGAGCGGGCATTTGTCTATCGGATGTCGCAAATTTAATATTTCCGTAAAATCTACCCTGGAATAATTCACCACTATTGAAATAGATGGAAATTCCGGCTACCGCAGCAAGTAAGATTGCGGTTGCGATTATTATGAGAGTTTTTCTTTTCATTTTCATGGATTTCGCTTATTTCTTCTTGTTATTTTAACATTATTTCGAGTTTCGGTCTATTCGTGAATCAAATTTTTTAATTTAAAAGCCCCGCCGAGGCGGGGCTTTTTTCTACTTTCATTATGCGCTATTATTTGCTTTTGGTAGCTTTATCAAGCCATTTTGCAGCATGTTCTTTTCCTCCGAGACCGAATGCGAGACCGAACGCCAAAGCAAGCATCGCAACCAGACCTGTGAAGAGTATTTCAATAAGATTTGTTGCAACACCAAGCTGAACAAGAGCGGCCAGCAGGGCGAAAACAACTATCGCCCATTTTGCTACAGCAGCCAGCGTATCTGCGGTGTGCTTTGTTACGTGTGATGCTTTTGCGGATTTTTGCACTATGTCATAAATGAACTGACCGACTACAATACCGATTGCCAGGATAACCACGGCAACCACCACGTTTGGAACGTAAATCGCGACATCTTTTAGGAAAGTGTTGATCTGCTCCAGTTTCAAAATATCAACCACCGCGATAAGGGTGACGATGATAATGAACCATTTTACTATCCAGGCGATGAGTGCGGCGAAGCTGAGTTTTAGCCCGGCTTCTTTAAGTTTTTTTGTTCCCTCGAATTTCTTCAAAAGGGTGTCGACCTTGGTAAGATCAACAAGTTTGCGAGCCAGTTTACTGAGTCCTTCAGCCAGTAAAAGGCCTATGACGAGAACCAAAAGGGCTCCCAGGATTTCCGGGACAAAGGCAACTATCTTTGCCCACAGGTTTTGAAAAGATGCCGCAATGGCGACATTCCAATCCTCAAAGTAGTTCATACTTGGGTGATTAATAATATATTACTGTGTAATATAACAGGTGTGTGTGATTTTGTAAATTTTGTTGTGAATTTTTATTAAGTTGTGATTGAAAAAAAGGGGCGCTCAGCTTTCGCTTCGCGCCCCCTTGTGGGCTTTCGTCATTCCCCGCCGTGGCGAGGTCAACGAAAACACTCTACTGACAGGTCTTCTGCACCGTGATGCCGCCTGTCGAATACTGGCAAGCGGACTGCTGACAGCCCTGGGGAGAGCTGACATGTCCCCTAAGCCCCGCTCCGTTTTGGACGCCGTTCTGCTTGATGTAACTCAGCGAGATCGACTTCCAGTTGGTGCAGGACGATCCGGATGACCCCGTTGACGCGCTAAGTGTTACGAAATGGTTCTCGTCCACCAGCGAGTAATCGAAGCTATTTTGGAATGTTCCGCCCTGCTTGCAGATGCGGTATTGCCAGGTTGATCCCCCGCTCTGCTTTGTTTCCAGGCAAAGCGTGGGATTGCCCGATCCCTGCGGATTGCCGTAGCACGCACTTGCGCCGGACGCCGTGAAGGTATCCTGACAAGATGCGATGCACTGCGGCATTCCGTTTGTGATCTGGCATACTTCGCCGGATGTGCAGTCATCCAGCGTCTGCCATCCACCCTGAACGGTTTGTCCCGCGCAGACGGAGCTTTGCCCGCTGCAGTAGGTTTTGACCGTCGCTTTTTGGGC
>JAHJEW010000117.1 GCA_018825335.1 Patescibacteria group bacterium | reverse complement strand
GCTCACGCCGCACCGCGGGGAGTTTCTGAACATGACGGGTGACGACCCTACCCCCGCAAACGTACAGAAGTGGTCAAAAAACCTGAAAGCGACCATCGTGTGCAAGGGGCCTGAAGATATCATCGCGGACGATGACGAGATTGCCATCAACAATACCGGTAACGCCATGATGACGGTGGGCGGCACGGGTGATGTGCTGGCCGGTTTTATTGGCGGACTGATCGCCCAGGGGGCCACGCCATTTGATGCGTGTAAATACGCCACCCGTATTCTGGGGCTTATTGCCGAAAATCTGGTTGATCTGGAAAGCAGTATACGCGCTATTGATCTGGCCCGCGCCATTCCCGGAGCCACCTTAAAAATGTAAAAAAACCTTGAATTTAACGTTCTGAATCATTATGGATTTTGTTTTCGTGCTTCTAATCAATGTTGTCCGCATTTACAAATTCGCTATTATCGCGCGGATTCTGCTTTCGTGGATTCAGCCGTATCCACGCAGCCGCCTCTCTGTTCTGCTGTTTCAGGCTACCGAACCTGTGCTTCGTATCTTCCGGGGCCTGATTCCGCCCATCGGAATGATTGATATTTCGCCGCTGATCGCCTTTTTCGCCCTCGACTTCGCGCAGATGGGCCTTATGAGCCTGATGAATGGGCTGTAGGGAATTAATTGCGTATAGAAACGTTAGCGTAAATACGGGCAATTTTTTTTGTCTATTTTAACTTACCCTGTTGCAATACAGTCTTAATATTATTTAATGATTTTTTGCTGTTAATTGAGTAAAATAAGGGAGAAAAACCTAAATAAGTCGCAATGGCCAAACTATTCAAAGACAAAACGATCAGGAAGAATTTGGAAAAATTCGATATCCCGAATTTTGAAGAAAAGCTTGGTATTGTCAATAAATGGCTTGAAGCCTACAAAAACAAAACACTTCACCAAAAGACGGAAAGCCAATGTGAACAGGCTTTTAATCAGAGTTTTTTTGTCGAACTACTTGGCTACACAACTTTTCCAAACACAAGCTACACAATAGAGCCAAAGGCAACCACCGATGCCAGCGGTCAGAAACCGGATGCAGCACTTGGTTACTATGAAGCGGATAAATCCAGAACAATTGCTGTTGTGGAAGTTAAAGACGTCAATACAGCCCTCGACCGCTCGCAGAAACGAGAGGGTAATTTGAGCCCTGTTCAACAAGCTTTTAAGTATAAACCTCAGTTTAAAGAGTGCATTTTTGTGATTGCCTCCAACTTTTATGAAATCAGGCTGCACAAAGACAATCAACTGGATTATGAACTGTTCACGCTAGAGAGTCTGGCTGACCCAAAAGACGATTATTTTCAGCTTCGGAAGTTTTATTATTTGCTTTGTGCCGATAATTTCATCAGCAAGGCCGGCAAAACCAAAACCGAGGCACTGCTATCAGATATTCGTATCGACCAGGAGAAAATCACCAAGAAATTCTACCAGGAATACAAGTTACTGAGACAATTGCTGATAAAAGATATCGTACAGCATAACTCAGTTCCAAAGAGTGAACTTCTTTTGATTATTGAGAAGGCTCAAAAGATAATTGATAGAATCGTTTTCGTGTGTTTCTGCGAAGATACTGATCTTTTGCCGGAAGACACCCTGCAAACTGTCATAAAACACGCTGAAAGCAGTTTTTCCAACCAATGGGATATCTTGAAAGGCTTTTTTAACGCGATTGATTCGGGGAGCGAAAAGCTTGAAATTCCGCATGGCTACAATGGCGGCCTATTTGCCGAAGACCCGAAGCTCAATAGTCTGAAAATCAGTGATGAAGTCTGTAAACAGTTTCTGGAACTGGGAAAATATGACTTTTCGGAAGATTTAAGCGTAAACATTCTCGGTCATATCTTTGAGCAATCCGTCTCGGATATCGAGGAAATTAAATCAAGAACCCTTGAGGGTGAGGAAGCAGACAAGAAATCATCGAAGCGAAAGAAAGAGGGCATATTTTATACCCCGGATTATATTGTTGATTACATTGTCAAAAACTCACTCGGCAAATATCTGGAAGAGAAAGAAACCGAAATTAAAGAAAAGAATAATCTGAAAGAGGATATTAACGATGTGAATTACAGAAAACGAGCTTTAGCAACCTATATTGAGTACCAGACTGTCTTACGCAATGTCAAAGTCTTAGACCCAGCCTGCGGTAGCGGTGCCTTTCTGGTGAAGGTTTTCGATTATCTGCTTGCGGAAAACATCAGGGTAGCCAACATAATCGCTGATCTGAATGATGATAAGACGGATCTCTTCAGCTCCGAAAATTACATCAAATCCTTACTGGAAAATAACATCTTTGGTGTCGATCTGAATCCTGAAAGTGTTGAGATAACCAAACTGTCACTGTGGCTTAAGTCAGCGCAGAAAGATAAAAGACTTGTGAACCTGAAAAACAACATCAAATGCGGAAACAGTTTGATTGACGACCCTGCGGTGGCCGGCGAACGGGCGTTTAAATGGGAGAATGAGTTTAAAGAAATTATGGACGGCGGCGGGTTTGATGTGGTTGTGGGGAATCCTCCTTATGTTCTTTGTCAGCCATCAAATACTAATGAAGCCGCATTAAGTTTCTACAAAGATAATTTTGAAGTTGCTAGCTATAAAATTGATCTTTTTCATCTTTTTGTTGAAAAGGCTATAAAACTTCTTGCCACGAATGGCTTTTTTAGCTTTATTACACCAAATACATACCTGACGAATAAGTATATCCTGAAATTAAGGAACTATATATTAGAAAATTGTAGTATTAAGCAAATGATTCTTTTTGATGATGACGTTTTTGATGATGCAAGTGTAGATACCTCAATAATTGTCGCTCAAAAAAATATTCAGATTGGCAATAAGCTTGAGATCTTACAAATGGATAAGCAAGGGCAAGTGGCTATCCTTAATACTATTGAACAGGCTAATTGGAATGAGGATGAAGAAAAAACCTTTAATATCCATGCAAATATAAAGAGTGATTTAAACAACTGTATCGAATTAGGCGCAATGGGCACCATTACTTTTGGACTACAAACAAAAGATAAAAGTAAATATGTGGCAGCAAACAAAGCTGACAATGAATGGGAGCATTGTTATACAGGTAAAGATATAACTCGATACCACTTAGAGCGATCCTCACTCTATTTCAAAAATAATCCCGCAGAAGTTAAGGCTGGTGGCTCTTGGGATATGAAAAAGCATCATGCCAAAAAGATTGTTGTAAGACAAGTTGGTAATCCTGAGCCATTATTTGCCTATGATGAATTCGGTTATGCCAGTTTAAATACAATGTATAACATCATTGTAACCTCAAAGTCTTTTAATCCAAAATATTTACTAGCAATCTTAAATTCAACTTTCATTAAATCATTTTGGCTCAACAACTATAGTGATAATAAGAAAACTTTTCCAAAAATTAAGGGGCATCAGCTAGCCCATCTGCCAATTCCAAACACCCCTATGGATCAACAACTACCGCTAGCTAATAAAGCTGAACAAATGTTGGAACTTAATAGGCAATTACATGAAAAGATCCAAAAATTCTTAAGACTTATACATTCCGAATTTAAAATCGAAAAAACAACAAGGAAACTTGGCAAGTTTTATGAACTGGATTTCGATGAATTTACGGGAGATTTAGGAGTTAAGAAACTAGGTCTAGAGAAGAAAGGCGAATTATTGGAATTTTTCGAAAAGCATAAACAAGAACTCCTCGAACTCAAAGCTCAAATCGATACCACTGATAAAGAAATTGATGATATGGTGTTCAATCTGTATGGATTGACTGAAGATGAGCCCTATAAAAATTCCCTATAAACAAGCAAAAATATCTATATCTTCTAAACTCTAACCTTTATGAAAATCAATCTGACCAAAAAACAATATAAGGATTTAATTATTATGAGCGGCTTAGCCAATAGTGTTTTGGGTATTCTGGGCGATTCACTGCCGGATACGGATTATAAGCGAAGGTCTGATCGCATGAATGAGCTGGAAGAATATTTTTTAAAGTACGCGAAGGATTTTGATTGTGGTGAATTTGTGGAAGAATTTGAAGGGAAAGATGTTTTTGAGGAAAAAGCTTATGAAAAGCATATAATGAGCATTATATTCGATTACGATGAGGGACAATTGATGAGTAATTTGGCGAATAAGTTGGCCTGGCGTGATTTCAGAGAAGAGCATTCAGACAAGGAAATAGAAAAAATGGGGAAAGAAAACGGAGGATATTTTGGTGTTGAACTTTATGATTACGAAAAAAAATATTGGGATGAATTTGAGCAACACGGGTTTAACAGGTTAATGATAAATACTGACAAATAGCTTATGAAATGGACGAACGACATGTACCAATGCCTTGCCCTTATGATGCTAACTGAAGTCTATGGCAGGACGGAATGGGTAAAGGGCGAAAATGATAAGATTGATTTGCTTCTAAAGGCCGCAAAAAGCCGGCTTAGTAAGGATGAATTATTGATTGCTGAAAACAGGGCAAGCAGGATGAATGATGATTATGAGAATGATCTGCTTATGGGGCTACGGGACAGGTATTGGAGAGAATTTGACGATGATTACGATGACGGCTATATAAGACCAACCGTTAATTATAACCACGAGCATTACAACATATGGTCACAGGCTGTCAGAAGAAAACAATCTGTCCGTATGAAATATGATTCCTCCTCTTCCGGAGTATCGGAACGTGTAGTGAATCCATATAAAACACATAGTCCTTACGGCGAAGGATATTGTCACAAAAGAAAGGAGGTGCGTCAGTTCCGTTTTGACAGGATTATTGATATTGAAATGACAGGTAAAAAATTTGAAAAACCCAAGAACTGGGAAAATGAATGGAGGGAGTCGCAAATGGAAAGAGTGAGAAAGGAAATGGATTATGATATTGACTGGTGAACATATGTTTACTATACTCAAAACAATCACTAATCAATTAGTATGTCTGAAAATGATCCGGCAAAATCCGACTTTCTGCTCTATACCGGAGTGGATGGCGAAGTAAAAATTGATGTTTTCTTTCAGGGGGAAACTGTTTGGCTGAATCAAAAGATGATGGCAGAATTATTTGCGTGCACTCCGGATAACATCTCATTACATCTTAAGAATATTTATTCTGAAAAGGAATTAGATGAAAAACGAACTTCCGAGGAATTCTCGGTAGTTCAGAATGAGGGCGTAAGATCTGTAAACCGTGCTGTAAAATTTTACAATCTTGATGCGATTATTGCCGTTGGCTACCGCGTCAATTCTTCGCGCGCCACCCAATTCCGCATTTGGGCGACACAAGTTTTAAAAGAATATATAATAAAAGGGTTTGTACTGAATGATGATCGCCTTAAACAGGGTGAACGTGTTTTTGGTAAAGATTATTTTCAGCAGCTACTTGAACGCGTCCGATCAATCCGCGCAAGTGAACGAAGAATATATCTGCAAATTACAGATATTTTTGCGGAATGCAGTACGGATTATGACCCAAATTCAGAAGTCACTAAAGAATTCTTTGCGACGGTACAGAATAAATTCCATTATGCCATTACCGGCCAAACCGCTGCGGAGATCATTCATAGCCATGCCGATAGCACGAAAGATAATATGGGGCTTACTACCTGGAAAAACACTCCAAAAGGAAGAGTTCTTAGTTCAGATGTAAAAATAGCAAAGAATTATCTGACAGAAAAAGAAATAAAAAAACTGGAAAGAACTGTTTCAGCATTTTTTGATTATATAGAACATCTTATCGAAAGCCGACAATCTTTCACAATGACTGAATTTGCCGAAAGTGTGAATAAGTTCCTTT
>JAHJEW010000116.1 GCA_018825335.1 Patescibacteria group bacterium | reverse complement strand
CGACAATGCGCGGGAGGCGTATTTTTTGGGGAGCAGGTTTATTCCCACTCAGGATGAGATTGAGGAATGTTATAGATGTTTTGGCGAACTTGGAGTTGAAGAGTTTATGTGGGATTGGGAGGGGAAGTTTGTGGATGAGGCCGTTATTGATCGTCTTTTCAGCCAGTACTTCGACTATTTTAAAAAGCATGAACTTGGGAAGGATTTGTTTTTGACTTTTCGTGTACCGAATATTTGGATTGAATCCAGCCATAAGTTGCCGAGGGCGTTTATGAATCTGCTTTCCGCGGAGAAGGCGGCTAAAACTTACGGGCTGCATTCGCCGCCGCTTTTTGAGGTTATTTTGCCGATGACTACGAGCGCGGATCAGCTTATTTATTTGCAGAGGACTTTTTCAAAGATTTCCAAGGCCACCCAGGATATTTTTTTTAATATGAAGAGTGATCTGGATCTTGTTGATGTTATTCCGCTTTTTGAGGAGTTTGAGATTATTACGGATTGTCAGAGTATCCTTACAAAGTATGTTCGTTTTCTTGAAAGTGAATTTAGGGTGAAGCCCCGATATATGCGGGTTTTTACGGCCAGGAGCGATACGGCTGTGAACGGCGGTTTTTTGCCTGCAAAACTTGCCGTGAAGATGGCCATACATTTATATAATGATTTTGGCAGGCGCGAGGGGATTGAGATGTATCCGTGGGTTGGGGGAGGATGTCTGCCGTTCAGGGGAGGGATTAATCCGGAAAACATCGGGCCGGCGATAGATGAGTACAGAGGGGTTTCCACGCTTACGGTGCAGAGCGCTTTTCGTTATGATTACGGGCTTGATGAGGTTAAGCGTGCGATTGAGAGGATGAACGCGGAAATTCCTGCGAATCGTGATTCGTGGGTTTCTTTTAGTGATGATGAGATACGGACGCTTAAGGATTTTTGCGCGGCGGCGGCGAGGCTTTACCGGCCGACGGTTGAGGCGATTGCGGACACTATTAATGTTGTTGCCGGGAAGCTGCCGTCGCACAGGGAAAGAGTTCAGCACGTTGGGCTTTTTGGTTATTCCCGCGGAATAGGTGAGGTTAAGCTTCCAAGGGCTATTAAGTTTACCGGCGCGCTTTATTCGCTTGGCGTGCCGCCGGAACTTATTGGGTCCGGGGATGCTTTAAAGTTGGCCGACGAAAAGGGGATTTTGGATTTGATCATTAAGGCTTGTCCTTATTTGAAGGAAGATTTTATTCACGCGGGGCATTATTTGAATCGGGATAATTTGGATATTTTGGCGGAGAAGAATCCGGCGTTTAAGGAGATAAGGAGAAACCTTGAACATATTGAAAAGTTTTTGAATATTGAGATCGGGCCGAAAGAGTCTCATCATCACATCCATAAAGGGCTTACTTCGATTATTTATTATAGGCTCAAGCTGGAAGAAGATTTTTCCGACGAGGCTTTGAAGGCCGCGGAGATACGGAAATCATTGGGTTGATTGCAGGTAGCTTGTTATTGCCTGCGATAAAGTGGCGTAGGTTTTTTTTCTGCGCTCGCCGTCGCGGTCCAATGTTGTTAGGCGGAAGCCGTAGTATGGGCTGAAGAAACCTGTTGCGGGCACGACGCAAATTCCGGTGGCGGCCAGGAGGTAGTAGGTGAATCTTTTGTCCAGTGGGAAGCCGGGTTTGTTTACTTCGCTTTCTATGAATTTGCGGACCTGCTCGTTTTCTATGTGGAGTTTTTGGTTTTCGTTAAGGGAGTTTTTTTCGAAAAGTGGCATCATGTAGAATGCGCCGTTGGTTCTGTTTACTTGCATTCCGGGGGTGTTTCCAAGTACCTCTGCAATGTAGTTGCCGTTTGTTTCAAGCTCTTTGTTGGTGTTTGTAATCCAGTTTTGGTAGTCGGGGTGGTCGTAGATTTTGGAGAGGATGAATTGAGGGAGGCTGACTGAGCAGACTTCCATGAGGATGCGTTTTTTTACCGCTTCGGCGTAGGATTTGTAGTCCGGATCCAGGTCTGCACCGTGGAATTCTATCCAGCCGCAGCGGCCGCCGGGCCAGGGGACGTCTTTGGAGATTCCTCTTAGTACGGCCAGCGGGACGCGGCCTTGGGCGATTTCG
>JAHJEW010000115.1 GCA_018825335.1 Patescibacteria group bacterium | reverse complement strand
GGAGCAGGTGCGCTTTCGGCGGGCGCGGGGGCACTTTCCACCACAGCCGGCGCTTTCGGCTTGGCCTTCTCTTCTTTTTCCCTTCTTTCAAACTCCTCCAGTAACTTCTGTTCTTCTTTTTCGGCATCTGTTACCTCAATTGTCTGAATCGGGTATGGAATATTAATGCCTGCATCATCCATTGCCTTGTCTATATTCAATAGCACTTGATGACGTGTTTTCAGCCATCCGCTACGTGATTCCACCCAGAAACGCACTTTGAAATTTATTGAATAATCTCCCCATTCGTAGAAAACGATGCTTGGTTTTGGTTCCGCCAATACTTTCCTTGTGGCTTTAACGGCGTTTAAAACAATCTCGGCCGACCTTTTCAGGTCCTCACCGTAATTTACACCGTTTATCAGTTCGATTCTTCTAAATGGGTTACTTGTAAGACTTGTTACCTGATTTTTAAACAGAATGGAATTTGGTACCACTATTTTAGTTCCGTCGAAAGCCTTAAGGATTGTGGCTCTTGTCTGAATTTCTACGATTTTCCCAATTTTTCCGTCAACTTTTATTATGTCGCCAATTGTATAGTGACGGGATGAAAGTATCATTATACCGGCAATAAAGTTCATTATTATATCCTGCAGCGCAAAACCCACTCCGAACGCTCCGGCGGCAATTATTGTCGTCAGGTCAATTCCGGCTATTTTAAGAGCCACCGTAATACCTATAATGAGAACACCCGCATTTGCCGTGCGGGCTGCCAGAATCGCCACTTCTTTATGTTCTTCTTCAATTCCTTCGGTCGCCATTTTATTCTCCACTCCGGCCTTTACCATTCTGGCCACTATGAACGTGAGTACAACTACGATGAACGCCGTGATCCATAATGGAACTTTACCTATGATGTAAGTTACAAGCTGGGTAAGCTGACCTTCCGTCTGGGAGGCTATTTCTCCCGCATTAATGTTCTGCGCAAGCGCTGTCGGGATCGCCAATAGTGAATTTAATATATTCATTTTTCCGGCTTTACAAATCCTTTTATTATACCAAAAAAATCGATTTTCCTCAATGCCTTTTGGTTCTCTTTTCAGCTGATTGTCTTACAATGCATCCGGCTTTTCTATTCTTTAAAAAAACAATGTTATGAGTGATGGATCCTTTCTTATTACATTTTTCAGTCTGCCGGTCCTGATTTTTATCGTGGTTCTTTTACTGGCGTGCATTCGCCAGGTGAATCAGTACGAACGCGGTATAATGCTTTTTCTTGGGAAATATACGGGCATAAAAAACCCGGGGTGGCGGCTTGTGATTCCGGTTTTTCAATCGATGCAAAAAGTGGATATCAGGACCAAAACGGTGGATGTTCCGGAGCAGGAGGCGATTACGAAAGACAATATTCCGATTGGGATCAACGCGGTGATTTATTATCGTATTATAGCGGCGGAAAAGGCGATTTTAGAGGTGGAAAATTTTTATTACGCTACCAGCCAGCTTGCCCAGGTTACCATGCGAAACGCCGTCGGGCAGGTTACACTGGATGAGCTTTTAAAGAATAGGGAGCAAGTTTCCCAGGGGATTCAGGAGGTTGTGGATAAAGCGACCGATCCATGGGGTATTAAGGTTGAGAATCTTGATCTTAAAGATATTACCATTCCGCAGGATCTTAAGAGGACTATTGCCAAAGAGGCCGAGGCGGAGCGTGAAAGGCGCGCCGTTATTATTAGTTCCGAAGGTGAAGTTATGGCGGCTTCCAACCTTGTTAAGGCTGCAGGTATGCTATCGTCAACGCCCGGCGCGCTGCATTTGCGTACACTTCAATCCATTAATGACATTTCATCCGATCAATCCAACACGACTATCTGGATGGTTCCGATTGAGGCTTTGAGGGCTCTGGAAGGTCTTAAGAAATCTTAGCTCATGGCGGCTCCTTTGTATGGCGTAATTGGTTTTCCGGTGAAGCATTCGCTTTCACCGGCGATGTTTGCGGCGGCGTTCTGGGAATACAATATGAACGCCACTTATGAAAAGTTCGAGGTGGCTCCGGATGCTCTTGGTGATTTTTTGGCGGATGCGCGCCGCCGCCCAATATCCGGGCTTTCGGTGACTATCCCTCATAAGACGGCCGTAATGGATTATCTGGACAGCGTGGATACGCACGCAAGCGTGATCGGCGCTGTAAATACGGTGGTAAACAAAAAAGGCAAGTTGAAGGGCTACAATACGGACTGGACCGGGGCGCAGCGCGCCATCGAGGATGTAATGGAGCTTAAAGACAAGGATGTTTTGGTGCTTGGCGCGGGCGGGGCGGCGGCGGCAATTATTTATGCTTGCGGTAATGCAGGCGCGCGCGTGACGATTTTGAATCGCACCCTGGATAAAGCGCAGGAGCTTGCGGAAAGGTTTGGGGGCGGAATTAAAGTCGGTTTGCTGTCCGACATTTTGCAGTATCGGGCCAATCTGCTTATTCACACGACTTCCATTGGCATGGGGCCGGACGCCGAGCGCTCACTGGTTCCGGTTGAGTTTTTCAGGAAAGGGCTGATTGTTTTTGATATTGTTTACACGCCTCTGGAAAACCGGCTCGTGCGCGAGGCCAGGCGCGCCGGCTGCCGCGTTATACCCGGCTATAAAATGCTTCTTTATCAGGGCGAAAAACAGTTTGAGTTGTGGTTCAAGAAGAAACCGCGCACGGATAAAATGGAGGAAGCCCTTTTGAGGGAGCTGGTGGCTTTGGATCGATAGTCGTTGCTTTTTTGCAATGTCAAAATCCGAATTTCAAATTTCAATTCAATGACGAAGGTCAAAGGATTAATGTCAAACAAGGATGCAAATGCGACTAACATTAGCTACTTTTTTGAAATTGGAAATAAAAGAATTTGACCTTTATTTGACATTTGACATTAGACATTTGACATTGGAATTTAACCTTCGCCGGTTCTATTGATTAAGGAAATCCCCTCCTTCAACATCTTCGTGCTTCTCCTCTTCCTCTTCTTCCGTTTCGTCCTGAATTCCATAGTCGGTTCCCATTTCTGTTGCGGTGGCCAGATAATCGGTTCCCCAGGTCTGAAAAACCCAGTAGTAGAACATGGCGACCGCTGCCTGGAAAAATCCAATAAGTCCCCAGATCATTGGCAGGGCGATAAACAGCAGAATCGTGGCATTACCTGTTATGTAGAAGAGAAAAAAGCTGATTGTCGTAGAAACAAGTATCGCCAAAATGGTGTTGTACACGGCCAGAATAGGATATTTCGCGTCGTGGATCAGTTCCAGAACCAAGGCGCTTGCCGTCGCACCCAGAATCACCTGAATCCCCGCAGTGTAAGCGGTCAGTTGAAGATTCGTGGATGATGTCATTAAGTAAACAGGCAGAACAAAGGCGAAAATCACAATGTTCATTATAAAGACCTGCCCCATTGTCGTGGAAATGCGCGTGTATCTGTCACGTTCGGTGTATGAAAGCAGCAATGTTCCGACCATGCTGGAAACCAAAGTGGTCGCGAAAACCATGCCGAGCAGCACCACGATAAACAGCGGACTGATTTCTTCGGGAGATACTTCGCTGACGCCGCCAAGGACGGGTTGTAAAATTGATGATGTGGCAAGGAATATCATTACCATTACAGCGGTTCCCGCCACTCCGCCGAAAAATCCCGCAAAAGTTTTTTTGACCAGTGTGTAAAAAGACATGCTGCGGGGACCGTATATTTCCTGTTCTGCGGGTTGTGCTATTTGTTCTTCCATTTGAAAATGAGACTTTTTGAAAATTAAGCTTTCTTTATTTTACCATAAAAAGCCACCGCAAGGAAGATGCCTGCGGTTAAAAACGCATCGGCCAGGTTGAAGGTAGGCCACCATCCGACCTTAATAAAGTCGATTACAAAGCCATGCGCGAGGCGATCGTACAGATTGCCG
>JAHJEW010000002.1 GCA_018825335.1 Patescibacteria group bacterium | reverse complement strand
TCCGTACCCTTGCCAAAACGCAAAAACTGTGCTAAACTCAGCCAGCTCTGGGGAGAAGATACAGAGTATTTTTTAAATTAAAGCTATTTATTTCGCATGTCGCTGGATAAAATCATTATAAAGGGGGCGAAAATTCACAATCTCAAGAATGTTGACGTTGAGATTCCCAAAAATAAATTAACCGTAATTACGGGTCTTTCGGGCTCCGGTAAGTCATCATTGGCATTCGATACAATCTACGCGGAGGGGCAAAGACGTTACGTGGAAAGCCTTTCAACCTACGCGCGCCAGTTCCTTCAGTTAATGGAAAAGCCTGACGTGGAAGCCATTGAAGGGCTCTCTCCCGCAATCTCCATCGACCAAAAAACAGCCGGCCGAAATCCGCGCTCAACAGTAGGAACGGTAACGGAAATTTATGATTATTTAAGGCTTTTATTCGCAAAAGTCGGCCATCCTCACTGCCCGAATTGCAGACAACCCATCCACCGTCAGACGCCAAGCCAGATAGTGGATATTATTGCGGAAATGCCGGAAGGAAAGAAAATACTGCTACTGGCCCCGCTTGTGCGCGATCGCAAAGGCACGCACACCAAAGTTTTCGACAAGATTAAAAAGGACGGCTTCGTCCGCGTGCGCGTGGACGGCGAGGTAATAAGCGTTCTGGACGTACCGCCGCTGGACGAAAATAAAAAGCACTCAATAGATATTGTTGTCGATCGTCTTTTAATAAAGAATTTCAGGAAAAACATTCAGAAACTTTCTTCCGGCGAAGAAATAGAAATGCCCAATCCCGACCGGACCAGGCTGGCCGACTCCATTGAAACGGCTTTAAAATACGGAGAAGGACTAATTTCCATTCTGGATAACGATACCGGAAAAGAAGAAGTTTTCAGCGAACATTTCGCCTGCACAATCTGCTCCGCAAGCATTGCCGAAATATCACCGCGCAGCTTTTCGTTCAACAATCCGCACGGAGCCTGCCCCGAATGCCACGGACTTGGCACGAAACTTGTGATCGACCCCGAAATGATCATCCCAAACAAAAACCTCACACTGGCCGAAGGCGCCATAATGCCATGGTCCGCCACCACATCCCATCTGACATGGTATAACCGGTTACTTGAAACGGTTGCCAAAAAACACGGTTTTTCCATGAACGCGCCCATAAAAAACCTGAAACCGGAAGATTTACAGCTGGTCCTGTACGGAACCGGCGAGAAAAAATACGGAGTAAAAGTGGCCAAAAAGCAAAACAGCGTTTTCAGGGGGGAATATTCCATGTCTTTTGAGGGAGTTATTCCAAATCTGGAGCGCCGCTACATGGAAACGGACTCCGACTACATCCGCAAAAAGATAGAAAAATACATGCAGGTTCTGCAGTGTAAATCCTGTAACGGCAACAGGCTCCGCCCGGAAATCCTTGCGGTTACCATTGTTAATAAATCAATAATCGATCTGACAAGATTATCCGTAAGAAGGGCAACGGGATTTTTTCAGAAAATGAAACTTTCCCCAATGGAAGATCAGATCGCGCGGCCTATTTTAAAAGAAATATTAAACAGGCTGCAATTTCTGGAAGATGTTGGGCTTTCTTATTTAACGCTTGATAGAGCCGCGAACACACTGTCCGGCGGAGAGGCGCAGCGCATCCGTCTGGCAACGCAGATAGGATCGCGCCTTTCGGGCGTTATTTACGTTCTGGATGAACCTTCAATCGGATTGCACCAAAACGATAACGCAAAACTCATTAAAACGCTTTTGCACCTGAGAGACCTGGGGAACACCGTTATTGTCGTGGAACACGATATCGATACAATGCTTTCCTCCGACCACATTCTGGACATCGGCCCGGGAGCCGGCAATGAGGGGGGTCGTGTTGTGGCGGCCGGAACACCCGAAGAAGTGATGAAAAACCCAAATTCGGTTACGGGGTGCTATTTAAGCGGTAAAGAGGAAATTCCGGTTCCAAAAAAACGTCGCAAAGGCAACGGCAATTTCCTCAAGATTATTAATGCGCAGGAGCACAATTTAAAAAACATCGACGTCGAAATCCCATTGGGAATTTTTGTGGGGATCGCGGGCGTAAGCGGTTCCGGTAAATCGACATTGATTAACGACATTCTGGTAAAACAGGTCGAAAAAACCTTAAACGGCGCCAAACACCAGGTTGGCAGGCACGAAAGAGTGGATGGAATAGAGCACCTGGATAAAATCATCAATATCGACCAGTCACCGATAGGCCGTACGCCAAGATCCAATCCCGCCACATATACGGGTGTATTTACTGATATTAGAGACCTTTTTTCAGGCACATCGGAGGCAAAGATGCGGGGCTACAGATCCGGGCGCTTCAGTTTTAACGTAAAAGGGGGACGCTGCGAAGCATGTGCCGGAGATGGTATTAAAAAGATAGAAATGCACTTTTTACCCGATATTTACGTCCCTTGCGAGATCTGCAAGGGTAAAAGATACAATGCGGAAGCCCTGGAAATCATGTACAGAGGCAAAAACATAGCCGATGTCCTGGATATGACAGTTGCCGAAGCCCTCACATTCTTCGACGCGATTCCAAATATTAAGACAAAACTGACGACTCTTCACGAAGTGGGCCTTTCCTATATTCACCTGGGGCAGTCCGCCACAACTCTTTCCGGAGGGGAAGCCCAGAGAATAAAGCTGGCAACGGAGCTTTCGCGCCGTTCCACCGGTAAAACACTATATATATTGGATGAACCCACCACGGGCCTGCACTTTGACGATGTAAAGAAACTGCTCGACGTACTTCAGCGACTGGTGGACAAAGGTAACACCGTACTGACCATCGAACACAACCTGGACGTAATCAAGTCGGTAGACCATATTATAGATCTGGGACCCGATGGCGGAGAAAAAGGCGGTCAGATAATCGCTATCGGCACACCGGAGGAGGTTGCCGGAGTAAGCGGTTCCTACACCGGCAAATGGCTTAAGAAAAATTGCCACCTATAATCAGGCGGTAAAGCTATTCGGAAATACCTATCAATACCATTGAGAGGTGTTTCTTTCATATGAAAAGTTTAATAAAGTTTAATAGAATTTAATAAAATAAAATAAAGAGCAATAAAAGAAGGAAAAGGGCAATGTCTGAAACTTGTTCAAAACCTGTTGATAAAATGTTTAATAGAATTTAATAAAGTTTAAAAAAGATTTGCAAAATGATTTTAAACATGATAAAAGTTACACGAATAAGAAAGATTGATATAGAACATTGTTAGATTCTTGAAAAAATGGTAAAATTTAGTTAAGTGTGGTGGGAGAGATTACACTTAATTAAATTGTAACAAATGGAAGAAATTCTGACTGCGGATCAGGTTGCAAAGATTTTGCAGGTACACCCATTCACAGTTCTGAAATTCATCAAGCAGGGCAAGCTGAAGGCAAGTAAACTTGGGAGAGTTTACCGCATAAGGCGAAGCGATGTAGATGAGTTTCTGGACAATCAGGTGGAGAAAAGTCAAAAGCAGGCCGAAAAGCAGCGGGAAAAAACTCCAAAAGATCAAAAGACACCAAAAAACAAGCAAGCCGAACCTCCGCATGAGGAGAAGCTAAAACCGGACCACTACGTACTAGAGTTAAAAGATAAGCAAAATGGTATTTAATTGCCTCGGATGCGGGATCTCCGTATCGACCAAACAGAAACAGTGCCCATATTGCAAAATTAATAATACAGAAAGTATAGAAATGCTCACCGGCACCGCAAGCAAGCCGGAAAAAATAGAGTGGAGAGAAAAAGTGAAAGGAACGATTCTCTCATACGTGCAAAGATAATTGCACCGTGCATACAAAATGCACTATGTGTCCCGGAGGGATGCAGAAAGAACCTTAATATCGCGCCCTAGAAAAGCTTAAATAATCCCTAATCGTCGCATTGGGGGTTATTTATATTGAGTACAAAATCCGAATGTCAAATGTCAAAGAATTTCAAATGCCAAATGCACTTTGACATTTGAAATTCGGATTTTGAACTTTTACCTAGCACTGCTTATTATTGATGGCTTTTGTGCATTGCGTAACCTGATTCTGGTAGGGGAAAGTCCCTTTGATTGTGGCCTGCAGGGCGTTAAGGCTGCCAACAACCGCCGTGGTAAAAGTATCCGATCCTTCACCGAATTGAGCCTGATACCCTGAAAGATAATCCTGCTGCTGTTTGGCATACTGGAAATTGGTTTCGGCCGCAGCCTGGGTCGTCTGAAATTCCTGGAAGGTGTAACCTTCCGGTTTAAGCTTCTTTAGTTCCTCTCCTATTTGCTGAATTCCAAGCTCCGCGGGCAGTAAGTTGATGCGCGCGTCAATAAATCCGGCAAAAAAATCACCGCCGCGTCTCCACGGAGCTTTTGCCATACGGTCCCAGCTCTTTTCAACGCTTTCTTTCATCTTCGTTATGGCAGGTAAAATGCCAGCAATATCGTCTTTGAACTGATTCCATTTCTCAACCAGCGCGCCCCAGGCGGGATCTTTACAATCACGATAAGAATCCAGTCTGCTGTCGTATCGTTTCTTAAACCGGTCAAAAAGCTGAGTTATCTCCGCATCACTAAAAAATCCCTTATTGATGACAAAATAATCGCGCAGCTCCTTAATGACTTTTGCATCGTCCACAACTAAAAAAGAGCCGGTATCAACGTCTATGTACTTGCGAAGGAAAAATATCTCCGCCTCAAGCTCGTAATAAGTTTTGGTCATCTGTGCGGTGCCGGCGCAGGTGTAAAAGGCGTCGCGGATCTGGGCGCGGACTTTTGTAATCCGATTTAACAGATTATCGATGTCCAAATAAAGACAATAATTGGTGTTATAGCGGACCAGAATGTCTTTCCAGTACTCAAGAAAGTCGTCAAAGCTGGCGGTGGCCGAAATAAAAGTGCCCCAGTCCCGAAATCCGTCGCAGAAAAGTGATGTTCCCTGCGCGTTTGCGGCATGGGCCGGCAGCAGCGCAAGGCAGATAATCAGGGTGGAAACTAGTTTTTGCAGTATTTTTTTCATAGAATATTTATTCACATTCTTTCTTTTCCTTAAGATCGGTGCAGGCCTGTTTGCCGGGAAGACCTTCAACTTTTTCATTCAGACTTTGCAGGATGAGACGGATTTTGCTGAACGATGAGTTCATCCGGTTCATTTCCTGTTGCAGGGGCTGAAAAAGAACAAGATTTTTGTCGGCAAGGCGCTGCGCTTCCAGTTGCTTGAGAGCTTCGTCGCTTTTAATCGTATAAGAGGCAACCATATCGTCGATTTTCTCCGATGCGGTGGAAAAGGTTAAACCTTCGGCTCCGTCGGAAATGGCTTTCTTGGCTGCGATATCCTGTACGAGCGGTGGCGGGGTGTAGGTCTCCATTCCCTGGGATTGCTTGGCGAGGATGTCCTCTTTTTGTTGCTGTGGGGATTTGCAGTTGTCAAAAGGGAATAAATCGACGCGGTTGCAGAACTCCTCCCAGTTTTGTTCAACGGATGTACCGAAAATAATGTCGTCATTGGTTGGGGTTTTAACGGGTACGGCAATGGCGTAAAGATTCATATTGATGGAGCCAAAGGCCGTTCCCATCGCCTTTTTACAGGAGGCGGATTCGCCGAGGTTGCCGGGTGCCTTACTGGGAGCCAGCGAGTGGGAAACCGTATCAGCCAGGACTTCATTGATTTTTTCGACGTGACAGGCAATGCAGTTGTCTTTGTTGCCGTAAGCCGAGGTTACAGGTTCCGAAATAATATTTACCTTTAAACAGAAAATCTGATTGCACAGCTTGTCGCCAAGCCAGTTGTCAGCCGGAGCCGGAGGAATATTGGCGGGCTGGTCGGGAGCCTTGGGCAGGGGATCGGAAGATGCGGCTGCCGCGGCGCCTTTGACTCCACCCGGGCCGGGCGCGCCCGCAAGCTGTTTCACCTGTTGCGCAGCGGATTTGTCCTTATAATTCGGATCCGCTTTAGATTTTTCTTCAAACTGATTCAGGGCATTTTTATAAGCATCATCGGCAAAACAAACATTTGGATTGATTCCACCGGCGGCGGCTCCGCCGCCGCCTACCAATGCCGCAGCCCCGCCCGCAGCCATTCCGCCGACTCCACCGGCTGCCGCACCACCCGCAGCCGCGCCACCGCCCGCTAAATCGGCCGCCGTGCTTCCGGCTCCGGCCCCGCCACCACCACTGCCGCCTCCGGCTT
>JAHJEW010000114.1 GCA_018825335.1 Patescibacteria group bacterium | reverse complement strand
TTGGCAATCTGCGCGAAAACAAAAGCCGCGTCCACCGACGGGGGAGTAAAAGTTTTCATCTTGGAAATAGTGTCATAATCGGTTTTTTGCTCTGTCTCAACGGAATAAACCGCCTCACCGTTCAGCTCTCGCCAGATTTCGTAGTGAGGTTTGGTGAAAGTATTTTTAATATATGGAGTCCGGCGTCGCGCAAAATCCAGCGCAGTCCGCATCCCATTCGCACGGCAGAACGCCGCGGTTTTCGGCCCTATCCCCCAAACACTTTCTATTGGCAGGCGATACAGATATTCATGAATACTGTACCCGGGAATCGGCGTAAACCCCGCAGGTTTTTTGTGTTTAGATCCAACCTTGGCAAGCACCTTGGAAAGGCTAAGCCCCACAGAAACAGTAAGGCCCAAACTATCTTCAATCTCCTTCTTCATCTTAAGTGCGATCTCTTCGTAAGAAGCGTTGTAGGCCCTTTGAAAGCCCGTTATCTCCGCGAAAGCCTCATCAATGGAATATTCCTCCACAATCGGCGTATAGCGCCTTATAATGTCAAAAAGCCGTTTGGAAAAAAGACTGTAAGTTTCATAGTCGGACGGAACAATAATCGCGTCCGGACAAATCTTCCTGACCTCCCAAAGCGGAGTTCCGCGCTTAACACCAAGAGCTTTGGCCTCATAACTGGCCGCCGCCACAATCCCGCGTTCCTTCCCCGTAATAACCGGCCTCCCTCTGTACTCCGGATGCACAGCCTGCTCGCAGGACGCAAAGAACGCGTCGCAGTCCACGTGCAAAATCGCGCGTGGCCAGGATCTTAAATTTTTAAGCATATTTACGAATTACGGCGGTTACAACTCCGGCCACGCGCAGCTCTTCCTTTGGCACAATCGGTTTATAGTTTTTGTTCGCGGGCACCAGAGTGACACTCTTCCCAACCCTGCGGAAAAACTTTATCGTCCACTCCTTATCCACCTCCGCCACCACAACGTCATTATTTTTTGGCGATTTACCCCGATGCAGAATCACATAATCCCCATGATTTATTCCCGCGTCGATCATGGAATCACCCGTCACCTTAAGCATAAAGCTGGCCTCTTTATCCTCAACCAGCCAGTCATCAAGAGAAATCGTATCCGCATTTTCCTCTTCCGCCGGAGAAGGCCACCCCGCAGCCACCTCGCCAAGCACGCGCAAAGCCGACAAAAATCCGCCCGGCAGCAGCTTCCCGGTTTCATCTTTGCGCACCACCCCCTTTTCCACCCATTTATCAACAATTTTTTGCGCGCTCCGCTTGGATTTATACCCCAAAAGCCGCGTCAGCTCGCCATAACTCGGCATCCGCCCTTTCTCCCGATAAAAACTTTTCAGCTTCTCCGCCCGCCCGCTTACGGCGCAGCGCCCGATGCCGCCCGCCGCGCCACCCTGCGCCGCACCATCCACTCCGGAATATAAAATTTTCATAAAAAATAGTTAAACTTACATACATAAAATAGTATACGATCGTATACCATGCAAGAGGATTTTCCCGGGCAGGTGGCGCAGGAAAATAAAGCCGCTTCTACGGGCTATGTTTTTATGCCTTGTGAAATATGTGGCATATATACCCTGTTACGTGTTTCTTTGGCCGTACGCAAAGCTGCATCGGCAACGCTCAACAGGAAAGTGCTATTTTCAGTCGGGTCCCTTTCGTCACTTTCCTGGGGAAGGAAGGAAATACACCCGGCGGAAATCGTAATTCTGGGGAATTGAATACCATCATAAACAGCCTTGGATTGCTCTTCAACGGCCAGACGCAGTTTTTCAGCCGCTATCTTCGTACCGTGAGGATCTGTACCCGGGAGAAGAACTGTAAATTCATCTCCACCATAGCGGCAGATAATATCATTCTTTCTTATACTCTCGGATAAAATTCTTGCGACATTACAAAGTACAGTGTCTCCGGCCGGATGGCCAAATTTGTCATTAATAGTCTTAAAAAAATCGATATCAATCATAATGACGCCAAGATAATTGCCACTGCGCTCGGCCTCACTAACATAATTTTTCAGCGCATCCCCCAAATAACGGCGGTTATAAAGCTTGGTAAGCGGATCGCGGATGGCTTTATCTTCCAACACTTCATGAACATCTTTCATCCTTTGTACGAGTTTCACCCGCTCGGTTATATCGGTTAAAAACAATATTACGTAATCATTTTCAGCATCAAATACGATTTTCTGTTCATAAAACCTGGGGGGTCTTTCATAGTGAGTAACCTCCACTTCACGAACATAAACCCTTTTATCTGTTTTTCTGAGCAGATCAATTACATCGTCCAGTCCGTTGAAAATTTCACAGCTTTCAATATCGGAACGAAAATCGGCAAAGGCTACCCCATCCTCAAAAGAGTGAAGAACTCTACCGGAAAAGCCGGAGACATCCAGTTCAGGGAAATGCATTCTTCCCTCACGATTGCAGTATTTTAAACCTTTTCCACCGCCGGGCATGTTAAGTTTGATTTTAATAACAGGATTCGGATTATGCTTTGGCAGTTCCGTCATATACACCAGATCTGTAATATCGCTGAAATAAACCATGGCCATTTTTTCCCTCGGCAAATAAACAATCCTTTGTTCATAAAACCGGATTCCATTCTCGCTTTTGTCTCTGATGGTGCGTACATAGCTCTCCTGATCCGACTTCATTAAAAAATCAATTATTTCAAGGATTTCGGGCAAATGGGACTGTTCAAATTTGGGAAAGCGTTTTTTTGTTACATCATTAAGGTATAACTCCGCTTTGCCCCCTCCTCTGTCGGGAAGTTTTATTCCGACAATTCCATTTGGATTTGAAGATGGAAGACTTGCCAGCAACTGTTCGTTGACAGGTATGCGGCGAAATTGAAAAATATTGGTCTCCTGCCCGGCGATTGCCGTAACCTTTTTTCTCACGCTCCAAACAACGTCGCTGATATCCTTAACTACTATTCCCTCGGAGCTTTCAGAAAGATCACCAATCATGTGCGCGTACTCGGGTTTCAATAAACCGCTGATATTTCCTGACACAATTGAACGGCCGGAATCCCGGGAAAAAGCGGAATAAGCGGGATTGTTGGCAAAAACAATCGTGCCATTCACGGCAGCAATGACCGGATCAGAGACTCCATCGAGTATTTTTTCAATAGCGCTTTCTTCAACTTTATCTGTCCCGGATTTGAAAGTCATGTCGAAATCAAAAAAAATTATTTTAGTGCCAAATCTAGCACAATAAAAAAATCAGTGTCAAATTTGCATAAATAGATATTTATGTTAAAGAAAACACAAAGGCCCTGTACTGTGCCCACTTATATCAATATTCTATAGAAAGAAATAACACACATAAAACAAAATATGCCGGCCAGCATATAATTGAAATGTTGCCTTTCAATAATGTGGGCAATGCGCACACCGATTCTTGCTCCGAAAATAACGGAAGGAATAGCAAAAACAAGGATACTGGCAGTTTTCACCAAATCAAAAGAAGAGGAGCCCGCAAAGTAGAATAAATTGAAGAGTGAGCAGAAAAAGGCCGTAATCGCTATCATGAATACGGAAGTTCCGACAGCAAACGTGGTCGGATATTTATTCCTGATAAGAAGGTAATAGTGGTTGGTTTCACCTATGCCAATGCCGATAGTACCAACAAAAAATCCTCCTATCATGCTCAATATGGCACCCAGCTTCATGTTTCTTAAAGACAGATCATCCGGTTTTCTTACTTCTACATGCATTTTTGCGCGTTTAACGTTCACCACAATCAGAAACAGGCAGGAAAGAGAAATTAGGAAGATCAGGAATTTTTCCGGTAAAAGTTTTGAAACATAGGCGCCGAGCATTCCCATCGGTATGGTAAACATTAGGAGGTAAAGAGCCTCCCTATATTTGATCTTCTTACGTTTTACATAACCATAAATACCGGAACCAAAACCGAAAATTTCAATAAAAATCGCGCAGGCGATTGCCACGGAAGGCTCGACTCTGTATACAATCAACAAAACCGGCGCCCAAAAGACGGCGCCATCTATTCCACTACTCATTGCAGTCGTTGAGATAAGAATTCCGAAAATAAATACTCCCCAATATGTATGATAATCCAGTTGTGACAGCAAGGATATGACGGTATCCATAACTAATGTTTATTCAAAAATTATGTCATTAATTTATCATTCTTAACATTATGACATGAAAAAATAGCCGCGTCAACCACGTTGATCCAGCGTCAAATTAAATCCGAATAAATAGAAAAAGCCGCACTGCTATAATACATCACGAAACCGGTTCCAGCAGCTCCGGCGAATCGTTAACCGGTACATTAACATCCCGCGAAACCTTGTATTCAACCATCTCCTTCGCCGGATAAGGCTTCAGCTTGCCAACCAGCTCAATCACATCTTTCCCTGATGCAAGCCACTCCCGCTCAAATTCCGGCTTTAGCATAACCGGCATACGATTATGAATCCGCCCCACCAGCTCATTTGGCTCCGTGGTAAGAATAGCGAAAGTCGGTTCCTGCAAATCTTCATCCTCCTCCCAAATTCCCGCAAAAGCGAAAGGCTCCCCCGATTTCAGCCTAAAATAATGCGGCTGCTTCCCGCTGACGGTCTCCTCCCACTCAAAAAAACCGTCCGCCGGAATAAGACAGCGCCGCTCTCCAAAATCCCGCTTAAAAGCAAACTTGCCCGCGCTCTCAATCCTCACATTAATAAGTTGAGCATGTTTGCCATGTTTCTTCGCCCACGCCGGTAAAATACCCCAACGCGCAACCCGAATCCGCCCAGGATCACTCCCAAGAATAACCGGCATCTCCTGCTTTGGCCGCGCGTTAAACCGCGGACTCATGCCCTTTTTGGGCGCCGCCGCCCCGAACCGCACGGCAACCTTCTTAATATCTTTTGTCAGTGTAAAACCTCCGCACATTTTTTAACGATAAAAAGCTTTATTTCAGTATAGAGGATACACCTGAAACTCGCCAAGGATGCCAAAATATGTAGAAATAATACTGTAAAAACAACCATAAAAATGGCCAAAGTAAAAGAAAATGGGCAAATAGGTTCTCTAGAAAAACTGGGGTATGGGATCTTTTGACATGCAATAATGTCCACCATGGTATTCAAAGGGCATGGATTGACGAGCGCCGGAAACCTGTTAAAATAACGCGGATAACACGACTCCTTTAAACCATTAGCAAAATGAACAAGCAAATGCGCATTGAAATTGTTGTGACCAATACTGTTGGCTTAGACCTAATGCCTAGGAGTACCGTTAAAGCAGTCAAAGAGTCGCTTGAAAAGAACTTCCAAAATGTGAAGGTAACGAACATTAAAACCGAAATAGATCTAAAGAATTTAATTAGTAGAAAACCTGACCTGGTATTCTCAGGTGTTAAGTATTTAGGATTTAATGAAGAGGACAAAAAAAGAACATCAAAAAATAAAATCTGGCTTTCATCCATCCTCAAAGAACACGGAATAAATCACACAGGATCCGAAACAGAAGCACTGGCACTGGAGATAAATAAGGTTAAAGCAAAGAAAGCGCTATTGAAGCTGAAAATTCCAACAGCAAAGTTTTTTACAGCATTTCCCGGTCAGTTTAATAAGCAATCCGTGCTACCAGTCAGTTACCCGCTTTTCATTAAGCCCATGTATGAGGGAGACAGCAGAGGGATTGACGAAGGGTCTGTGGTTCGAAACTTTAGCGAGTTTAAGGCAAAGGTCAAACAGCTCCATAATGAGCATCATGATAAAGTGCTGGTTGAAAAATACTTATCAGGAAGGGAGTTTACAGTAGGGATAATAAGAGATTTGAATACAAAAAAACTTGAAGCTTATCCTGTTGAATTAATTGCCCAAATAAACTCAAGAGGATATCGCTTTTTAAGCAAGAAAGATAAGAAGGAAGACAGCGAATCAGTAATCCAGATAATAGACATTCAACTCTTCAAACAGATAGCAAAGCTAGCCAAGCAGTCATTCAGAGCACTTGGCGCTAGAGATTATGGAAGAATAGATTTTAGAATGGATCAAAACAATCGATTATTCTTTCTGGAAGCCAATTTGGTGCCCGGGATGGGAAAAGGCTATTTCAGCAGAGCTATGAAAATGGTCAAAAAGGAATCGTATTCAAAAATGGTCAACAACCTTGCATCAATTGCTCTATGCAGAGCTAGATAATTCCCGCGGGATGCAGCCACCGACGCAAGGCCATTATCTGAAGCCAGTCCTTCGC
The DNA here is from genome assembly GCA_018825335.1 of Patescibacteria group bacterium. Lineage (GTDB taxonomy): Bacteria > Patescibacteriota > Gracilibacteria > UBA1369 > UBA1369 > JAHJEW01. The sequence continues at coordinate 12,812 of JAHJEW010000114.1, read as the reverse complement.
AATGCGAAGGACGAATCAGCAAGAAAAACACAGAAAGTGGTGCCGAGGGGCGGAATTGAACCACCGACGCAAGGATTTTCAGTCCTTCGCTCTACCACTGAGCTACCCCGGCACGGGCCTGACATGCATCACCCAATTGTACTTGCACTCTTACTCACGCCCGCGTAAACGCGCTCTTTTTTGAGCTGAAGGCTCTCACTGAGCTACCCCGGCTCGGGCCTGTAATCTGCAAAACGCCATAAAACTCTACCCGAAAAGGACGGTAATTTCAATCAAAGAAAAAAAGCCCATACGGGTCTTATCCAGAAACCCATCCATAATCGGGTTGATTTATTCTTAATCTTTCCTTAACTCCTTAACAAAACGCCTAAGCCAGTCCATCCCTGTCTTGATATGGCCTCTGGTAATTCCGTCATTTTGCCAGTCATACTCCTTCTGCAGATAGGCTAAAGCCTGTTCCCAACCCCGTTCAATATCCTCTCGGGGAACCTGATCAATAATTTGGTAAGCTCCTTTGTTCATATAGGGGCGATGCCTGTCCAGCATGTCATCGGGTGGCACATCCTCCAGTGGTATATTCAGTTCCACAAGCCATCTTAGGCATGCCTCGCTGTCATTATTTTCTGTCAATTCGTCTTTTATAAAATGAGCCGCGGCAACAGGATCGCCGCTTGCAATGATATCAGCGGGTAAATTCTTAAAAAGCCCTATGATTGTTCTCTTTACGCCTTTATCCAGTCTATAATTAACAACATGAACTTCATGCCCGTGCCCCGGGTCATCAGATTCGTTCCCGGGATCATCCCACCACATCCAATTCCGCGGGCTTGCAGGATTATGTTTTCCCGGTCCAAGTGTCACAAAAGTTGCGTCCCTTATTGCCGCCACAGATCTGACAATTTCTTCCAGCGATTCGCATGTTCTACCATCTCTGCTCATTCTTATTTCGTTATCCACAAATTCAGCAAGCAATGAATCGGTGGCAGTGGCGGATCCGTTCACCAATGCATTAATGGCGTTTCTGATACTCTCGGCATCTGCCGGCTTCACATCGTTTGTAATTTGGGCTGACGGCAGGTTGACTTTGTTAACATCCGTAATAATCAGAACATTGGAGTTATCTTTGCTCAACTCGGCAATCTTTGTCGCATTTAATCTCAAAACAAATGCATTAAATTTTGCGTGAATTGCCCTCAATTTCTCAATCAGAACGTCGGCCATCTCGGATTTCTTGACAATCTTTAAAAGATAGTCATAAATTGTCAAAAAAGTCGCGGCGGTAACCATGGTGGAAACTGCCAGCCCCGGCCTGTCATCTTCGTTCATTGGGTAATTATTGAAAAACCCGGGGATATTTCTCCCTTTTTCATATGCTTCTATAATCGAATCAACCTCATTATCAATAAGGTCGATAAAAATATTCAGATCACAGCCACCGGGAGCCTCATCCATTTCACGCTTGAGGTTAGTCGCATAACTGTTTATATAAGCCGCCGTACCCATGGTCAGGTCCATTTGGTAGGCAGCTTTTGGTTTGATTCCAATTGCCAAAAAGAAATTGATTGATGAACGGAGTGATTTTCTGGAAAAATCCACTAATATCAATTCCACCAACCCATCGGCCAGGGCTTGAATCATCTTTGGGCTTAGCTCACGGGTGGGATTAAAGCCGCAACCGAAAACGGCTATACGCCCGATCTCTTGCAGTTTTTCCCGTTCATGCGGGGTGATTTTATAAGAACTCTTTCCACTTCTGGATGGTGATAAACCTATCGCAAGGTCAATGGCACGCTGAACATTGGCATAGTGATCCTTCCACATAGCCGCCATTGACTCGTATGCGAGCATATACGATTCATAGCTCTCCAAAACCTCCCGGTATCTATGCGCATTAAGATCATCAAATATTGGTACACCCCTATATGTTTTTCGGCATATCTCCTGCTCAATCGATCTTGCTTCGCCTTTTATCCCAACCGAAGCATCCTCTACGGACGGACGGTCATCGTACGGCGCTAACTCCTGTCCATGCATGATTGGCCCGATGGCGGAATCATCCAACTCTTGCCTATCTTTCTGGACGCTCATTTTGAGCTCTTCATCACCATCCTTAATTTCATCATCTACAGACCCCATATAAAAATAATAAAATGGAGATGACTTTATGATATTTCGTCCAGTCTTGTCAAGTGAAAACTACTTTTTTATTTCCAGAATTAAACTCTGAATCGCATGATAATGGTCACTTTCGTCTTGCCACAGCCAATGGTATAATTGAATATCTTTGACCTCCGGGCTTTTTCTACAGGTATCTTCCATAGGTGCAGCAACGGTTTTTTTGACTTTATTGACACCTTTATAAATTTTTTCAGTGTCCGCAATGATTAGCCCCCTTTGTTCGTTTTTACCGAGCCTGATGATTTCATTTGTAGTAAGATCTACAATAAAGGTATTGTAATTTTGGTGAAATTTATTGCATTGATCTAATATCCAGTCTTTTTGAGTATGAGTCAGACGGGTATTATCCCGCACTTTGGCGATGCAGTTATTAATCACCGGTACCAGTGTTGATGTTGCGAACATTGAGGAAATAAAAAAGTCAAAACGGTCTTCTTCGTTAATGGCAAAGCCTTCTTTTGCAGCAGTTTCATTGATTTGTGCAGAAAGGTCATTATTGGCGTCTTCGACCGCTTTTATATAGTCTAATTTCTTATTCGCCTGTGCCATTATACAGGAATAATGGGCGCTCAAACCTTTGGTTAGATCCATTTGATAGGCGCTGATGCGTGATGGATCTATGCCTTTTTTCATCAGATTATATATTGCGGAAACCAGAATATTCCTTGAAAAATCAATTAAAACAACTTTCTTCAATTTTCCGTTTCTAAGCAGGTTAATAAGTTTTGGGGAAAAGTCGCGGTTGCCCGGTTCCGGACCGCACCCGATCAGGGCGATAACCTTATCGGCAAGATTATCACTTTCACCGATGAGCAGATTTATCTGGTCATGGATTTTTTTGTAGTGATCTCTCCAGCAATTATATTGCTGATAATTTTTCTGGTAAGTACTGAGCAGATATTTTTCATACGCCACGACAATTCCCTTATATGAAGCGCTTTTCTGATCAGGATGAAGGATATTTTTATCAATAAGTGTCTTTTCACCCAATTTATTAACCAGCACAAAGCCGGATCTGCCTTTCTGGCTAATGGACTGGAACAAATATATGCCGGTTTTCAATAATAAATACGGCATAATTAAAACAAGCAAATATATAAATTCAAAGCTGAATTTAGGCATGTTGTAAAAAAATAATTCCCAATAGCAAAAGGAAAATCCCATAAAGGCAATAATCATCGACAAAACAAAGCTCTCCATCTTGCTTAAATAAAATCCCGTCTGGTTATCTGCGAACCTGCTGAACCTCCAAACCGCATAGGCGGGCATAAGGAACGAAAAGAAAAAGAGGATCAAATTGGATTGAAGATAATTGAGCAGAACAATATGCGCTATCATCAGCAGCAGCGGTATCACGGCTTTAATGATCAGGTTACTGAAAGGCCGCGCAATCCTGCGGACGGTTTCCACGCTTTCAATTTGATCAAGTTTTTCAAACAAATTCTCAAGCACTTCAAAAGACGGTATTTCCAGTTTCGCCAAATAATAAAAGCGGCTGGTATCGAATAGCCCCAAAACCTTAAAAGAGGATATATTAACTCCTTCCTTTGATATCGTGCCGGCAATGTCGCCAAGGATTCCTATCCTGTCACGTCCGCTTATTTCCACGTTTATCAGTTGCGCTTCCTTGTTCAATACGTTTTGATCCCTTCTTAGCAAAAAGTAGCCGGGAAATATTTTCTCTTTGGTATAAACTTTTTCAATAATATCGGCCGGATCCACGGTTTCTTCGCAAATCGCCTTATATAAATCTTCAATAGTCTTAAGACCATATAACTTTAAAGTGGGATTAAAATTCCTGTGATGAAAAAATTTCAGCAAGTCGTCCTTGCCAGTTCTTTCAAAAGTTTTTTTAAACACTTTTTCTCCGATTTGCACCTTATTTTCTTTGGACTCTTTCCTTAAAAAAGACCTTATTCTTTCCGTGGCCTGACTTGTTTTGGTCTGTTTGATCCAGGAAAGGTCAGGGGTATTTTCCGCCGATGTTATAATTTCCACGGTATCACCGGTTTCCAAAGCTTTATCCCGCGGAGATTCAACTCCGTTGACATAAGCTTTTTTAAAATGGTTGCCGATATTGCTATGAATGGCATAGGCAAAATCAAGCACGGTTGCACCTTGCGGTAGATCGATAATTTCTCCTTTCTGCGTAAATAAAAAGATCCTGTCGCGCAATATGTCGACTTTAAGATTTTTAACAAAATTCACGTTGTCTTTCTGCACCTTCTGTAAATTTAAGAGCTGTCCCATCCAGTCTGCCTTGTTTAGCCTATGGGGTGAGATGTCGTGTTTGTAAAGCCAGTGTGATGCCACTCCATATTCGGCTTCATCGTGCATTTTGGCCGTCCTTATCTGGATTTCCACGTTTTTCCCGTCGGGACCGAAGACAGTGGTATGTATACTTTGATACCCGTTTGATTTGGGCACCGCAATGTAATCCTTAAAACGGTTAAATCGGGGCCTCCACAGGGAATGAATCGTGCCAAGAACCCGGTAACATTCATCGGGTTCCTTTACAATGATTCTCAGCGCGAAAATGTCATATACGTTTTCAGGTTTTCTTTTTTGTTTTTCCAGCTTCTGGTAGATGCTGTAATAATGCTTCGCCCGACCCTCAACCAAACAGTCGATTTTTTGCGCCTTAAGCTTTTCCAGAATCAGTTTTTTCAGTTTTTCAATATATATTTCACTGCCTTCCCTGTATTCCCCGAAAAACCTGTCAATTTTCTGATATTCGGTTGAATACAGATATTTAAAACACAGGTCTTCCAGTTGCCAGCGCAGATGCCATATGCCCAGCAAATTTGCCAGCGGACAATAAATCTCCAGTGTTTCTTTTGCTATTCTGAGCTGTTTATCCGGTCTCACGGCATCAAGTGTCCGCATATTATGAAGACGGTCCGCAAGTTTGATGATAATAACTCTTAAATCATCAGCCATGCTCACAAACATCTTTCTCAGGCTTACTATTTGCCTGTCTTCCATTCTGTCGTGATATCTAACCTTTGACACCTTGGTCACGCCCTGTACCAGTTTTGCAACTGTTTCGCCAAATCGGCATTTAATGTCTGCCAAAGTTGTTTCAGTGTCTTCAACCGCATCATGAAGCAATGCAGCACAAATCGTATCCTCATCCGCGTGCAGATCGGTAAGAAATAATGCAGTATTATAAACATGTGAAAAATAGGGATCTCCGGTTTCCCGACGCTGGTTTGTATGGGCTTCGCGGGCAAAATAATAGGCATCCCGAATCTTATTCTCTTCAAAAGAAGAAGGACGATAAGCCCTTGTTTTATCCAACAACGCATTTAATTCACTCTTTTCATCCATATATTCTGCTAATTAAGGATGTTTCAGTTCTGGCGGTCTTTTTGAGAATATCAAAATATCGTAGTATTTATAGTTTAGTCAAGTTGATTGGACTAAAAAGACCCCAGTTTTTCCGGGTGGTTTTTGAGAAGTGATTTGAAATAAGGCCAAAAAGGGTGTTTGAATATTGACGCTTAACCAAATTCAATAACCCTTTTTTGGCATGTATAAATATATTCAGGATTCGATCAAAAACAATAGCAGATGCGTTTTGAAAGGCCTCACGAGACCTCAACAAAAGGCTTTAAGCGAGATCGTGCGAGGCCTTTTCACGGCTGGAGAACCTATTTTAAGGCACATTGCCCAGGACTCCACAAAACCAGCAAAAAAGCAGGCGGAAAAATATTCGTATCATCTTGGAAATGTTCAAATTCAGGAAAAAGTTGAAGAATTAGCCCTGAAACAAGCTCAAAAACAGATCAGAAAAAGAACTATTATTGCGTACGATTTAACCGACATCGCCAAAGAATCGGCCAGGAAAATCGAAAAACTTTCGCGGGTTTGGGATGGAAGCAAAAGAAAAACAACCACGGGGTTTTCGCTTCATGGTGTCGGAATTAACGGTATTTTAACGAAATTTCAGGTTCACGATAGTGACCGGTTCACCCTCAATCAGGTTCGCAGAAAAATCGTCACGGAAATTTCGGAAAAACTCGGCAAAAAAGGGATTTGGGTCATCGATCGCGGCAACGATCACAAGCATTATTTCAAATTTCTTCGTCAGGATTTGAAAGCGGATTTTATCGCAAGACTTAAATCAAATCGGCAGGTTGTCCTCAAGAAAACCGGGGTCAAAATTCAGGTGAAAAATCTGCAGGCGGGAAAATATGCCGTTTATTTGATGAGAAAAAATAATGACCACGTTGATTTGAGTTGTGAATATACCCTCATCATAAGCAATCATTTAGAAGGCAAAGAGCTGATTCGCCTTCTTCATAGCCTAAAATTCCGCTATTCAAAAAATCAGATTTTGAATATGTATCTGCAGCGTTGGGGCGTTGAAAATATTTTTAAACGGGTGAAAGAAAAGTTCGATTTGGAAAGTATCCGTGTCTTAAAATGGCAAAAATTCGTCAATCTGGTGGCACTCATTCAACTGGCCGTTTTGGTCTCAACGATGATGTTTTTGAAGATTCAGCAATCAACAAATGCACTCATTATTGGGGTCTTAATGCACTACAAAAAATTCATGAAGCTGAAAACTTTAGGGTTCAATCTGGATTCATTCATCTCATTCATGCAAAAATCCCTGAAACCACTGCTTTTCAGGCTTTAGAAGCCACCAAACAAGTTAAATATCTTCTCAAATCGCCAACTCGGCAAATTAACAGGGTAGCTAAAAAACATTTAACAAAAGCCATTATACAGGCCTTGAAAAAACTGGGGTCTATTTAGAAAAAATAACTTGACATATTCCGGAAATAAGCAGACAATTGCCCCCTTTTAACGTAAAATATGTATGTCTAATAATCTCTCAAATGATGAGGAAAGCCGCAAGACTGACATAGAATTGGATTTAACATCCGAAGATGTGACAGATGTAAGACGGGATGCCGCAACATATTTACCACTCGATGTTATATCAAAACGCGCGAGGATGGCTTTGGAAGCAATAATCTTCTCCTCAAAGGTTAGGTCGATGGCAAGAATAGAGATTACAGAGATTGGAGTGGTACCGGATGTTCCGCCTGATAACCGTTTCAAGGAAATTCCTGAAGATATTCCAAAAGGAGCCTTATTTGTATGCGGCAAAATGTTAGCGCCGATTCCGATGTGTAAAACAAACATCAAGAATCCCGAAGATGAAAAAAAAGATGAAGACGGGAAAAAAGATAAAGATCTGGGATGGAAACTTTTACACCTTGATTTTTCATATTATAGAACAGGACCAGGTAATAAACCGAAAATTATTATTTCGGTCTTTCCGTATAAAAGATCCAGTGATTTCCTGAAACCTGAAAATGAGCGTATCGCAGAAAGACAAAAAGGATTTGAAAGGCTAAGAAGGGGAACTTATGGACGTAAAATCCCGAACGAGACATTTCACGGACTTAAAGAAGAATTTGAACCTATTTTCGAAAGATGGATTATTGAACATGTACAAAGAATGATTGATGAAGGAGATTTAAAAGATATAGCGGGTGCCGTAGAGAATGAAAAAAGCCTGTTTTCCGGCGCGGATCTGCAAATTGATGCAACGGCAACTACGGCTGTTATGGACGCAGATCTGAAGAAAGAACTACAAATGGCGGCCCCCGTACATATATCATCATCCCAATGTTACGTGGGTGAACAGGCCCAGTCCGGATGGCTGAGACTTTGTAACGCGCCATCATATGATTTAACCGGAAGAGAACAAGAGTTTCTTTCAAAGCATGCCAGAAAAATTGCCGAAGAAGCAGGGCAGGTGGATCATGCCATAATATTTGGCGTTGGTGATGCAAAAAAAGAAACATTGTTCATTAAAGAGCTTTTAGAAGGCAATCAAAATAGAGAGATGAGGGTACATGGCATTGATGTCGGTTCAAAATTCCATTTACATGCCCTGGAAGGCATGAAAACTATTCGTACAGAAACAGAAAAAAACATAAAGTATAGGGGGTATGTTGCATTGTTTGAAAAAGCTTTTGAAATAACCGATGGTATTCGTATGCGTTCGACCGGTAACCCTAAATTTTTAAGGGTATCTTTCGGTAATACTTTTGGGAATTTTGACGACGCATGGAGCGTATTCACGAAAGGTATGAGAAAGGGCGATGTTTTGGTGATTACAAGCGATATAGTTCCCTCAAGGCAGGATCCCGCAAGAGAATCACGAATCAATGAGATTGTCGCCAGATATCGAATCCATCAATGGAAAGAATGGGTATTAAATCCACTTTACAGGGCCGGCTTTTTGAGGCTGGTTTCACCGGATAATGTAGAGGTCACATGGAATGAAGCAAGAAGCGCAATTGAATTTACTTATAAATTTACAGAAGGCGTTGATTATGGCGCAGGGAAATTTGGGGCGGGAGACCAGATCAGACTTTATTTATCAAGAAAAATAGAAATTGAACAGTTTGAAAGGGAAGCCACGAGAAGTGGTTTCGTTATTAAGAGTAATATTCAAAATGATGCCGGCGATTTCGGATGTTTCGTTCTGGAAAAACAATAGAAGCATACTTTTTTTGTATCCGATCCGCTGTTCTTACCAATATATTCAATTGCCAATATCCCTGTTGTGCAATACACTTTTACCCGTAGGCAATGAAATTTTCCCAAATTATAAAAAAAGCCGGATCTTATTTACCGTCCTTGGACGAACGGAAATTAATTCATGCCTATGATTTCGCGAAAAAAGCCCATGCGGGCCAGAAACGTGAAAACGGCGAGCCCTTTGTATCTCATCCCGTTTCCGTTGCGGAGATACTGACACACTTTTATGTTGATGAAGAAACCTTAATTGCAGCTTTATTGCATGATATTTTGGAAGATACGAAATTTACTTATAAAGACATTGAAAAAAGATTCGGAAAAAACGTCGCTTTACTGGTTGATGGTGTCACCAAGCTGAGTAAAGCGCAATATCCTTACGATAAAGCGGCGCGCAAGATAGAATCGCTAAAAAAGTTTTTCCGGCTGGGGGAAAAAGATTTGCGGGTGATTTTGATAAAACTGGCGGATCGTCTGCATAATATGTTAACCGTAAAAAACTTACCGGCAAAACGGCGTATCAGGTTTGCAAATGAGACCAGGGATATATACATACCGATTGCAAACCTTCTGGGTATATGGAGCCTGAAAAATGAGCTTGAAGATCTTTGTTTTGAATGTTTATACCCCGTGCAATACAATAAAATAAAAAATAAATATCAGGCATACCGCGAAGAGGTAAAAGAGGTTGAAAGAAAAACCTTTGAAATTGTCGGTAATGCCCTGGAAAAGAACAATTTTCACGCCAATATCATAGAGCAAAAGAACAGCCTGTTTTCCAATTATCAAAAATTCACTGATAACGAAAATAAAAGCGAAATTTTCAGGACTCTTTCTTTTGATATTATCGTACCCAAAGTGAAAGACTGTTATACCGTCCTTGGGATTCTTCACAGTCTATTTAGACCCAGATTCCATAAGATGAAAGATTACATCGTTGTCCCCAAGGCAAACAATTATCGCGGTCTTCATACGGCGGTTTTTGGTGTAAACGGGGTTCCAACGGGATTTCAGATTATGACTCCGCAGATGCACAGGATTAATGAATTCGGCATGTTATCCAACATTTATAAAGTCTCCGTAAAAAATCCACGGAAAGCATCACGCATTATTAAAGAAAAGACGAAATGGCTGCAAAAAGTATTGGAAATTGGAAATGAATTGCCGTCCGATCAAAATTTTCTTGATAATCTTAAAATGGATGTCTTTAAAAACAGTATTTTCACTTTTACGCCAAAGGGAAAAATAATCGGCCTTCCGGAAGGAGCAACGGTTTTAGATTTTGCTTATGCTGTTAATCCGGATATCGGACATAAAGCCATAAAAGCCGAAATTGACGGTGTTTCGGTGCCGGTTGAGACGCAATTAAAGACGGGCGATACGATAAATATTATCACCGCGAAAACACCATGTCCTCATCTGGAATGGCTTAAAGTGGTTAAAACAGCCGATGCAAAACAAAAAATTAAAACTTTTTATAAAAAAGAAAGTTCAGACAAATGTTATAAGTTCGGTAAAAAGTTACTTGAAAATGAACTGATGCATTATCAGGAAACCAGGCTTTCAAAAATCCCCGAGACAAAAATCAGATATGCTCTGGATAAATTTAAAGCCAATGATTTGAAGAAACTGCTGATATTGATCGGCCGTGGAGAAATTCTGCCACGGGAAGTGATAAATACCATTTTTTCAGAGGAAGAAGTGCTTAGTGATAAAAATTCTTTACAGCGTAAAAAGTCCGCTCGCGCCTTATACTCGGTAAAAATTATGGTTAATTTCAAAGACCGGATGGGGCTTTTCAGAGATATAGCCGCTACCGTATCGCGTTTCAATGTAAATATTGCCAAGGTTTCCGTTCAGGCGCCGGCACACAAATCGAAAATCGGCTCAATGGAAATGATTCTTGAAATTAAAGAATTAAATCAATTAATGGATGTATTTACCGCTCTGGGACAAATTAATAACATTATTGATGTCCATAAAAAATAAATTTTTTAATAAATTACCAAATGCCAAAGACACTCAAGCCAAAAATTAAAATTCTGGATACTAACAGAAAAGACAATGAAGAATTCATGATTTCTTTATGCCATCGAAATATTCCCACAAAATTCCAGTACTGGGGTAATAAAGAAACGCAAAACTGGCTGGATGTTTGCAAAGATCCCCAGTACATTAACTGGCAGCTTGAAATTGATCTTCTCTCTACCGACCTTCCGGAAATAGTTAAATTGGTTAATCCCAAGGTTAAAAACCTGGTAAGTCTTGGCATTGGCAACGGTGAAAAAGACAAAATGATCATGAATGCCTTTTTGAAAAATCGCCCCATGCGATATTTTGCCATTGATGTCAGCTTACACATGGTTAAGGCCGGGCTAAAAACCTTACAGGAAGTTCCCGGGGAAAAAACCGCTTACATAGGCGATTTTGAGCATCTGGAAAAATTGGCGCCAAAAATAAGAAAACAAACCAAAAGCGGTAATTTGATCAGCATCCTGGGCAATACCCTTGGAAACCTCGATCAAATAACTACTTTGAATTTTATTCGGAGAAGCATGGATAAAAACGATTATCTTTTATTTGCGGTGCAAATTCTGGAAAAAGGAAAAATTCTGGATATAGGAGATATTCTGAGCGCATATAATACAAAGGTCCTCCAGAAATTGTCATTCGGCGCAATTATGAGAAGCGGGCTGAAAAGAACGGATGGAGTTATCGAGATAGAATTTGGGAGAAATAAATTATATCCACAGTTTAATACTATTGAGTACTTTTTTACTTTTAAAAAAGACAAGACGATCAAATATCTTAACCGTGAAATAAATTTTAAAACCGGCGAAAGGATACTGACATATTATTCCTACAAATACGATAAAAAGAACATGACTTTCCTCTTGAATAATAATGGATTTGAGATCGTCAGATATTTCTTTTCCCCTGGACAAAAATACCTGTTGGCTTTGGCAAAGTTGAAATAAAAAATCTTTTTTCAGGGATTTACATACACGGGTAATCACTTTCGTTGGGCAAAATCAAGCGGCTTTTTCAAGCAGCCTGATTCTTTTCTCTTATTTACCCTTGACAGGTAAATAAATATTATGATATTATTACATGATACGCAGAATAATTTGATGTTTGAAAAAAAGATAAAGGCTTTTACGCCGCCCCGGAAGATAGGGAGAAAGCTGTCAGAAAACTTAATTGTTGCGAGCCTTAAAAACTTTCACAATTTTGCTTTCAGGCAGCTTCCTCCTTAAGCTTTCGGGATTGAGTAGGAAGTAAAAAATCTCCTCAGATTTTCTACTTTTTCTTGTTTTCCGTTCTTGATGGGGCTTGTAAGTCAAGAATCCGGTTAATATGATCGATGTTATTTTTCGCCTTTGAAGAGTTTTGTTTGGTTTAATGCTTGCATTGAGCCGTTCAAACTTTTTTAGACGGAAAATTTAGATTTCATTCTTTAAGCTTTTGCTTGAGGTCTCTAATCTGTTCCAATTCTAATCATAGTGTTGGTATCGATATTCAATCCCTGCTTAAGGCGGACTGAAAAGTCCTTTGAAAAAAAGTCCCCTCCCGGCACTCCGTACCATTTTTGGAAGATAGGGAGAGAGCTGCTGATGATTTTAATGAAGACCCACCTCCTCATTAATTTCATTGGTAGCTCCCTCTCTAAGCTTCTTGAAGTGACGAGTGCATCTGCGTTCAGAAGTCCACCAGGTTTCTGACGTACTTTTCCTTTTCGTTCGGTGGTCTCGTAGGCCGGACTGTAGAAGGTTCAGGTTAGGCTTCATAGCCTGATTGTGATGTCTTGAAGCTTGCTTCAGACATTATGAATCAGATTATGAGAGATGTTCCGCCTTACATTAGTAATGATGTAAGAGAAGAAACTGCTCTGGAAACCAATACTTTTTGGGGCGCCCAACGTTGTACTTTGCCTTCCTGGAGCTTGGAGGGGACTTGAAATAACTTTTCGCATGAAGCCCGTGAGCTGAGCTGTCTTTGGATTGAGATTGGTCACTCGTTTTTGACCCTCAGTCCTCAAGACAGTTCAGCTCACGGGTTTTTTGTGCTGT
>JAHJEW010000113.1 GCA_018825335.1 Patescibacteria group bacterium | reverse complement strand
TTTTATCTTGGGCATGTTTTCCATCTTTTGTAGAATGGTAATAGTCTTTGTAAGAACAAAATCGGTTACAGGAATATGTTTGAGCAGTATTTTTGTGTATTGGCTGACAACGGCCCTTTTTTACGTAACTTTCGATTACTCTTCCGAGCTTTCTTCGCTTGGAGCAGCTTCTGCTTCAGCGCTGGTTTCAGCACCGGCAACCTTTACGTCGGTTGCTTTTGGTCCCTTTGGAGATTCCCCCATCTGGAACATAACGGCGTCACCTTCCTGCAGGCTCTTAAAGCCTTCGTCAGCGACGTCGTTTGCGTGAAAAAATACGTCTTTTCCTCCGTTATCGGGAGTAATAAAACCAAAGCCGTTTTCACTCAGCTTTTTAATGATACCTTTCATAAAAAAAGGTTAAGAAATAAATTCCTATAAGCTTTGTATCAAGGAATTTATTGGAACTTATTAAATAACCTCTACAACTCTACCTATTGGACCTTCAATATAACTAATATTCTGGTAATTGTCAAGACTATTGACAAATAACGATATTTATATAATAATAGCAATCTATGAAATCGAAAAACTTATCATCTCCAACGGATAGAAAAAAACGGTCACGAAAGGGGTCGGAAGGTTGTGGAATACGAATGGAAAAAGGGGAAAAAGCGCCAAACTTGCCTGGAGATCAGCGATTATCGCGATATAGAAATATGGTCAGGCGGGCTATTATTGTGTCCGGGATTGCAGTTGCCGGTGTTGGTGGTTCTGTGGTTTCAAATACATGTCATAGCGACCTGCCATCATATGGGGAAGAAACGGGCCTTCGTGATTATAATAATAAAGATTATGTAATCATAACGCGTAAATTATTCAGAGATACGTTAATCCGTTTTATTGAAGCCAAAGAAAAAGAGGGATTCGCGGTGGAAACCGTCATGGTTGAGGATCTGGATAATGATTGCAATGGAAAATCTCCCGCTGAAAAAATAAAGACTTTTATTAGAAACAGAGTTAGGGAGTCAACTAATTTTCTGCTGGTGGGAGATACGGAAGTTAGGGAAGATTTTAGATGGAAAGCTAATGCGGATGAGGATATTAAATTTAATCTGGAAGGATCTCAGGATCTGGGCAAGAGCTGGAATGTGCCGAGCGGATATTATTTGTTATCATCAAGTGAAGGTGATGGTCGAACTATGACTATTTCCGATCTCTATTATGCGGATCTGGATGAATGGGATAAAGATGGTGATGGATTTAACGATACGGTTCCTTTTTCGGAAGAGTTTGATTTTGAGGCCGTTGTTGGGAGATGGCCGGTTAGAACAACCGAAGATTTGAATAAAATTATTACAAAAACTTTGAATGTGCGCCCGATGCATGAAGTGCATTTTTGGAAATCTTTGGAATTCGATAAGGAATATCCGGAAAATTGCACAAAAACGGAAATGGAAATTCGTAAGGGAGCTTTGACCAGTCCTTTTTGTGCAATGCAAATTGTCTTTGCCGGATCGGATATTGCAATGAAAACTCATTATATTGAGCAGGCGGATGTAGAGAAAGGCAATACTGCTTTCAGGAAATTTTTCGTGTCAACGGATCAGGCTGTCTATGCAAATTTTCATGGTAGTAAAACGTCTATTCAGGGTTTTTCAGTCGGAGACGTGAATCAATTTGAAAATATAATTCCCTTTTATCATCCTGAGTCTTGTTCAATGGTTCATTATTTCTGGGGTTCAGATGATGCGTTGGTTGAAGCTTTATTGAAGGCCGAAAAAGGTCCCGCTGCCATTGTTCAACCTCCATCACCTTCCAATTTTTATATGGGTATAAGTCATGGCAAGACTCTTGGAGAATCTTTGTATCCAAAAGGTAAATACACAATGAACAGGTGGTATTCAATGCTACTTGGAGATCCTTCTTTGAAGGTTGTTGAGTAAAAACCGGTTGATTTATAGTTTCATATTGTGATATTCATTATCCCTTTATTATTTTCTAAATTATAGTGAGCATGCACGAATGTTTCAGAATATTCTTGTTTATTTGGGTTATTTGGATGAGCGTGATGTTGATGGCAAATATCATGAAAAAACCCATTGTAGATTTAAAAAGCTTAAATTGAATATGGATAAAGATGATTCTGAAAATTGAATGGCTCCCCTTAGTGGATATATTTATTGACTTGTTTTTGAATATTTCTCTTTCCATTCATTTAATATCTTTACTAATTCCTTTGCCGAATGGCCATATGTATCGAATCCTCCTTCGGCGCCTGAAATGGTTTTACCTAAATATTTCATCGTCTTATTTTTGGTGTGACTTTTACTATAATTGAAGACTATCATTTCTGTACCTCTTATAGATCCATATCCAAATTGCTCTATTTCATGCCATTTGATGAACCGGCTTCTGTATAGTGCCCGGATTTCAAAACCCTGGACTGTAAGGCGTAAATATGAGGAATTTGGAAGTATGGATACTATGGCTATGATCAAGAGAATGACCTCCAAGTTTGTTGTCAGATAAATTTTCTTGTTACGCTATTGTTTATGTTGGTCTTTGATCGGCAGGTATGGTTCTTTCTGATTTGGATATTAATTTTTCGGATTCACTCATTTACAGTCGTTACTCAAGCTATAACCCGCCGTTACCAAGCCGGTAATCCCTCCCTTTAACTGGATAATATTTTTAAAACCGGCCTGTTTTATTTCAGTTGCGGCTTGATCGCTCCTGACGCCGGACTTGCAATAAACCAGATAGTAGCCGTTTTTATCTAATGCGCCGATTTGGCTCAGGTACTTATTAACTTGAAGTTTTTCATGCAATTGAATTTAGTAAAAGATTTCCGATAAAGTGGTGGATTGCTTCTCCCCACTGGACGGGCAATCTTTCGATTCCCGCCATTATTGGACGTTCGTTGCTATGGTACTTCTTACTTGTTGGGTTGGCAACAAACGCACAACATAAAATTTGGCTCCCCCTAATGGGCGTTATCCTAACGTTTTTTGAGGGTATGTCATTGAATAGAATATAGGAAATGCCGCCACTGGCGACGTAGTATTTGATTTTGGTTTTAATGATGTTAGTATATCAATGAGTATTGATGTAGTTAACTATGATACCTGATTGTTGTAAAGGGGATAAGGCCGGAAAAATCGACTCTCTGGCTGCTTTTTTGCGAATAATCGCCGATGGCAACCGTATCAGGATTCTTTGTCAGCTTAAAAGCGGAGAGAAATGCGTGTGTGAAGTTTGGAAAAACCTTAAGTTACCGCAAAATCTGGTTTCGCATCATCTTAAGGTGATGCGAAAGTTGAATTTGATTACTTCAAGGAAGGATGGATTAAAAGTCATTTACTCCCTTAATATGGAAGAGATAGCGAAATATATAAATCAAATGAATAATTTATTGAGCGTTTATCCGGCAAAGAATTTAAACATACAAAGTCCGGCTGCAAACGTGGCGGTAACTGTTAATTCATAAATAATGGATATTTTTTATCCTGTTAAGGTTTTTGCGGATTGGCTTACATATGGCTTGCTTGCAATCTCAAAAGAAACCGGTCTTGGGGAGGCGATGGATTTTTTCATTTATGACACTATAAAGATTTTCATCCTGTTATTGGTGATAATCTTTGCTGTTTCCGTAATCAGGACCTATCTGCCGCCCGAAAAAACACGCAAGTTCTTATCCCGCAATAATGAATGGACCGGGAATGTTTTGGCTGCGTTGATCGGGATTGTAACTCCATTTTGTACCTGCAGCGCTGTCCCTTTATTTCTTGGATTTGTAGAAGCCGGTGTACCTTTGGGTGTGACATTTTCTTTTCTGGTGGCCTCACCGATGATAAACGAAGTGGCTTTGGTCTTGTTATTCGGCATGTTTGGATGGAAGGTTGCCCTAATCTATATTTTCAGCGGACTCTTGATCGCTATCATGTCGGGAATCATCATTGGTAGGCTGAAACTGGAAAAACTGGTTGCGGGATTTGTCCATAAAAACCTGACTAAAGAGCCAAGAGAAGCCCCGAAAAAGACAAGGAAAGAAAGGCTGATTTATGCCGGAAAATATACTTTGAATATACTTAAAAAAGTCTGGATTTACGTCGTAATAGGTATCGGGATCGGAGCCTGGATTCATGGATATGTGCCGGTGGATTTTCTTGCCGCCTATGCCGGAAGCGATAAATGGTACGCTGTTCCTTTGGCAACGTTAATCGGAATCCCTCTCTATTCAAACGCCGCAGGTATAATACCGTTGGTTAGCGTTCTTACTGAAAAGGGGATGTCCATGGGTACAACCCTTGCCTTCATGATGGCGGTTACGGGGCTTTCATTGCCGGAGTTTATGATCCTGAAAAAAGTTATGAAAACAAAACTTATCATTATTTTTGCCGGAATAGTGGGATTTGGGATCATCTTTACCGGCTATTTGTTTAATTTTGTACTGGGTTAGGGTAACTTTTTTCGTGGGGTATGTCATTGAATAGTATATAGAAAATTCCTACACTGGCGACGTGGAAGTCTTTAATAGTCAGGTATGGTTCTTTCTGATTGGGATATTAATTTTTCGGATTCACTCATTTACAGTTGTAACTCAAGCTATAACCCGCCGTTGTCCAGCCGGTAATCCCTCCCTTTAACTGGATAATATTGTTAAAACCGGCCTGTTTTATTTCAGTTGCGGCTTGATCGCTCCTGACGCCGGACTTGCAATAAACCAGATAGTAGCCGTTTTTATCTAACTCGCCGATTTGGCTCAAAAAATCGGGGGATTTTAAATCTATGTTTTTTGCCCCGGGTAAACAGCCGACCGCAAATTCAGACGGAGTCCTCACGTCAATAATTTGTAAATTATTAATGGTTTTATCAGTAAGAATCCGGTTTATCTCACTTGGCGCTATTAAAGGATTATTTGCCGCAAAAACATCGGCCTTCATATCAGAGGAAGATGCGCATGCGGAAAAAATAAACAAAGACAAAACAAAGGTACTTATTAACTTGAAGTTTTTCATGCAATTGAATTTAGTAAAAGATTTCCGATAACGTTTTCATATTTCTGATTTATTCAGGAGTACTTCCCGCCATCATTGGACATTCGTTGTTATGGTACTTCTTACTTGTTGGGTTGGCAACAAACTCACAACATAAAATTTGGCTCCCCCGGTTGGGGAAGGGTTTGTGTTATTGTGATTCGTTTAAAATGAAGATGATTTATTGTTTATCTCGATTCATTCTCGATTTCTCTGTGGCAATTAGCGCAAAGTAAGATGCATAAATCGAGCTCTTTTTGCACTTTATTCCAGCTTCTAGTGTAGCCTCTGCTGGAAATGCCAAAGTTCTTTTTACTTTGATTATGGTGAAACTCTAAGGCTTCTAAACATTTATTATAACCGCAGTTTTGGCATTTGCCCCCTTTATATTCAATTGCTTTAATTCGTAAGCTCTTTCTTCTCTTCGCAACTGCTTTTATTATTTATGCGGCTCTATCTTTATAAGTTCTTTTATCGTTCATAGTTATTTAATAATGTAGAAAAATGTAACAAAAAAAGTCTTTAATATAAAGACTTTTAATTTGGCTCCCCCGGTTGGGCTCGAACCAACGACCTACCGGTTACACTTATCCGCATGTTTCCATGAGGCGTGGACTATATCTTCACCATTGCCAATAAGACTTTAGGTGCGTCGGTATCTAGTCTCTACGGGGCCCCTTCCAAAGGAAGGGTTCCCACGGTATTAGCATAGCTGTGTTTAGCTTTAGCCTTCACCGTTATCCCGACGAGTTTCAACCCCACTTTCGTGGGGAAGCTGCGTTTAATGATCACAGCCGGTTGCTCTACCACTGAGCTACAGGGGATTACCAGGTTTTTAATGGGCTTCGCTTTTGTGCGCGCGATGCGTTTGCACAAGGCGAAATCGCTCTTTATTCAGAGCAGGGTTATTATAGCCAAGTGCGCCAAAGTTTCAAGCGCTATTTTGTTTTTCTTGTGCGCTATTTTCGGATGAAGCGGTGGATTTCGCGGCAGACGGTCTGATCGGGGCGGTCGTAAATAAGGCTTTCGCGGCCCGGAATCAGCGGGTCTGTTTTGAAGCCCAGTTGTTCTATTTCGGACGGGAGATTTTGGATTGTGTGATATTTGCTGCCGTCGCGGTATGCGGGGAAACTTATTATTATGGGAGTTTTTGGCTGGAGGATGGGATGAATCGCTCTGAAGAATCTTATAAGAGTTTCTTGAATGCGTCCGAAATTTCTTTTTATCTGCTCCTGATCCGGTACGCGGCTGAGTGGCGGGCCCAGGTATGATTCAGTTACTACTAGGTCAATTTGTTCGGGGAGATCGTTTTTTTTAAGCGTGGTGGCATCTTTTAAAAAGAGTCTGGATGTGTGTGTGATGCTGCGATTTTGCTGATAAGTCCATAAGATGTTTTCCTGTGCGCCGTCGAGAACTTTTTGGTTGATGTCGGAGCCGACGACGTTGTACTTCATTCTTATTCCTTCGGTTAGGATGGTTCCGATTCCGGCGAATGGGTCGAATAGCATGGCGGCTTTTTCAGGGGGATTTTCAAGGTCGGTTTTACCGCCAAGATTGATCATGATCTGGGCGAGTTTTGGCGGCAGCATGCCAAGTCTGGCGTCGCGCACCGGACGGTTGAAGTCGCGGTGGCTGTATGCATCGATATCCTGAATGGCTACCGTGCGGGCGAAAAATAGTTTGTCCCGTCCCTCGATAATAAGAATTTCCGCGCCTTTTTGGATAAGTTTTTCGCCTATTATGGCCGCGGTTTTAAGGTTGCCGAAGTTCTTGTTTATGAAACGGCTTTTGATCCCGGCAGATTTTAGCTCCTTTTTAACATTAATTAAGACTCTTTTTATAATTGCTTCATGTCTTTGTGAGAAATTGTAGATGCTCAGGCCGTAGGGCAGTTTGCCGCCATGATCTTTGAGGGTTTCGATCAGGTGCGCGCTTACGGGGGATGCAAGGTCCTGCGTGGACAGCGGAAATTCGCCAAAAACTTCAGCGATTTTCGTTGTTCCACCCAATTTATCAAGACTGTCCTGCGGCCGGCTGAGCGGATGGGAAAAAGAAGCGATAAGTGTTTCCCGACCAAGGTCAAGGACATGATTTTCCGGCTTCAGTACTGCAAGAATCTCAGCCGTACTTAGCAGATTTTTCCTTCCAAGAATGAATGCATATAAATTCATAAGCGTACCATAATGAAAAACCTGGTTCTCAACAAGATGGAAGTTTACGTGACGATGGGGATGATTTTTTTGCTTTTATGTCTTTTGTTCGGCTTTGGCTATTTCTTCGGGAGGCATGAACAGATCCAGATAAATAGGTCTTTGCTGCAAGAAATCTCGGATGTCAATTGCGGTTTGGTGGACGGGGGCTGATTGCAGAGCTATTATGCGCCTGCATTTTTTAACTTTTTGGCTTATGGCAATGTCATTGAATCGGGCACAACTGATTGGAAACTTGACGCGTGATCCCGAGTTGCGTCAGGTCCCCGGAGGGGCGACGGTTGCGACTTTCAGCGTCGCTACGAATTTTTCATGGACTGATCAGAGTGGTCAGCGTCAGGACAAAGCTGAATATCACAATGTTGTCGCGTGGAGAAAATTGGCCGAGATTTGCGGTCAGTATCTTAAAAAGGGCGGCAAGGTTTTCATTGAGGGCCGGATTCAGACACGTGACTGGGAGGGTGAGGATGGTCAGAAACGTTATCGAACGGAAATCGTTGCCGATAATATGATTATGCTGGACCGAAAGGGTGAGCCGGTTTCGGGAGGTTATAATTCCGTTGCGGCCGGCGACATTGGTTCGCAATCAGCGCATGCGGGTTTGGGTAAAGAGGTCAACGCGGGCGTGGATATGAGTTCCGCGCCGGTCAGTGAAGATGAAGTGACGATCGATGATCTGCCGTTTTAGTTTTTTCTTCATAAGAAAAAGGGCGTCCGCCAAAATATAATATGGCAGGCGCCCTTTTAGGCTGCCCTGATCTAACCCTATCTGGCGCTTATTTTACGAGCCCAGAGGATAAAGAAGATCAAGGAGCTGGAGCAACAGGGTTACGACCGTGGACCTGGTGCCGCCCCGTACAACGAGGTGCGGGACTGAATCTCTACCGTTCTTTGGTGATTTCTTTTAGGACGCTATACACCGGCGTCCTTTTTTATTTTTGTTTTGCTTTCCCACCGTGGCGGGAATAAGACAGTTTTTGTTTCGTTTGTTTTTGATTTTCGCTCCGCCGAAGCGGAGGTAGGGGCCGTGGTCGACGGCCATTTCGAAAAGTAGAGATCATGGCATTATATCATTTTTTCAGGTCTTTTGCTATACTGTCCGGGCAATATTTTTTATTGATCGATGGATAAAAATTTAACCGGTTTGCTTTTCATTATTTGCGGACCGTCAGGGGTGGGGAAGGGAACTGTTATACGGCATCTGAAAAAGAAATATCCGTGGTTCAAGTATCCGATCTCCCACACCACGCGTGAAATCCGGCCGGGTGAAAAGGACGGGGAGGTTTATCATTTTATTTCCAGGGAGGAATTTGAGAAGGGCATTAAGGAGGGGAAGTTTCTGGAATGGGCGCGCGTGCATGAGACAAATTATTACGGGACTCTTAAAAAGCCCATAATAGAGGCTTTAAAGGCCGGTGAAGTTATAGTGCGGGAGGTGGATGTACAGGGAGCGCACTCTATGAAGAAGGTGGTTCCGGCGAAGAATCTTGTAACGATTTTCCTTAAGGCCGAGAGCAAAGAGAAGCTGCTTTCACGCATTGCCAAGCGCGGTGAGCTGCCGCAAGCGGAAATCCGGCGCAGAATGCGAAGCGCCGAAAGAGAGATGGATCAGGCGGATGATTTCAATTATCAGGTCTGGAATCTGCAGGATCAGATTCGAAAGTGCGTTGGCGATGTGAAGAAGATTATTGAAGCTGAACTAAAGAAGGCGGGTTTGTCTGCATAGCCTTTGGGTGCAAGTGAGCTTGAAGTGGATGACTGTTTTGGGTAGAATCTCCGTGCTTTGGTTGCATAATGGGGAGTCGCCAAGTGGTAAGGCACCCCGCCCTGGCGGGGCACGCGGGGGTTCGAATCCCTCTATGAAAATTGGAGTATATATGAATTATGTATATGTGTTAAAAAGTGAGCTAGATGGACGTTTGTACATTGGTCAAACAAATAACGTTGAAAAGCGTCTAATCTATCATAATAGTGGCTGGGTAAAGTCTACCAGAAATAGAAGACCCCTAAAAATCCTCTATAAAGAGC
>JAHJEW010000001.1 GCA_018825335.1 Patescibacteria group bacterium | reverse complement strand
GGTGTTCCGATCGATGTTAATGTTACACCGGAAAAAGCGCCGGAGGATCCGGAAAAAAAAGAGCTTTCGCAGTTTGTTGAGGGGTTGAAAAAGGCGCCCGAATCTTTTGATCCGAAAAACGCTGAAATGATGGATAAGCTTTTCCGGCTTTTTAGATATCCCGATCTGCAGAAGGATTTCCCCGCGCTGCAAATTACCTCTTTAGAGTTGACGCAATTTGTTATAGACTTGTATACGGATCTTCAGAAACAGTCTCCGTATTTTGCCGCTGCTCTGGCCGTTTCAGACGAGCAGATGAAGCAGTTTGAGACCAAACTTTTTCCAAAAGGGACATCCGATTTTATAAAGGGTCTGCCAAGCGGAGAAGGCTTTGAAAAGAAGATAGATGAGATGTTTGCCGGTTCGGAAGATTTTAAAGTTCAGGCGCTTTATCTTGTGAACCAGGATTTTTTTAAGTCCGAGTTTCCGGCCGGGGTTTTTGATTATTTGAAGACGAAGGTGGAAAGCGACCGAGCGGCGATAGCCGCGAAGGGAGCGGAAATGGTGGAGACTGAAAATCCGGCGCAGAAGGAGTTTATTAAGGGGATTTTGTCAGGCGATCTTTTGGGCGGTGCAGGCGAAAAGACCGGTGTCGCAACCGGTGAAAAACCCGGTACGGAGGCTAAACCCGAAGGAGAGAAAAAATCGGGCACCGCGAAAACCATTGAAGATGTGAAGAATTTATCTTTGGGCGAGCTGATGAAAAAAATGTTTGAGCAGCTTTCGGATTTAATGAAGATGGTTTCGTCCGGCGAGATTGCGGATATTTTCGGGTTTGGCGGGCTGAAAATCAGCAAAAAGCAGCTTGAATCGATGAAGGTCGATTTGGACGCGGCGGAGAAGAATGATTACAGCAAATCCCCCGACAAAGCGCTTGAGTTTGTTACGACCGCGCTGCATCTGCCCATGAAAAAGGACACGGCTACTTTGCTTCTTACCATGCAAAATACCGATGATTTTGTTTTCAACAATGAGAAAAACGATTTTAAAAAATCCAACGTTCGCGTTGGTGATCTTTTGTTTTTCAAGGGGGTAAAGGCTCCGGTGAAAGGCAAGGAGGATCAGGCTGATTTTGTGGCGATTATAAGCCAAACCGAGCCTTTGCTGAAAATGAAATATATGACTGCGGAGGGCGTAAAAAAAGAGGAAGAGGTTATGAAATCCACACTGTTCGCGCAGAACTGGCTTGGATTCATGAAAGTTCCGGAGCGACAGAAACCGCAGGAAGAAAAGGCCGATAATAAATAATTTTTTTTATGACAGAAAAAACACCAAATCGGCCAACACCCCCAGCCGCAGCGCAGGAAACGCCGGATCAGCAGGCTCTCGGAAAGGATCTGGGCCTGGACGAACTATCCGACGCGCAAAAGAAACGTGAGGTTATTACTTTTTTTGAAGGTAAAAAGGATGCGATAAAGGGCGTTGCGTCCGGCAAGCTTGAACAGTTGAAGGCAGCGATGAAGCAGATGGAACGGAAACAGGCGAGCTCGGACCAGATCATTACCCAGATTCTTACTACACTTTTTTCAACTCATTTGGATGAGAATATCCGCACAAAATACGCGGATGAGTTCGCGCAGGCGGTTTTGGCCGAAAGTATCTGGCTTGTTGGCGATGATGATACGAAAGAGAAGTTGAATTCCAATTCTGTATTTACAAAGGCGCGCGCCATGGTTTTGGGTACCATTAAAGCTGGAATAAAGGAATCACAAGAAAGCGGGAAATATCTAAAGCCGCAATATATAGATCAGTACGCGACCGCTGTTTTTGGTAAATATGTAAAAAATATGGATGAAGATATTACAGGTAGAGTTACCGAGGAGAATGTGGAAAAAGATCTTAAACCCATGACTTTCAATGACTGGAGGGCGTCTCATCCGGAACTTACGGAAAAAGAGCTTTATCTTGATCTTAGCGATACGGAAGCCCGCGACTTTGCTTTGGACATAGCAGGCATTAGAAAGGAAATGGATAAGATTAATCCGTCCCTGGAGGGGCTGGATCCAAAGTTAAGCTCCTATTTTGTGAATGAGAAAAGTAAACTGCATGAAGAGTCCCTGAACAGACCCGATAGTCTGCGACTGGTTCAGGAAGAGGCTGTTAAGCTGGCTGCGTCTTTCGCGGCCGCGGCGGCTTTGACGGAGGTGCAGAAAGGTGTAAGAGAAAAGCTGAATGAGGTAGTAGGGCTTAAGGATAAGGTTCCGAATCTGGATGCTTCTTTAGAGACCGGATATAAACAGGTTCTCACTTCTATAGACGGCGCCGTTACCAATTTTATAGAGAAAAAAAATGCCGAATCTTTGAGAATCGATACAAAAGCAAAGACTGATCTGGATGCCAAACTGGAAGCGGAGAAGCAGAAAGCGCCCGCACCCGGAGAGACTCCGGAGGGTGGAGAGGCCGGGGCTGAAGGCGCGGAAGCTGAAGAAAAGATCAATCCTCTGGAAGATCCGGCAGGGTTTTTACAGAATATGTTTAAGGATCATCCGATTATTGCCTCTATGCTCAGTATGTTCGGTCTGGATAAGATTTTTGACAAGGTTATGCAAAATCCGACTGTGCGAAGACTGCGCGACATGGCGACATATGCCGGAAAATCAAAGGAGCAGATAGAAAAGATTGAAAAGGAACTGATTCCAAAGTTTGTTAAGTTTGCCGATGAAAAGTTCGGCATAAAGAAAAATGGCGCGGAGGTTCTGGCAAAAATGAAAGTTCCCGCCGTACTTAAATTAACGCGTTCGCCAATACATGTTGACGAAGACCAGTTTACCGCCTTTAAGGCTGCGCTTGAGCTAAACGGGGCAACCAAAGATACAAAAGGTCTGGTGATTGATTTTATGGAAAATAAATTTGATGACTGGAAGGCCGCGCCTGCGACGGAGGCGGCTCCCGCAACTGCAGCCGCCGCTCCGGCTGCCTCGCCGGCGGCTCCCACGGCCGCCCCGACGCCTCCACCGAGCGGCGGCGCGGCCTGACGCGTTGCAATTTTGCCCGATTTTAACTATAATAATTAGATTTCAACACAAAATTTATGGCTAACGGACAGGGACAACAGGATGATATACAAATCACGGGCGGCGGCGCGGGTGGCGGCGGCGCGGCTCCGGCTGCGCAGGGCGCAGCCGTCCCAACAGCTCCCCAGGCCAAAAAACCGACTCCAACATTTGATCTTAACGATGAAGCCTTATTCGGCGCGGCTCAGACTGTTGCGCCTCCGGACAAATACAAGGTGCCGAAACTTGTCAGTGAAAAATTCCCCGATCTTGTCGATCTGATCAAAAATACCGAATCCATGAACGAGGATGAACGCGATTACTGGTTCCAGATCCTGCCTATAATGACCGAGGATCAAATAGCCAAGTTCCGCGACATTCTTTTAACGGAGAAAAACCAGCTGGATAAGCTGGATAAAGAGTATGAAGAAGAATTAACCAAATTGAACGAGAAACACATGATTGAGTGGAAAGAGTTCGAGACCAAAGAAAAGCGCGAGGAGATCGCCGGTAAAGAGAAAAAGGCCGAAGTGGAAGAAAAAGCCGAGGAAGAAGAACTTTTGAAACGGCTGCAGGAGATTTGAGGAAAAATCCAAAATCCAAATTTCAAATGTCAATTCAATTTCGAATGTCCTAGGTTGAATTTCAAAAGCGGACTTTGACGGGTTAGACCGGTTTTGCGAGCACTACCAGTCGTTTTAGATTTGTTCCGACCGGTGTACATGTAATTAAAGTCAGGCGGTCCCCTCCCTCCTGGGTAAGGATATCCACCTGGTCGGGCAGAACAACCTTCTTGTCGTATACCTTGTATTTCACCTGTTTCTGATCGTGATAAATAATTATGTCATCCCCGATGTTCACTTCATGTAATAGGGCGAAAACGTCCTTGAAACGGCCGGGATCCCATGGAAAATAAGAGCTGTGTCCGGTAATAACCACGTTGCCCTTTTCGCCCGCCTGGGCCGTGCCGGGATAATGCACCACACCTTCTTTGAGCGCTTCCTGAATATCTTTTTCCAGTGCCCCCCAGTCACGATTTCTTAAGTTTTCATCGTTCACTTTTACTACCGGTACATTTTTGTTGATGCGGGGGATTATGATGCGGTCATCGGGAGGCGCGACGTCCATGGCCAGCGGCGGGATCTGCAGAACGTTTTGCTGCGGCGTAGCCACGATTGGGAGCAGCTGTTGCTCAACGGGTTCGCCCGATCCTATGAGCTGCTGGATGAATGGGTTGAGTTTGAAGTTGCCGGTCAGTTTATCGAATTTAAGCTTAAAAAGTTCGGAGTAGGAGCCCCAGTTGATCGCAAAAAATAAAATAAT
>JAHJEW010000112.1 GCA_018825335.1 Patescibacteria group bacterium | reverse complement strand
CGCGCGTGCTTGCCGATCCTTCCCTTCGCATGTACTATGACGGTTGATCATGAAAAAGCGACTTGTAGTTCTTTCCTTATTTACAGTTCTCGGCATTATCCTTTTCGCAGGGGTTGTGCTTCAGACGGGTTTTGATGAAATATGGCGGCACCTTCGTCAGTTTTCGCTGCTTCATTTTGGCATTTTCATTTTCCTTTCTTTCCTGAATTTCGGCCTTTATACCCTTCGATGGCATCTGATTTTGCGCACAATCAGCGGCGCGGGCATTTCTTTCTGGCGTCTTTTTCTTCACAGAATGTCCGGTTTCGCGCTCAGCTACCTGACTCCAAGCGCCCAGACCGGCGGGGAACCGCTTAGAATCCTTCTACTTTCAAATGACGGTGTACCCTCCAATACGGCAACATCTTCCGCCGTAATAGACAAAGCCCTGGAGTTCGCGGCGCTGTTTCTTTTTATTGGGATCGGTATTTTGGTAGCCATTCTGGACGGTTCGCTTCCGCCGGAAATGCGCACGGTCGGCTGGGTACTTCTTGTAATTATGTTTGCGGCGATTTTCTGGTTTTATTTCGCGTCGATGAAAAATATCGGCTTTTTTAGTTCCATCCTTCGCTTTTTTCGGTTTAACCGCTTCCGGAAAGTTCAGTCCCTGCATGATAGAATCATTGAACTGGAAAATGAAATGGCTTCTTTCTATAAGCATCATTTAAGAACTTTTTTCGGGCTTGTACTGATTTCGCTTGTTACCACATCCTTTTTGCTGCTGGAGCATTATCTGGTTGCCCGATTTATGGGCGTCCGCCTGACTTTTCTTCAGACTTTCCTTGTTTCCACCATCCCCTATATTGCCTATATTGTGCCTGTTCCGGGCGGGCTCGGTCTTCTTGAAGGCGGAACGGCGGCCGTTTTCGTGGCGCTTGGAGTAGCAATTAATGCTTTTGTGCTTGTTTTCATTATCAGGATCCGTGACCTTATTTTTGTCTTTTTGGGGCTTATCCATGCTTCCAAACAGGGTTTCCAGATGTTAAAAACCGCTTTTCAGGATAAAAATAAGAGCTAGTTTTTTCCCTGAAAGATGTTATAATCCGACATACGCTTTAAGTATATTTTTAGCCAATTATTTCGACTTTATGCCCACCGATGAAAATGCAGACAATGAGGCTCAGCAGAATGCAGGACCTCCGTATCAGACCGCAAAAGGAGTTCATGACATCCTCCCCAAAGATCACGATTATTATACTTTTATAAAGAAGGTGGTCAGGCACAGGTGCAGGCAGGCCGGTTTTAGGCGCATTTCCACTCCGGTTTTTGAATACACCGATGTTTTCAGGCGCAGTATCGGCGACACAAGCGACATTGTGAGTAAAGAGATGTACACATTCGAGGATCGCAAGGGGCGCAGTCTGACCCTGCGACCTGAAGGAACCGCCGGCGTTGTCAGATCTTATATCCAAAATGGCATGAACAGCTGGCCACAGCCCGTTGAGCTATATTATATAGAGAATTTTTTCCGCTATGACAGGCCGCAAAAGGGGCGTTACAGGCAATTCTGGCAGTTCGGATTCGAGGTTATCGGTGAGAGTGATCCCGCGCTGGATGCCCAGGTCATTTATCTCTCCAATAAAATTCTGGACGATCTTGGGATTGCCCAGCTTTTTACGCTCCAACTGAACAGTATCGGATCGTCGGAAGATCGCCAGAATTTTGCACAGGCTCTGAAGGATTTTTATTTCGGCAAAGAACGTTCTCTTTGCGCCAATTGCAAGCAACGTCTGGACAAGAATCCGCTGCGACTGCTGGACTGCAAGGAGGAGGACTGCAGAATCCTGGCCCAGATAGCACCGAAAATGTCCGATCATCTTTCCGAGGAGAGCAAAGAGTATCATGAAGAACTTAAGGAGTATCTGGGGGAATTGGGCATTGAATATCATGAAAATCCCTCACTTGTGAGGGGTCTGGATTATTATACAAAAACCGTTTTTGAGTTTTGGGATAAGACGGATG
The DNA here is from genome assembly GCA_018825335.1 of Patescibacteria group bacterium. Classification (GTDB taxonomy): domain Bacteria; phylum Patescibacteriota; class Gracilibacteria; order UBA1369; family UBA1369; genus JAHJEW01. The sequence goes on along the minus strand of JAHJEW010000112.1, from coordinate 5,706 downwards.
GCGCGCAAAACGCAATAGGCGGGGGCGGGCGCTACGACGGTCTTATAGAGCTGATGGGCGGTCAACCGACTCCTGCGTGCGGTTTCGCGGCCGGAATCGAAAGGATTATCGCCAATATGAAACGGGAAAAGATACGCGTTCCGCAAAAGGATGATCTTCATGTTTTTGTCGCGCAGCTGGGTAAAGAGGCCAAGAAAAAATGTCTGCCGCTGATTGTGGATCTTCGCGACAATGGAATCAGGACGATGGGCGCGCTGGGTAAAGGAGCCATTAAAACGCAATTGCGTCTTGCCGATAAGTTTAAAGTGCCATACACGATTATCATCGGCATTACTGAAGTTCGCGAGAATGCCGCCATTGTCAGAGACATGAGGGTGGGAACCCAGAAAACCGTGCCTTTTGACAAGGTTGTTGATGAGATCATCAAGCGCATCGGCGAAGAAAACAGGGATATGTACTCTCCGGGTGAAGCGATTTATTAATTCTTTAAGCTTTGGATGATGCCGAAGCAAATTAGCTTATATTTAATAATTTTTCTTGCGGCAGCCGTTTTGGCTGCGCTGGTTTTTTTCTTCTGGCCGCAGGGTGCGGCATCTTCCAAAAGTTTCGCGCAGTGCATGACTGAGCGCGGAATTGTCATGTACGGAGCTGATTCTTGCGCCGACTGCCAGGATCAAAAAACGCTTTTCGGCGATGATTTTCAGTTTATAAATTATGTAAATTGCGAATTCAGGGAGAAGCTGTGCACGGAAAAAGGGATAAGCGTTTATCCTGTCTGGGCAAAGGATAATCAAGTGCTTATTGGCCTTCAATCTTTCGGAAAATTGTCCGAATTTTCCGGTTGTCCGATTTAATTCATAAAATCTTTACCCATGCGTAAAAAATTGGTCATAGCCCTCGCTTTGATTCTTATACCCGTTGCCGTTATGGCCCAGGCGTTCCCCGATGTACCGGAAGGTTCCAGTTACTTTGGCGCCGTTGAGTATTTGAAGTCAAAAGGCGTGATTTCGGGCTATCCCGATGGAACTTTTAAGCCGGATCAGAGTATTAACAGGGCGGAAGCGCTGAAGATGGTGATGATCGCGGCGGGGACGCAGCAGGGCAATCTGGGGGATCTGACTTTTTCCGATGTAAACGCGGACGACTGGTTTTCCGAATATGTACACAAAGGTGTCAGCAAGGGAATAGTGGAAGGGTACGATGACGGGACTTTTAGACCCGATACGAATATTAATATCGCCGAGAGTCTGAAGATTATTTTTCTTTCGTTCGGGGTGGATCTGGGCGCGGCACCCACTGTAAATCCTTATCCGGACGTGGATATGGGCGGCTGGTACGCGCGATACGCGCAGTATGCCAAGAATCGTCAGTTTATATGGCCGATGGGCGACGGCAAGCTGCACGCCGAAAAGGATATTTCACGCGGGGAGTTCGCGGATATTATTTATCGTTTCATGTACAGTGAGGAAAACGGGCTGCAGAAATTCCCTTTAAGCACCGACTGGCCAACATATTCTGATGCGGCCGGCGGTTATTCGGTGAAAATCCCTTTTGACTGGGAGCGCATCAAGGCGGAAACCCAGACGATTTTCTGGAAAAAGGATCTGGAAAATAATCAACTTAGCTGGGCCAGGATTTTTCCCAACGGGGCAACCATGGTAATTGCGGTGGATGAAAATACGGCAGGGCTTTCGCTGCAGAATTATTTGTCGCACATTGAATATGACAGCAAGGCCGTAATCCAGTCCCAGACACTTAATACTTATCCTTTTACAAGTGTTTACATTGCCGACACCAGCACTTTTGATTATTATTTTGAATTGCCTTCTGGAAAGATACTTGCCGTTTACTCGCAGACGGGAGAAGGGCTGAATAAGCCGCAGCTTATTGAGGAAATCCGCAATATTGTAGGAAGTATCAGATACTTCGAAGGATCGCCTGAGGAGTCCGCCGCGGTTACCGACAATGAGCAGTTTCTTGCTCAAATACGCGCAAATATTCTGGTGAAGGGAGGGGCCGAAAATATGATGGCTCTATTTGATGATCTGGTTTTGATAGAAACGGATGCGATAGGTATTGGAACCGGTCCCGTCGATTATCATTATAGCCAGGCTCACAATGTTACATTGAAAGTTGAGCGCAATTCGAAGACGATTCTGGCTATTACAGAAGAGAAAAGTACGTCTTTTTAGTATGGGATATAAAAAAATCCTTTCCTTTGTAGAAAAAAAAATATAGAATCTTGTAGAATTTATTTATTAACCTAATCTTGATATGAAAAGATTATTCGCACTTATTTCTCTTGTAGTTCTTGGTTTGGGCCTTGCGGGCTGCCAGTTTTTCCAGCCAAAACCCGCTGCCAACGAAGTAAATGGGACAAGCGAGTCTTCAACAGCAACATTAAATGTTGGAGAAGGTTCAACTGCCACTTCACAGGCTACTCTGGAAATAAAGGAGCCAGCTACAGCCACTTCACAGGCTACTCTGGAAATAAAGGAGCCAGCTACAGCCACTTCCGAGGCCACTTTGGAAATAAATTAGCTTTCGTGCGCTTTTGCTGCTGAAAGTCCCTGTGTCATTTAGTAGGACTGTTATGCAAAGGAAACTTGTATTTTTAATGTTGGGAGCGTTTTTGCTTGCTGGGTGCCGGTCGGTGCCGGAGGGCGATGCTGTGGCGCCCCTCCAAGGCGGGGCGCTTCCCGTTCCTTCATCCACCGGGCCTTCCGGCCCTCCGGGGGTTAAAGGACCTTTGTCGCCTCCTCCGGGCAGTGATGCTTCCGTGGCTCCCCAGTCTGTGACCGAAGTTGAGACTGCTTCGTATAAGTTGCCCTAATTAACGATGAACATTTCGCAGCGATCGCTTCAGCTTCATGAGTCTTATCATGGCAAACTTTGCGTGCAGTCAAAAGTTCCGATTATTAATCATGACGATTTAAGTTTGGCTTATACCCCCGGGGTTGCGGCGCCGTGTGAGGAGATTTTTAAAAATCCCGAAAATATTTACAAATACACGATGAAATCCAATGCTGTCGCTGTTATCACGGACGGTTCATCGGTTTTGGGTCTTGGTAATATCGGTGCGGCGGCAAGTCTGCCGGTGATGGAGGGGAAGTGCGTTTTGTTTAAGCGTTTTGCCAATATTGATGCTTTTCCTCTTTGTATTTCAACGCAGAACACCGATGAGTTTGTTGAAACTGTCAAACGCGTAGTGGTGCCGTTTGGCGGTGTTAATCTGGAGGATATTGGCGCGCCGCATTGTTTTGAGATTGAGAAAAGGCTTAAAAAAGAGCTGGATATTCCGGTTTTTCACGATGATCAGCACGGCACGGCGACTGTTGCGCTGGCCGCGCTTATTAATGCTTTAAAAGTTACGGGTCGAAAAATGGAGAATGTTTCCATTGTTATTTCCGGCGCGGGCGCGGCCGGTATTTCTATTGCCAAGCTTTTGATGCTTAAAGGCGCGCGCCAACTGGTGATTTGCGACAGACACGGGGCGCTTGGTCCCGACAGGACGGATATTGCCGATAATCCTTATAAGCTTGAGATGGCGCGCGCCACCAATCCCGACGGTAAAGAAGGAACGCTTGCGGAAATGCTTAAAGACGCAGATGTTTTCATCGGTGTTTCGGGTCCTGGGATAGTAAACGGAGAGATGATTAAAGCAATGGCGGACGAACCGATTGTTTTTGCAATGGCGAATCCTGTTCCTGAAATTATGCCGGATGAGGCTTTGGCGGCGGGAGCCGCCGTGATCGGCACGGGCCGCAGTGATTTTCCCAACCAAATAAATAATGTTCTGGCATTCCCGGGTATTTTCCGCGGACTTCTGGACGCCCGCGTCCGCCGCATTACAGACGAGATGTACCTGGCGGCCGCGGAGGCGCTTGCCGCTTTGGTTAAAGACCCTTCACCGGAAAAAATTATTCCAGATATTTTTTATGACGGTACCGCGGCCGCCGTGGCCGAGGCCGTAAAGAAATGCGCATCATCCAAAGAATTATGAACATGAGAGAAAATATAGAGATTATAGCCCATCGGGGCGGGGCGGGGCCCTATCCCGACAACACCTCCGAATCTTTTATTTATGGCATAGAGCAGGGAGCGAGCTCCATTGAAATGGATATCCGCTATAATTATTTAACGCGCAATTTTTTTCTTGCGCACAGCTTCATCCATCATCCCAAAAGACGCCAAAATTTGCTTATTAAAGCAGTGGAAACAATACCCAGGGATGTCGAGCTGGTGATAGAATTTAAAACTGTTTCTTTCCTGACCAATATTTTCGTCAAGAATTTTGTTCGCTTTCACGATGAACATTTAAAGGGCAGAAAGGTGCTGGTTATTTCTTTTAATCCGTTTGTGCTTATGCGTCTAAAGAGATTTGCCCCGGATATTGCGCGCGGGATTATTTGCGGCTCGCATTTCTGGAAATCTGTTCACAATTATTTACTGCGGATGTTTGTTAAGGCTCAATATTATGTTTTAAACAAGCGTTATCTGAACACACGCAATGCTATTTTCGCGCGCGAAAACGGCATGAAGCTTTTTACTTATGTTATTAACTCCGAAAGGGACTGGAAAAAGGCGCTAAGGTATGAGGTGGATGGGATTATCAGCGATGATCCGGCGAAGTTCACGCGTCTTAAATCGCGGCTGCCGCAGGTGAAATGATTTAAATATTTGTTAATATTTAATTTATGTCCGGACATTCCAAATGGCATAACATAAAGCATAGGAAAGAGGGTGCCGATAAAAAGCGCGGCAAGATTTTCACCAAACATGCAAAATTGATTCAGATCGCAGCCGCCGCGGGCGGCGGCGATCCCAACATGAATCCTTCGCTGCGCGCCGCAATCGACAGCGCAAAAGCGGATAATGTACCGGTGGACAATATTGAACGCGCTATTAAAAAAGGTACGGGGGAGTCCAAGGACGCATCTGTAATCGAAGAGGTTTTTTACGAGGGTTTCGGTCCCGGCGGTACCGCATTATATATTGAAGCGCTGACTGACAATCGCAATCGCACTATAACAAATCTGAAGATTATTATGGGTAGAAACGGCGGCATCATGGGCGCCGCAGGCAGCACCGGATATTTGTTCCAGCGTAAAGGGCTCATAGAGATTTTCCTGCCTGAACATCACGGCTCGGACGATATTGAACTGGCCGCAATTGATGCGGGCGCCGATGACGTTAAAAAGGATGGCGATCTGCTGCAAATTTATACGGATCCACAACGTCTTATGAAGGTGCGCGCGGATCTTGAAAAGGGCGGCGTCAAGACAAAATCGGCCGCCATAGTTTATGAGCCGCAGTCGACGGTTGAAATATCCGACGAGACTGTCGCCAGACATTTTTTTGACCTTATAGACGCCCTGGAAGAAGATGAGGATGTTTCCACGGTTTATACCAATGGCGATGTTGCGGCCGCCGTGCTTGAAAAACTTTAGCCCTCTTGCTCTTCGCTTCGCGCGCTAGTCTTCGAATTTATATATTACGCCTTCGTCCATATCGGTCGGTTCTTCCCCGTTTCCGTCCGCCTTAACCACAAATTCGCTCATGAACGTTTCTTTTTCTTCCTCCGGCGTTTTTTCAGTCGCAGCTGTTTTCTTCATTTTTTTTTCTTTTTTTGTTTCGCCGGAAATCCGGGGTTTCTTTTCGACCGTTCTTTCAGTCACCTCCTCCCCCATGTCGATTTCCGTTGCT
>JAHJEW010000111.1 GCA_018825335.1 Patescibacteria group bacterium | reverse complement strand
GAAGCAAGACCGGCCAACGAAAAACTGGCCGCCGCCATAGAAAGAAAAACCGGCCGCTGGCTCCCGCTCATTAAAGAAAAATGCGAAAAATACGGCATGTCGCAGTACATACCGCTCGTTCAGGCAATCATGTTCCAGGAATCCGGCGGCAACCCGGACGCACGGGGCCGCAACAGGAACGGCAGCGTAGACCAGGGGCTGATGCAGTTAAACAACAGATTCTTCAAAGACCCCAACATCATGGATCCCGCGGTCAATCTGGATTACGCCGTAAAAAACATAAAAGCGTTAATAAACCGCTACGGCGGCAACATTGTAGACATAGCGTCCGGCTACAACTGCGGCCACGCGGAGGGCGAAGTCATTGGACAAAAAACTCTGGGAATACCGGCGAGCACAAAAAACCACTACGTCCCGGGCATAATAAAATACATGTCCGCGCTTGGCTGGCAGAATCTGCCGGAACGGGGCAACTACGGCGATACCATGTATGCTTAAAGGGACGGCCGTTTTTTGGCTAGCCTCCATCGGTGTACTCGGCCCGGGCCAGATCCGGAATTTGTGCGCACGCACAAACCGCTACAATTCCACAGTATAAATTATTACCTTTCATAAGCCTCAAACCAATACCAGATTCCGTCATCTTCCTGCTGCGCCGACTGCGAAACCTGCCTAAAATCCTCACCAATCGGCGGCAAAAAAGTATCGCATTCAAACCCACCGGCAATTTTTGTAAGATAAATTTTTTCACACTGTGGATGAGCGAGCGCCTGCTCAAACACATTCGCACCGCCGATTACAAAAAGTTGATCTACCTCTTTCATGTTCGATAAATCGGCCAGAGCATCTTCCAGAGAATGAAAAAGCAATACGCCTTCCGGCAAAGCCACAGACCCGCGACTCAAAACAACGTTCAACCTGCCCTCAAGAGGCCGCCGCCCCGCCGGAATCGACTCCCAGGTTTTGCGCCCCATAATAACCGCATTCTTCATTCCGGCCGCCGCGCGCGTTGTAACATCCGCGAAATATTTCATATCCTCCTTAAGCCGCGGCCACGGCAAAGCGTTATCTTTGCCAATTCCCATTTTTTCATCCGCCGCCACAATAATCGAAAATTTCTTCATAGTGAATAAAAAAATTATACAAACTTCCAACCCCTGCATCACCTCCAAACCTACACCGCAATCGGCAAAGAAATCGCCGGAGCGGGATCATAATCCTTCAAAACAAAATCATCAAAAGTGTGCTCCCAAAAAGGCTTCCTGGCAATCTCCAGCGTCGGCAACGCCCGCGGCTCGCGCATAAGCTGTTCCTTCAACTTATCCACGTGATTCAAATAAATATGGCCGTCTCCCAGAGTGTGCACAAAATAGCGGGGAATAAGCCCGCATTCCTGCGCCACCATCATCAAAAGCGCCGAATAACTGGCAATATTAAACGGCACACCAAGGCCAACGTCCGCGCTCCGCTGGTAAAGCTGCATATCTATCATCCCCTCCGAAACATAAAACTGAAACATTGTGTGACAAAGCGGCGGCGCGGAGCGCTTTGCATGAATCAGCTCCTGAATCTCCGCAACATTCCATCCGCTCACAATATGCCTCCTTGAGTCCGGATCGCGCTTTATTTGATCCAGCACATTCTGGATCTGATTGATCTCTTCGCCGTTATACCCGCGCCAGCGCACCCACTGTTTGCCGTACACCGGCCCAAGATCGCCCCATTTGGCCGCAAAATCATCACTTTCCTTAATCTTTTCTATAAACTCGTTCAAAGATTCGCCGCCAAATTCACCGCTGGCTTTGTAAGTTTCGTACGGCCACTCATCCCAGATATGAACATTCCGGTCCACTAAATATTTAATGTTGGTATCACCTTTCAAAAACCAAAGAAGTTCATGAAGAATTCCGCGAAAAAAAACCTTCTTTGTCGTCAATAAAGGAAAGCCTTCACGCAAATCATACCTGCGCTGAAGCCCGAAAGTGGAAAGCGTACCCGTGCCCGTGCGGTCACTCTTTTGAGTGCCCGTTTCCAGTATCTCCCGCACAAGACTTAAATACTGTTTCATGTTTACATACTAAAGAATCAGCGAAGCAATCGCAAAATAAATAAACACGCTCAAAATATCCTGAATAATGGTGGCAATGGGCCCGCTTGCATTAGCCGGATCAAGCTTTAATTTGCTGAACAGAAACGGGACAATCAGACCGGTAAGCAAAGAGGAAAAAATAGCGATAAAAAGCGCCGCGGCAATAACAAAACTTATCATGGCATTTCCGTAAAATAAGAGTGCACCACCGTAAAAAAGTCCGCTTAAAAGTGCGCCCATCAGCAAAACAATGCTGCACTGCCGCAAGAAATATTTAAAAAACTTGAAGTCTGTATTTACAGCAAGATCGCGGATAATAAAAGCCTCCATCTGCGTGCCAACCGCGTCGGCCATATAAACGATAAGCGGAATAAAAGCTGCAAGAATAAGATTTCTTGAAAGCACATCCTCGAAAGTACCGACAATTGCCGATGCCAAAACACCTCCAATCAAACCCATAGCAAGCCAGGGCATTCGGCGCTTCAAAGAAGAAAGCAGAGAAATATGCAGTACATCATCGAATTTCCCGAAGTGCATAACGCCGCCAAATCGTAGCAAGTCTTCAACGGCAGCGCTATCCAGCACCTTAAGAATCACATCCGACGGCACAGCCCCAAGAAAACGCCCCTCTCTGTCCACAACCGGAATCGCTTTAATACTATGCTTAAGCGCCAGATAAGCCACCCGCTCCCCATCCGTCCGTTCATGGACGCTGATGGTCTTTTTGGGCAATAACTTCAAAACACCTACCTTCTTGTCTGTCCGAAAAATATCCTTTATGGAAACCGCTCCCAAAAGCCGCTTTTCACTATCGACAACATAAATATAATTAATAGTTTCAAAATCCTTCGCCCTTTTAATCAGAAGGCGCTCAATGTCCGCAATAGCCGCCGATTTTTCCACAACGGGAACAAGAGAAGTTAAAAGACTCCCTGCATGTTTTTTACTCGCGATTGAACGAACATTTTTTTTCATATAAATGATGAGAAATTTGGTGGAGTTGAGGGGAGTCGAACCCCCGACCTCGGCAATGCGAATGCCGCGCTCTAGCCAACTGAGCTACAACCCCTTTTTTTCATATTTATTTTGATAGAGCATAACGATCTTAAACTCTTATTTACTCTTCTTATTCAGATTGTCGATTAACACATACACAAACAACGACGTTGACACCAGGAAAACAAAAAACCCAGTTATCACAATCATTGGAACAAACGGCTTTAGCCATTCAAACACATTTGCAATAGGCTCAATAATTGTTACCCCAATCAAGACCAAAATCAACAAAAAAACACTGATAACCAATAAATTTTTATGCCTCATTTTAGAAATAAAATAATTCTTTGGTGGGCCTGGCAGGACTTGAACCTGCGACCAATCGGTTATGCATCTCACTACCGCTTTTACGGCCCCTTTCGGGTTTGTAAGCCGGACTATCCCTTCTCCCACGGGGGGAGTCTGCCGTCTAGTCTCTACACCTTCCTTGCAAACGCAAAGCTTGGCTCGGGATTATCTTAGCAAAAGCCTTAGACTTCCCCGAATTTGACAGATAAACACCTGGAAATTGCTCTCCGAGCTGCCCATTGAAGGTAATTCATATCGATGGACTTAGAATCACCATCCTTAAGCCGACTGCTCTAACCACTGAGCTACAGGCCCACATGTAAAGGAACAAAACAAAAAGGTCGCAGACATATTAAGCTATGAGCGACCATTTCTCAATGTAATATCGGCCCGGATTACTTCTTCGCTTTTTCTTTTGCGACTGCAATGCTGCGAGCCAAAAGCGACTTTTTGTGATCCGCGTTTTTTCTGTGAATGATATTCTTTTTGCCGGCGGTATCGATAACTTTGAAAGCCTGAGGCAGCAGTTTTTCCGCGCCGGCGGGATCGGTTTTACTTAGAACAAGCACTTTCTTCACAAAAGTTTTAACCTTGGTGGCTGTGCCCTTGTTCAGCTCTCTGCGGGCATCAGCCTGACGCATGGCCTTTTTTGCGGATCTTGTAATTGGCATAGAAAAATCAGAATCAATTGCCATGACACTATATTTTACCGATCACCACCTGTCAAATTATTTTAAAAATGACTTGACAACATACTTGCAAGAAAGTAAAATCCATCCCTAAATAAAAAAAAAGAAGAGCGCACGCGGGTAATATACGGGTAATAAAAAGCATAAAGAGGGATTGTAACTAAACAAGAGCATCTTCTCCGAAAAGCACCAGGTCACAACAAATAATTTATAAATCCTTATTTTACACCCTATGCAAACTAAAAGTTTCACAAGGCTCAAGAAGCTGATAGCGGGAGCCACATTGGCCCTTTCAATTTTTACGCCGACATTGCCGGCGCTCGCGGTTGATGTGCCACCGGAAATAACAAGTTCCTACGCCAATCCAACCAGTTTCGACCCTTCAATAGGTCAAAAAACCTATTTTTACTGGTATTTGGCCGCCCCGAACGCCAACATCGAAATCGACGTTTATGACGGCAAAAAGAGCCAGGGGGGAACAAAAATCCGTGATCTGGCCGGACCATCACCGTGGTACAGCGTGCCAAATCCGGTTGCATACGATGGGAAAATTAACGGAGAAGCCCTGAAAGCAGGTACGTATCACTACTATGTAATGGCAACCAACGGAGCGGGTAGCGACGAATGGGAGCAGTCCTTCACCGTAACGGGAACGGGAACTGCGGGAAACGGAGGGAGTAGCAGCGGATCAGCACCTGTAATTGGTACTTCCGTTGGAATCGACACCAACGACTACGCATCACCGAATCCGTTTGATCCAAACACCCAGACAACCACAATCAACTACACTTTGAGTCAGGATGCGACTGTATATGTAACCATAAAAGATCCGGCTACCAGTCAGACCGTTGAAACTATATATGCACAGCAGACAGCCGGAACAAGAAGCCAGGTTTGGGACGGGAAAAACAGTTCAAACCAGCCATTCGCGGAAAAAGTGTATAACTACGAAATTTACGCGACCAATCAATACGGAAACAACACGGAAACAGGTACCGTGGAGGTTAAATACGCAACCCAGGGCGGATCTGCCCCGGTTATCGGGACATCCTCCGGCGACGATACCAACGACTACGCCAGTCCGAATCCGTTTGATCCAAACACACAGACAACCACGATCAACTACACATTAAGCCAGGACGCGACCGTATACGTAACTATAAAAGATCCGGCTACAAGTCAGACTGTGGAAACTCTATATGCAGTACAGTCAGCGGGTGCAAGAAGCCAGGTTTGGGACGGGAAAAACAGCTCAAACCAGCCGTTTGCCGAAAAGGTTTACAATTACGAAATCTATGCGGCAAATCAAAGTGGCAACAACACGGAAAACGGTACGGTGGAGATTAAATATGCCGGATCCAGCGTTACCGCTCCGATAATCGGCAGCAGCACAGGCATCGACAGCGCCGACTACGCTTCACCAAATCCTTTCAATCCGAACACACAGACAACAACTATTTACTACACTCTTAACACGGCGGTGGATACGGTTACCGTAAACATTAAAGATAATGGCACAATAATTGAAACGATCAGTGGCGGTAAAAACAGCGGTAGCAACACGGCGGTTTGGGACGGAAAAAACAGCTCAAATCAGCCATTTGCCAACAAGGTTTACGATTACGAGATCATAGCAACCAACGCAGCCGGCAGCAATAACGAAACCGGTACTGTGGAGATTCAATATTCAACCACGGTAACCGCGCCGATCATCGGCACATCCAGCGGCAACGACAGCGGCGATTATGCCTCGCCAAATCCTTTCAATCCGAACACCCAGACAACAACTATTTACTACACTCTTAACACGGCTGTGGATACCGTAACAGTCAACATTAAGGATAATGGCAGCATTATTGAAACGATCAGCGGCGGCAAACTCACCGGTAACAACACGGCGGTCTGGGATGGCAAAAACAGCTCAAATCAGCCATTTGCCAATAAGACTTACGATTACGAGATTATCGCTACAAACACAGCCGGCAGCAATACCGAAACCGGCACGGTCCAAGTAAACACATCCACAACAGGCGCTCCGGACGTAACAGACGTCTACGCAAGCCCATATTCATTTATCCCTTCAAACGGGGAACAGACGGCGCTATATTTCCGCATCAGCAAAGATGCGAACGTTAGTGTGGATATTATGGATGGCAGTTCGCTAAAAGTGTCCGTTCTCTCAAACGCGAACGCGTATTCCGGCCTGAATTATGTTTACTGGAACGGCAAAAACAGTGGAGGCAGCGTTCTAAGCTCGCAGGTATATACCATCCGTGTAACAGCTTGCGACAAGAGCCAAACCAGCGCCTGCGACACGGAAAACGGAAGTGTAAAGGTGGCAAGTTCAACCGGAGACGACATGAACATCACGGAAGATTTTGCGGATCCCACACCTTTCAATCCGGACAAAGAAAACACACGTATTTACTACACCCTTAACCAGCAGGCCAGAGTAACGGTGGAAATCCTTGACGACGACAATAAAGTAATCCGCACACTGCAGACGGATATCGTTCAAAGCAGCGGAGCAAATCAGCTTACATGGAACGGAAAAGACAAGAGCAACGACCTTGTGGACGATGGCGACTATTCTTACAAAATCAAGGCATGCGACTACTATAATTCAAGCGACTGTGACACCGGAACGGGCAGCATTGAGGTTGATTTCGATCTTGTCCGCGAAGACAACCTGATTGACGATGTGGATGTACAGAACGAAGTATTCAACCCGAAGAAGGGAGAGCAGGCTTCAATCTGCTTTGATATCAAGGAAGACAGTACATATATTACAATTGACATACTTGATGGAAACAAGGTGATAAAAACCCTTGTGGATGATCAGAAATACAGCAAGTACAACGATCGCTGCTTCAAATGGAACGGCAACGACAAAAACGGCGACCGCATGGACGACGGCGTATACCAATTCCGCATTCGTGCCGAAAAAGGCAGTGATACCGAAGTGAAATACGCATACGTAGAAGTTGATACGGACGGAAAAATTATTGGTTTCCCTGAAGATGACGACTCATGTGGAGGATTTACCGACGTTCCGTCGGACAGCCCTCTTTGCAAGGTTGTGGAGCTTATGAACTTTAAGGGCATCTTTACGGGATATCCGGACGGCACTTTCCGTCCTTATGCCGACATAAACCGCGCGGAAGCCACAAAAGTAATCATGCTCGCCCTTGGCCACAGCATTCTGGCCGATGATGGATCAGATCTTGGATATCGCGACGTGCAGAAGAAATCATGGTACATGCCTTATCTTAGAACAGCGCAGCGTGAAAAAATCGCCACAGGTTATCCGGATAAAACTTTCAGACCCGAAGGAACCATGAATCGCGTGGAACTTCTAAAGATTTTCATTGAAGCCTCCGATATAACGGTTCCGGCCTGCAATACACAACCTTACGCGGACACGCCCGTTAACTCCCAGACAAGCTGGTACATTAAATACGCCTGCTTTGCAAAGGCCTTCGGACTCATGAGAACCGATTACAACGGCAACTTCAACCCTGCGCAGCCAATGACGCGCGCGGACGTTGCAGACCTGTTCTACCAGTTTGAAATG
>JAHJEW010000110.1 GCA_018825335.1 Patescibacteria group bacterium | reverse complement strand
GTTAAAGGCATAATTGCTCCGATCTTTACCGGGCCTGTTTCGGTTGTGCCGCCGGAAGAGGGGGCGCCGCTTCCTGGTTCATCCGCACATGCTGCGAGTGCAAACATTAAGGCTGCTCCCAATAATGTTATTGCAAGGCCGCGAAGTAATTTGTTTGGCATAATGTTAATGCGTTATGAAATAGTAATTTTATTAGGTTTTAAGCCATTTTTTAAGAGCAGTAGTAAATTTTACTTCCTAAACAATGTATGTCAAATTTGAAGGGAGTTGCTGTCCATAATTCCATTGCATTAATGGCGTTATTGTCCTGTAATAAATCTCCGGACTTACTTGATTGCTTTTTGTCGGAGCAGATGATCCATTATAACGATTGCGATCATGCTCTCTGCTACGGGGATGAAACGTGGGATTATGCAGGCGTCATGTCGTCCGTGAACGCTTACGGTGGTTTCTTCCCCTTTTTTATTAACGGTTTTTTGGGATTTTAGTATGCTGGATGCCGGTTTGATTGCTGTGCGGATGATTATGTCCGTTCCAATGGAAATGCCGCCGTGAAGGCCGCCCGCATTGTTGGTTTTCGTGGTAATTTTTCCATTCTTACAAATGAATTCATCGTTGTTTTCGGAGCCGTGCAGGCGGGCTGCCTGAAAACCACTGCCAAATTCAACTCCTTTTACTGTTGCTATGGAAAACAGCGCTTTTCCCAAATCGGCCTGCAGTTTGTCAAACACAGGTTCACCAAGAGCAGCCGGGGGTATTTTAACAATAAATTCGGCAATACCACCCACGCTGTCACCGTCTTTTTTTGTTTCCAGTACAAGCTTTTCCATGGCTTTTGCCTTTATCGGATCGGCGCAGCGCATTGCGTTTTGTTCAATGGCTTTTTCCTGAAAGGTAACTGCTTCAATATCGCCAACCTGGACCGTATGTCCAATAATCCTGGTTTTAAATTTCATAGCCAGATATTTTTTTGCGATGGCCCCGGCCATGACTCTTGCCGCCGTTTCTCTTCCGGAAGATCTGCCGCCGCCGCGGTAATCGCGAATGCCGTATTTTAGATCCCATGCATAATCGGCATGGCCCGGACGGTAAAGATTCTTTATTTTTGCGTAGTCTTTCGATCGCTGGTCTTTATTTTCGATAATCAGCGAAATAGGTGTTCCCAGTGTTTTTCCCTGAAATACGCCCGAAAGTATTTTCACTTTGTCATCTTCGCTTCGGGAGGTTCCAACGGCGCTTTGACCGGGCCGGCGTCGGTCCAGCTCTTTCTGAATGTCTTTTTCGCTTAGCGGGAAATTGGGCGGGCATCCGTCAATAACCGCTCCCAGCGCCGGCCCGTGTGATTCGCCCCAGGTGGTAACGCGAAAAAGTGATCCAAATGTGTTTCCCGGCATGAAATAGGTTGGGGAAAGAGTCTATTTTGCAGCTTTCTTTTCAGCTGTTTTGGGTTTTGAAGCGGGAGCTTTGGCTTTCGTAGCGGGTTTTTTGGGTTTCGGTGCAGCTGCTTTCTTTGTTGGCTTCGGAGCTTTTACCTTAACTGTTTTTTTCTCTATTGGAGCGATCTCAACTTCCGATTTTTCAGCTAGCGGTGCCATCTCCTCATGTTCCTGTAAAATTTCGTCCAGCTCTTCATCCACCAGCTTTACTTTTTTTCCCTGAATTTCCTGCGCTTTCTTGGCGCGGGCCAGGAACTTGTCCACACGTCCGGCTGTGTCCACCAGTTTGCGTTTACCCGTATAAAAAGGGTGCGACTGCGAGGAGATTTCCACTTTAATAACGAAGTGTTCGACCCCCCTTATTTTCTTTTTTTCTTCCGAAGTAAGCGTTGAAGTGGTAATGAACTCCGCGCCCGTGGATGTATCGATGAAAACCACCGGATTAAGTTTTGGATGAATGTTCGCTTTCATAAAGTGCTTATTTATATTTCCCGAATGCTGAGGTAATATACTTAAATCATAACAATGAATCAAGGAATTTATGCTTTTATAAGTTTTTCCTGTCCGGCAGATTCCTGCTTATCTTCTTTCTCTTCAATATCGATTTCGGGTGGAAGCGAAATGAAAGATGAGGATGCGACTTTATCGTTTCCTTTAAAGCGCATCAGGTATACGCCCTGTGTGGTTCGACCTATTGAAGGTATGTCGTTCAGGTTCATTCGTATCACTTGTCCGAGTCTTGAAATAATAATTATGTCTCCCAACGATTCGCCGTTAATGATTTTTGCCCCCACGATTTTGCCGGTCTTGGTTGTTACATTTGCAGCTTTGACCCCGCTTCCTCCACGGCTTTGCATGCGATAACTTGTGACTTTGGAGCATTTACCAAGGCCGTTTTCCATTATGACGAGCAGCTCGGCATCGTTCTGGTCTTTTATTGTTCCCACATCCACGACTTCGTCCCCGTCTTTCAGCTTTATGCCGCGCACACCCATGGAAGCTCTGCCTGTCGAGGAAATGTCTTTCTCATCAAATCTGATTGATTTACCGTTTCTGGTTATAATCATGACCTGATTGCCTTTGTTTATTAAACGGCTCCATCTAAGCTGATCTCCGTCGCGTAATTTAATGGCTATAAGTCCGCTTTTTCTTATATTCTCGAACTCTTTCATGGCGGTTTTCTTGATTGTTCCTTTTTGTGTCGCCATCAACAAAAATTCCGCCTGTTTTTCTTCATCGCTGCTTAGCATTGCAGTTACGTTTTCTCCATCCTGGAGCTGAAGCAGGTTGATTACTGCCATTCCTTTTGCCGTTCTTGAAGACACAGGGATTTCATAAACAGGCAGCCTGAAAACTCGTCCCATGTTGGTAAAGAACAAGATAGTGTCATGGGTCATGGCCTGCCTCATCATTGCGATTTCGTCCTCCTCTTTGGTTGTTGCGCCAATAATTCCTTTTCCTCCCCGATGCTGTGCTTTGAATGAGGACGGGGGCATTCGCTTGATATAATTTTCTTTTGAAAGCATTACTATTGCAGGTTCGTTTGGAATAGTGTCTTTGTTACTGATCTTTCCAAGTGGTTCGGGTCTGACCTGCGTTTTGCGTTCGTCGCCGTATTTTTCTCTTATTTCCTTTAGTTCTTTGTTTATAATTTCGATTATTTTTTTCTCATCTTTAAGTATTGATTCCAGTTCTTTAATAAGATTGAGTTTCTCATTAAGCTCATCTTCAATTTTCTTGCGTTCCAGCCCGGCAAGAGTTTGTAATTTCATTTCAAGAATGGCTTTGGCCTGAACATCGGTCAGTTTGAACTTTTTCATCAATGCTCCGTGCGCTTCTTCCTTGGTAGCGGATTTCCTGATTGTAGAGATGATTTCGTCAATATGATCGAGTGCTGTTTTTAAACCTTCCAGAATGTGGGCTCTTTCTTTAGCCACTCTAAGATCGAACTTTGTTCTGTTGACGATTACCACTTTTCTGTGTTCGATGAAGTAGGCCAGAATCTGTTTCAGATCAAGCAGTTTTGGCTGCAGTCCGTCAACAAGCGCTATCATGTTGAAGCTGAAACTCAGCTGCATTGGTGTAAGTTTGTATAACTGATTCAGGATTTTCTTTGGATACGAGTCTTTTTTTAATTCTATTACAACTCTCATTCCTTCACGGTTGGATTCGTCCCTTACATCGCTGATACCGTTGATTTTTTTATCCCTGACAAGATCGGCGATTTTTGTAACGAGCGTGGCCTTGTTGACCATGTAAGGGATTTCCGTGATGATAATGGCGAATCTTCCTCCCTTTCTTTCTTCGATTTCGGCTTTCGCGCGCATAATTACGCCTCCGCGACCGGTTGAGTATGCCGTTTTAATGGCCTCCTGATCGTATATTGTGCCTCCCGTAGGGAAATCCGGTCCTTTAACAAACTGCATCAGGTCTTCAACAGTCGCTTCGGGATTTTCATTCAGGTGCAGGAGCGCATCAACCACTTCCCCGGCGTTGTGAGGAGGAATGGAAGTGGCCATGCCTACGGCTATACCTGTCGAGCCGTTAAGCAAGAGCTGCGGAATCTTTGAGGGGAGTACTTTTGGCTCTTTGTAGCGACCGTCATAGTTTTCAATCCAGGGTATTGTTTCTTTTTCAATATCCGCCATCAATTCACTTGTGATTTTGTCCATTTTGGCTTCCGTATAACGCATGGCTGCCGCGTTATCGCCGTCTATGGATCCAAAGTTACCCTGACCCTTTACCAGGGGATACCTGAGCGCGAAGTCCTGTGCCATGCGCACCATGGCCTGGTAAACGGGGGAGTCGCCATGCGGATGGTATTTACCAAGAACTTCACCCACAACAGCCGCTGATTTTCGGAAAGAACCTCCAGGATTCAGCCCCATTTCGTTCATTGCGTATAAAATACGTCTTTGAACCGGTTTAAGTCCGTCTCTCACATCCGGCAAAGCGCGTGAAACTATTACGCTCATGGCGTAATCTATGTATGAATCCTGCATTTCTTTCGAGATGGGATGTGGCTTTGAATCGGAGAAGATTTGCAGTTCTGGTTCCTGCTCCGGATCTGACTGGGAGCTGTCCGAAGACTCTTCTTCAGGTAATTCCTGAGGGATTTTTTCGTCGGTCATGTTAAGAAATTGTGAAGCTGATTTTTGTAGTTCGGGCGCTACTTTAGCATATATTTTAAAAAAATACAGTCTCAAACGCTTCGGGCTTTATTCTTTGCTTGAAGAAAAGAGTGATTTTTGGTATACTATTAAGAAAAATTACGTGCCCAAAATCAATAAATATGGCCGATAAGTCGTCACAGGAAGATTCAAAGACCACCGCCATGCCGGATTGGATGAAAAAAGCGCAGGGTTTGGCTGTACATGAGGAAAAAAGTCCTCAAAAGGTTACGTCTGCTGCAAAGGAGCCACCGGCTGAAGACGTACCAAAGGCGCCGGATACAGGTTCGGGGGATCTGCCCCCGTGGCTGGCAAAGGTTCAGAAGGAAGGAATTGAGGAAAAACAGGTAGATGCGCCCAAAAAGACCGCATCTCTTGAAGATCTTGTGCATAAAGATGATTCTGCGGCACCTACGGGACTGCTTGAGACCCAGCAAAAATCGGAAACGGCAGGGAAGGTAACGGAAGAGAACCTGAATGAGGAGGTCAAGCCCGCAGCTTCCGCCGAACCGAAAGAAAAGAAAAAAGATTTATTCAATATTGCAAAAACGGTTTTCTCCGGATCTTTGAAAAATGTCAGTGAGGCCATAAGTAAGGGAAGGACGGCGGGCGCGGTAAAAAAGAGTCCGGAAAAGAATGTGACCAAAAAGAAAGTCACAGAAGCGGTTGAAAAAAAACTGGAAAAGGAAACCGTACAGAAAGCAAAAACGAAAGCGCAGGAACGCCAGGAACTTTTGGAGTCTGAAAAGATTTATCAGGAGGGGATGGCTACAATCCGCGATCTGATTGCACCTTCCTCCATGGAGATAAAATACGATTCGCTTCGGGTTGAGGGGCTTTATGCCCAGAGTTTTTATGTTTATGCCTATCCGCGCTTTTTGGAATCCAACTGGCTTTCACCGGTGATAAATTTTGACGTTACCATGGATATCGCCCAGTTTGTTTATCCTATCGATTCCAGCCAGATTATGAAGGTTTTAAAGAAAAAAGTTGCGGAAATGCAGTCTTCTGTCCGGATGAACGCGGAAAAGGGAATGGTCAGTGATCCTGCGCTGGAAACAGCTTTGCAGGATGCGGAAGAGTTGCGTGTGCAGATTCAGCGCGGGCAGGAGAAATTTTTCCAGTTTGCGCTGTATTTCACAATTTATTCCGATGATGAAAAGAAACTTACGCGTATAGCGAAGCAGCTTGAGAGTATGCTCGGAGGAAGGCTTGTACTTACCAAGAAGGCGGATCTTCAGCAGGAACATGCTTTTAGTTCGACATTACCGCTTTGTCTGGATGAGTTGGAGGTTTTCAGCAATATGAACACATCTCCGCTTTCCAGCACTTTTCCTTTCAGCAGCGCCGATCTTACTTCCAACGAAGGTATTTTGTATGGTTTGAATCGTCACAACGACAGCCTGATCATTTTTGACAGATTTTCTCTGGAAAACGCCAATTCGGTTGTTTTTGCCAAGTCGGGAGCAGGAAAATCTTATGCAGTGAAGCTGGAAATACTTCGTTCCATGATGCTAGGAACCGATGTGATTGTAATCGATCCGGAAAATGAGTATGAAGCACTTTCGCAGACGGTTGGAGGATCATACCTGCGAGTTTCTTTGACTTCGGACAGGCGCGTTAATCCTTTTGATCTGCCGACGCCGTATAATGAACAGGAGGTGCAGCCCGGTGATCTCTTACGGTCCAACATTATTAATCTGCACGGTCTTTTAAAGATAATGCTGGGTGGTGTTACGCCGGAAGAAGATGCGGTTCTGGATAAAGCCATGATTGATACTTACGCTCTTAAGGGTATTACCATGGATCTGGTTAATCCCGGCGAAATACCTCCTCCCACAATGCAGGATCTTTATGATGTTTTGGCCACTATGGAAGGGGCGGGCAGTCTGGCGCAACGTATGCAGAAATATACCATCGGCACTTATTCCGGTTTATTCAATAAGCCTACCAATATTGATCTGCAAAGCGGATTGATGATTTTTTGTATTCGTGATCTGGAAGATGCGCTGCGGCCCATAGCCATGTATATTATTTTGAACTACATATGGGCGCGGGTCAGAAGTAAGCTCAAGAAGAGAATACTTGTGATTGATGAGGCCTGGACAATGATGCAGTATGAAGATTCGGCAAAGTTTCTTTTTGGGCTTGTTAAGAGGGCGCGAAAATATTATCTAGGAATTACCACGATAACACAGGATGTGGAGGACTTTGTTAAAAGTTCCTACGGTAAGCCGGTTATTACCAATTCATCCATGCAGCTTTTGCTGAAGCAGGCACCGGCGGCCATAGATATTCTGGGTAAGATTTTTAATCTGACCCAGGGTGAAAAATATATGCTTTTAAACAGCGGCGTTGGTCAGGGGTTGTTTTTTGCCGGACTTAAGCATGTGGCGATTCAGGTTATCGCTTCTTATACGGAGGATAAGATCATTACCACTAATCCGGAAGAGCTCTTAAAGGAGCGTGAGTTCCGTGTAACTTACGAGGAGGCGGCAAAACCGGCGGAGGCTGCTCCCGTTGAAGTGCCTG
>JAHJEW010000109.1 GCA_018825335.1 Patescibacteria group bacterium | reverse complement strand
TCCCGGGGACAGTATTTATGTTATGAGCACGGTGAAGTTAGATAACGCGGCCGGCAACGAAAAGGCGCTGGGAGATGCCATGAAGCTGGCTCAAAGTCAGGTCATGGATTTTCTTGCGGATAGGTTTCCGGAGCATAAGGAAAATATTGCAAAGTTTATGGTTGTTAACGCCGGGGTTTGTACGGTTGAAGACGCGTCGTTCAGGCTTTTTGCCAGGATGCCGCTTAAAGGCGCGCCGGATTATTTGTCTATTAATACCGGTTCGCAGACCGCGGAGAGCCTTGCGGAGAAAGATAAAAAGGAGATTTTGGAGGATGAGATTAAATATAGCGGAATGGAGCCGTGGCAGCAGGAGAAGCTTAGACTAAGATTTTTATTGGATTCGACGCAAAGGGCTGAACTGGACAAGATTTGCGACTGGTTTTCCCGCAAGTATAAGGTTTTAGCAGTACCGCGCGAGGATGTTTTTAAGGCGATGTTTGAAAACGACAAAGACAGAACGGATGCTCTGGCCGATACGGCTGTTAATCAGGGTTTGACCGAGAACGCGCAGCTTTTGGCCTCCGATCTGGAGGTGCGAATTTCGGATATTGAAAAGGATGCGGCGTCCGCTGCGCCGAAGGAGATGATGGAGGAACTTGTTGAGCAATTACAGTTGAGCCTTGGAAACAAGATCAGGCTTTCTATTTTGGGGGACGGCGCGGCGACCAAGGCGACGGGATATGTGCGCGGCGCGGAAGACGCTTTGGACAACCTGCTGGACGATTACGAGGAGAAATGCAAGAAGTTCGTGGGTGGGAAGTTACAGAAGTAGGGGTGGTAATTTGCAGGTTTTTCTCCATCTATTTCAAGCACTATTAATAATTGATGATTTCGTTGTTGTGCCGGCATGGGGCGCGACAATCACTCACATCTGCTGCTTTTGCTGATATTTCACATCTATCGCGTGGGCAATTTGGTGATGCTCCGCGCATAATGGAGCCATGAAATGCGGATCATGAATGGCGCTCATTGCAAAACGGTCGGTGTGGTGAGTTTGGGTTGCCGGTTTTTGGCAGCCGGGTTTTGCGCATTTGTCGCCGTGTTCTTTTTTGATTATTTTTTTTATTGAGACTTTAACGTACCTTGATTTGGTTGGCTTTGCTTGAGCCGAAAGTTGCGCTTTCTCCTGCGCGTTTTCTTCTTCGCGGGAGGTCACGGCTTCTGCTATTACCTGGTTGATGTCGATGCCTTTTTCCTGTAGTTCCAGAAGTTTTTCAAGGTTCCGCGCTGAAAGTTTGAGTTGAAGGAGTTTTAGGGGCGGGGCCGGTTGAGATTCTCCGTGCTGCGAATCTGCTATCCTGGGTTCCACAATCTCCGACGCCGCGAACTGCGGTTCATTGTTTTTACCATGTTCCAAGTCATGCGCGCGCATGAAATCATGGGAGTTTTGTGGCCGGGGCGAGCCATTCATATCTTGAAAAAGTTGGCCACTAAACTTCGCCGGGCACAACTGATTCTCATTCTCCACCGACTGTCGTTCCGCCCGCTGCGCCTCCCTCACATCCCTTACCAAAGTTTCCAGCGCCTTTTGTGAAAGTAGCATCACTTGTTCCGCCAGAAATGCCTGATTTTCTTTTGTCGCGATTGAAGCGATTCTTGCCAGTTTTCCGATTCCAACGGCGCCGGTTTCGAGTATTTTTTTTAATGCCGGTTTGTCCGTGAAATTCCTGTGCAAACCCAGCGTGAGTCCGACCTGTGCCAGACTTAGACCAGCCAACTTCCCCGCATATTTACCAATCGAGTCGAAGCCTGTTTTTTCATAAATTCTTTCTTCAAGAATACGCGGCAGCATGCCAATGCATTTATTGCGAAACTCCCTGTGCTTTGCGCCGCAATACTTGAATTCCAGGTGTAATTTCTCCTGCACGGCGGTCAGTTTTGTGATCATGAAAATTTGTTTAAGAAATAATATTCCAGGAAGGCGCACTTCGCTACGCTGCGTGCGCGGCGTGCCCATATTAGCAAACACAAGCCATAAAACAAGCTTTTGCGGTGGATTTTCAGAGATAATTATGGCGAAATAATACGCATTTTATGGCTTACAGTAGCCAATATTCGAAGTAGCGTTCCGCGTAAAACGTTGTGCGGCGCGACTGCGCTTCATCTCTTGTGCAAGCCATTATTTGGCTGTAGTAAATTCACCGTGCTTGACTTTTTTGGTGCTTTGTGGCATTTTATACCTCTGTTCTTTGACATGTAAGCAGAGAGGTATTTGTTCGCAAAAACTCCCCCGGAATAGTTTTGGGGAGGAGTTTGTGAGCAGATTTACTCTCTGCTCTTTTGGATTTTGCCCCGCCTTGGCGGGGTATGTTTTCGGCGGCGAGGGCCGCCCCGTTTTTGCGGCGCTGGTCGCTTTGCGGCGGCCTTGGGCAGCGGGAGAGGATTATGGACAAAAAAAAATGGTTCGATGCGCTCCGGCGCCTTATGATCGCCCTTGTGGCGGTCACAGCGCTTTCGGGCGCCACCACCGGGTGCTCGGAGAGGCCTAACAGCCTCCCCGAGATTCACTCGGTGCGGCGGGACCGCGAGGGCGATATTCGCCCGAGCGGTTTCGTCGCACAGGCCGACTCGGTGGCACGTGCCACCGGGATCAAGGCGTGGGGCGTCGCCCGTTGGGTGACGTTCATCGTGATCTGCCTCCTTTCGGTGGCAGTCAGCTTGATCCCCGGCGCGTTCGCCGAGGGAGCAGTGGCACTGGGTCTCGGCCTGGTGCTGCTCTATTTCGCCAACCGCTTCTTTAGCGGTTGGTCCCTGGCAGTGATGCTGGCGGGGCCCGTGCTCTGCTACATCATTCCGGGGGTGAGCGCCATGCGGGGAACCGCGGGCGCGACCCGCGTCGATGACTTTGTCTTCGGCGCGGCCCGTTTCGCGGGCATTCTGCTCGCGTTCGGGCTCGTCTGCTTCCTGCACTGGCTCGCCTAGACGGCGGACCGGTGCGGGACTAGAAAGGTGCGGGGCCGCTAAGCGGCCCCGCACCGGAACCCCTGCGGTTCCTATGGCATTTCTCAAATATTGAGGTTCGCGTATCAATCCAAAAGAGCGGAGATTTTTCCAATTAAAGCTGATTTTTTAGCCTTTTAGATGTGTTTTCTATTAGATCTTTCCCAGGTCATGTAGCTCAAAAATCACTCTTGCAACTTCTCCCCTGCTGATGAAATTATCCGGATATAGATTAGTGCTCGTGAATAATCCGTTGTCTTTGGCGTATTTTGCGTAGCCGCTGTACCACTGACCCGTTTCAACATCCGCGTAGGAAGTACTGGAAATATCCGGCATGTTATCGCTTAGATTTCTAAATAGGAGAGCCAGGAATTCCACATTGTTTACCGACCGGCCCAACCGGTAAAATCCGGCATCTTTCCCTGAAAGGTATCCTGTAATCATTCCCAAAGATACTCCTCGGCAAATGTACTGATACGACCACTCGTCTTCGGTTACATCCGGGAATGGGTCGTTACCACCGCAATAGTTCTCGTGTATATCGAACTGGCCAAATGTTTCCAGTACAATTTTTGCGATCTGATCGCGCTGCAGGAGTCCGTCCTGGTCAAATGTTCCGTCCGGATTGCCGGTCATTGCACCGGTGCTTTTTACGTACTCAATGGCTTCGCAGTCCGTGTCATCCGCTGCGACATCCGTGAATCCGGCACACAGATCTTCCGAAGGAGGAGTGTCTTCCACGGGAGTTCCTTCGGTAATATTAAAGGATAATGAGCTCACTCCGCTTGTGTTTTCCGCGGCATCTTTGGCGCGGATGCCAAACGTGTGCGATCCAACCGATATTGCAGACAAAGTGGTTGTTAATGAATTCCCAATATTTGAAAATGCTCCGCTATCAAGTTGATATTCGTAACTTACGACTCCCACATTATCTGTTGAAGCGGACCAGTTAAAAGTTGGGGTGTCGTCAGTATCCGCCGTGCTACGGATTAGACCCGTTGGGGCAGATGGAGCTGTAGTATCCGGTTCAGTAATCGTCCATGAATACGATGCGGGTGTTGAATCGGTATTTGACGCGCTGTCTGTCGCGCGCACTTTGAATGAGTGTGAACCCTCCACCAAATCGGAGTATGTTTTGGGGCTTGCGCATGC
>JAHJEW010000108.1 GCA_018825335.1 Patescibacteria group bacterium | reverse complement strand
GTCTTTAATTTTCATATTATTTTAAGTAATTTTCGTGGGCATGATTTCTTTTGGCTACTTTAGTATCACTTTTAATTTTTCCGTCCAGAATATGAATGATGCGCTGAGCATGTTCAGCCGTATATGTTTCGTGTGTGATTAGAATGATGGTGTGATTTGCGTCTTCATGGAGTTTTTGTAAGATTTCCATAATCATCTGGCCGGATTTTGAGTCGAGGTTTCCGGTTGGTTCATCGGCAAATATTATATTTGGTTTGTTTACCAGGGCGCGGGCTATGGCAACACGCTGTTTTTCTCCTCCTGAAAGTTGGGAAGATTCGTGATTATGGCGGTGTGAAAGTCCCACTGATTCAATGGCTTTTCGCGTCATTTCGTTGTGCTGTGATGGATGGACGTCTGAATATAACAGCGGAAGTTTAACGTTTTCAAAAACGGTCGTTCTTGGAAGTAGGTTGAAAGCCTGAAAAACAAAACCCATTTTCTTGTTGCGAACGTGGGCTAATTCTTCATCACCATAGCTGTCGCTGGTTTTATCGTCAAAGATGTATTCCCCGTCGGTATGCCGATCTAAGAATCCCAGTATGTGAAGTAGGGTGGATTTCCCGGAGCCGGAAGGTCCCATGATCGCAACAAACTCACCCTCTTTAATTGTGAAAGAAAGGCCTCGAAGTGCAGGTGTTTCCACGCCGTCGTTGTTATAGGTTTTGGTAAGGTTATTAACCTCAATCAGCGGCATAATCAGAAAATGTTATTACTTTATCCCCTTCATTCAGTCCGTTTAATATTTCTATGTTTCCGTCGGAGCCGCGTAGGCCGACTTCAACGGTTACTTCCTTGATATTATTCTTATTGTCCAGGGTGCGCACAAATATTGTACCGTTTCTCCTTACTATCCCTCTTTGAGGGATACTAAGGACGTTTTCCCGTTTGTTACTGGCGATGGTGATTTTGGCGGTCATGCCTGATTTGACGCGATCATCTTCTTCAGTGAACTGGAAAGTAACCTTATATGTTGCTACTCCTTCTATCATGGTTTCAGCGGGGTCTATGGCTGTAACTGTGGCTTCGAAGAGGACATCTTTACCATAAGCGTCCAGAGTCAGGCTGGCGGTGTTTCCAATGGATACTTTGGCAATATCGGCTTCTGGCACGTTTGCTTCAATTTCAAACATATTTTCGGAAATGAGTGAAACAATTGTTGTACCGGCCGGAACTATTTCACCAACTTTTGCATCTTGTATTGTGATGATCCCGGATATTGGGGCTATAATGCTCAATTTTGCCAATTGTGCTCTGTAGTTATTTGCATTAGCTTCCGCTTTTTTGACCATAGCTTCATTGGAAGTGATGGCTGCTTGCGTTTGCTTTATCTTGGCTTTTTCGCTGGCTTCGGCTGCTAATGCTTTATTGACCTGGGCTTGTTGGGAGGCGATTTGCTCTTTTGTTGCACCTGCCTTTTTAAGATCTAGCTCGTCCTCGGCGCTTAGAAGATTGTTTTGGGCTGTGGTAAGGCTGATCTCGGCGGTGGATAAACTTGCCGCGTTGGAAGCTTTTTGTGTTGCGATGGCATTTTGTTTGCCGGAGACGGAGATGAGTTCTGTATTAATGGTGTCTATTTCAGTGCTTAGCTCAGTTTTGGTTGCTGCCGGTAGAGTTGAAAGTACCGGAACGGTTTCGAAGGCTTCTTTGACTTTTTGTAGGGCGATAATTGTTTCAGATAGACCTTGGTCTATGTTTTCGTGGGTTGGATTAGATGTAGCGTTTTGTACTGTGCCATAAGCGCCGCCGCTATATGTGCTGATGACGTCGGTTATGTAGTAGCCGCTGCCGCTTACGCCGAGCATGTATTTTACGGCTATTTCTTTGGCGGCGGTGACGCGCGATCCGTTTTGATCGTTGCTTGCAAAGTAGTTGTACTGGATGTTGGTAAGAGTAAGGAGCGAGTTTTTCCCTATGTTCACTGCGTTCTGAGCGTCCGTTATAGCGTCCGCGTAGGCGTCGTCCAGGTCGGTTGCATTTTTTAACGTAATGGTTTCAAGATTATTTTCCGCATCTGTTACAGCTTTTTCCGCATTGTCCGCTTTTGTCTGGGCTATTTTTACTTCTTCCGATCTGGTGCCTTTCTTTAGTTCATCTAGATTTATTTGTTCGATTTCGGTATTTACCTCTGCTTGTTTTAATTGGGCACTCGCACTTTCCATGTTTGCTTTTGCTGCGGCCAGAAGCGCTTTTGAATTATCCACTTCGGCTAATGCTTGATTAAGTTGTGCGGCAATATCTGCGCTTTCCACTGTTACTAACGCTTGTCCTGCGTTTACAATATCTCCTACTCCTTTATATACTGTCGAAACTTTACCGCTTTTTTCAAAAGCGAGATTAACGTTGTTCGCGGATTTCACGCGGCCCGTTACGTATACCTCTTGAATAACGTTTCCTATTTCGGCCGCGCTGAATTGGTAGAGAGGAGCCGCTTTTTTGCCAAAAGCGATCATTCCTGCGA
Source organism: Patescibacteria group bacterium (assembly GCA_018825335.1). GTDB lineage: Bacteria > Patescibacteriota > Gracilibacteria > UBA1369 > UBA1369 > JAHJEW01. The sequence goes on along the minus strand of JAHJEW010000108.1, from coordinate 233 downwards.
CGATCAAAATCACTACAATCAAACCAACAATAACGGACGGTTTTTTTAGAAATTTAAGCATAAACTGTAATTGAGAATTTCAATTATGCGAGTGGTGGTGATGTGTACCCCATTCAGTGGACACTTTTGAAACCCTCAACCCTCGACCTGGGCTAAGAGATGATCCCTGTATTCAACAGGCGTCATCCTGTTTCTGGTCCACTGTTTTCTTTCGTGATTGTAGTATTGCATAT
>JAHJEW010000107.1 GCA_018825335.1 Patescibacteria group bacterium | reverse complement strand
TTTCTTTGAAGGGATACTATCGACCGGAATCGATGTAACGGATACCGGGCTGATAACTTCTCCTCTTTTGTACTACGCCGTCTGCAAATTCGGCGCGGACAGCGGCGTAAACATTACGGCAAGCCACAATCCGAAAGAGTATAACGGAATTAAAATAGTGGGCCGCAGCGCGCATTCGGTCTGCGGAGAAGAACTTCAGGAAATTCTTAAACTGATTCAAAGCGATGACTTTGAAACCGGCAAAGGCGTTTTAACATCCAAAGAAGATATTTTTGAAACATACAAAAAAGACATATGCGCGCGCATTAAACCCGCAAGACCTTTAAAAGTCGTTGTGGACGCCGGAAACGGCACAGCAGGAAAATTCGCACCGGAACTCCTGCGCGCGCTTTGCTGCGAAGTAACGGAGCTATACTGCGACCTTGACGGCAACTACCCGAACCACGAGGCAAATCCGGAAGAACAGGCCAACATGCACGATCTCGGTAAACTGGTAGTACGGGAAAAAGCCGATCTTGGAATCGGATTCGACGGCGACGGAGACCGCGTTGGCATAGTCGATGAAAACGGCAAACACTACTCCGCGGACTATTTAATACTTTTACTCGCGCGTGATCTGCTGGCGCAAAAACCCGGCAGCCGAATCGTTTTTGACGTAAAAGTTTCCGCATTACTTATAAACGAGATCGAAAAACTGGGTGGCGTTCCCGTTATGAATAAAACCGGCCATTCATTTATTGAAGCGCGCATGCATGAAATCGGCGCCCCGCTGGCCGGTGAAATCAGCGGACATCTTTTCTTCGGGAAAGATCACTATGACTATTATGGCTTTGATGACGCCTTTTTCGGAGCATGCAAAATTATTGAAATCCTTTCCGTGTCTGGCAAAAAATTCTCGGAGCAATTCGAAAATCTGCCAAAAATGTTCACCACGCCTGAATACAAAACAAGCTGCCCCGACGATAAAAAATTCAAGATCGTTGAAGAAATAACAAAACATTTCACAAGACGGCACGAATGTATCACCCTTGACGGCGTGCGCGTAAATTTCGGCGAAACAGCCTGGGGCGCCGTACGCTGCTCAAACACAAGCCCGAATCTGACCCTCCGCTTCGAGGCGCAAACGAAAGAAAAACTTGAAGAGATCAAAAAAATCATGGCGGATGAAATGAAAAAATACCCGCAGGTCAACATGGACTGGTACAAGCAATAACATGGAAAACACATCAGCCCTCAGCATCACCAACCGTGCAAAAACCAGCAGCCTTATTCGCAAACACAAACTTTGGAGACTGCTTGAACTTATACCCGGCAGCATTGCATGGATCGCCCTTATAACTCCGCTCGTTCTTTCATTTTTCGTACCGCAGTGGGTCGCGACTTTCGTAATAGTCTACACGATAGTCTGGCTTTTCCGATCAATAAAATTATCAATCAATCTATACAGATCGTTTAATATCTCCAAACAGGCGCTAAAAACGAACTGGAACAAGATGATTTCCCTTAACGACTCTCCCGAAAAAATCGCCTACGAAATGAAGCGCACAAATAAAGAAGCCAGTCCAAAGAAATATTTTGAACTTTCGCATCTGCAAAATCGCATCCAGAACCTGCAAAAACAAGGTGACTGGAAAAAGTCCAAAGACATATACCACGCCATTGTGTACGTAACATACAAAGAATCATACCGCCTGATTCATGAATCAATTCGCTCATACGCCCAAAGCAAATTCCCGTCCAAACAGATAATAATGGTACTCGCCGGTGAAGAAGCCGATAAAGAAAATTTCATGCAGATCGCAAAAAAAATCGAACAAGAATTCGGCACACAATTCGCCCATTTCATGATAACAATCCATCCAAAAAACGTTCCGGGCGAAATAAGGGGTAAAAGCGCAAACGCCACATACGCCGCCAAACAACTAAAAAAATACATCGACAAAAACGCGATCCAATACGACAACATCATCCTCTCCAACTTCGACGCCGACACGGTTGTACACCCGCAGTACTTCAGCGAACTGACTTTCAAATACCTGACAACCGAAAGACGCACCGAAAAAGCCTACCAGCCAACGCATCTGTTCCACAACAACATCTGGGACGTCCCCGTGATGATTCGCATGGTCGCGCAGTCCTGCTCATACTGGCGTATGGCCGAAAGCATGGAAAAATCCAAATACAAAAGCTTTTCCAGCCGATCTTTGAGTTTTCAGACGGTACTGGACGTGAACTACTGGGACCCGTCCGTAATCCCGGAAGACTCCCGCCAGTTCTGGACGGCCTTTGCGGTGTACGATGGCCGCCACACGCTCGTCCCAATCTATTCACCCGTCTACATGGACGCAGTCCTAAGCGAAACATACATGAAAACATTCCGCAGCCAGTACAACCAGTTACGCCGCTGGGCCTGGGGAGTATGCGACTTCCCGTTTGTTTTCCTGAACCTCTGGTATCACCCCAACATCAAACTTCCCCAAAAAATTTATCAAATATACGAATTCCTGAAAAACAGCTTCTTCTGGGCAACCGGCCCGATCCTTATTACTTTTACAGGATTCATCCCGGGAATAATAAACCCCGGCTTTCGCGAAACAGTCCTGGCATACAACGTCCCGCGCGTCATGAGCGATATGCTAACCTTCGCCTCACTCGGTATTATTATGTGCGCGCTAATAAGCATCGCGCTTGTCCCGTACAACCCCAAAAAAGGCCTCCTCGGGCAGATCGCCCTCGTCGGCCAGTGGCTCCTGATCCCCATCGTCAGCATCTTTCTAAGTGCGATTCCCGCCATCGACGCCCAGACCCGCCTCATGTTCGG
>JAHJEW010000106.1 GCA_018825335.1 Patescibacteria group bacterium | reverse complement strand
TAGTGCTTTTTATCGGTATATAATTACTGTAGAAACTATTTTACAACATACAATGATCTTCCCTGATTTTGAGCTTTTGGATTTGTCGGAGACGGAGGGTAAAATTTATTTGACGCTGCTGGAACTTGGGGGAGGATTTGTTAGCGCGATTGCAAGGCGGGCGAAGTTGCCGCGTGTTAATTGTTATCATACGCTGGAAAATCTGCTTAAGAAAGGGCTGGTCAGTTTCATCGCCAAAGAAAAAGGTCGTTATTTTTCCGCCGAACCGCCGCAAAAGCTTGTGAATATTCTGGAGGAGAAAAGGGATTACGCGCGAGGGATTTTGCCGCAGCTTCTTTCCATGACTAGTGCGCTGGCTTTTAAACCTCAGATTAAATATTTTGAAGGAATGGAGGGAGTTAAGAGTATTTTGGATGATACTTTGACGGCGAAAAGTGAGCTTTTCGGGTATTCAAATCTGAAGAGTGTCTCGGAACTTTTTGGCGATTTTATAAGCAAATATGAGCAACGGAAATTTGAGAAAAAAATCAAAACTCGAATTATCTGCCCATCCAGTCAGGAAGCTTTTGATTATGTGAAGTCGTACTGCCCAAAGGATTTTCCGCAGGAGCTACTGGAAATTTTATATGTGAATCCCAAGGAGTTTTGGTTTGAGCATGAGATTTTGATTTATGATAATAAGGTGGCGGTGGTTTCTTTGAGTAAGGATGAGCTGATTGGGATGATTTTTGAGAGTAAGGTGTACGCTCAAAGTCAGAAGGCGATTTTTAATCTGGCCTGGCTTGGAGCGAGCAGTTTTATTGCTTTGTAGGTTTTGGTTTATTTTGAGCCGCGGGCGGTCATCATTAGTTTGGTGAGTTCGGCGCGTGTCATTGGGCGGTTCGGTTCAAATGTGTTTGGCGCGGTGCCGGTAATCCAGCCTTTGTCCCAAAGTGCGCGGATCCATGGGCCCTGCCACATATCCACAATGTCCAGGAAGAAATTGTTCGGCTGACCGGCGCCGCAGTTCGCGGTGTAGCAGCCAGTGTGCGGCGGCACTCCGAAAGCTCTTGCGATGAGAGCGGCTGCCTCCGCCCTGGTGATTGTTCTGTTTGGTCCGAATATACCCAAGCCGTAGCCTTCCACGATTTTTTCATCCGATGCCACGCGTACCCACGGGCCCTGCCACATGTCGTATATGTCCTGGAAAATATTATTTGGTTGGCCGGCGCCGCAGTTTGGCGTGTAGCAGCCCTGTTTTGGCTGAATTCCGGCAGCCACCATTACCATTTTGACCGATTCGGCTCTGGATACGGGTTGATCGGGGTGGAAAGTGCCGTCCGGGTAGCCGGAGAGCAGGCATGCATCGTAAGCCGCGCGGATGAATGATTCGGCCCAGTGGCCGGCAATGTCGGTCGGGTAGTTTACGCCCGGGCATTTGCTTGGCTGCGCTATAGGCGCGGCCGGCTGTTGGGCGATTGGGGTCGGTGTTGGGGTTGGCGTTGGTGTTGGCGTCGGTGTTGGGGTTGGTGTCGGCGGCGGCGTTGGTGTTGGGGTTGGGGTTGGTGTCGGCGGCGGCGTTGGGGTTGGTGTCGGCGTTGGTGTTGGTGGCGGCGTTGGTGTTGGTGGCGGCGTTGGTGTCGGCGTTGGTGTTGGTGTTGGTGTTGGTGTTGTGATTATCGTTATAGGGTTGAAAATTATATCATCCTCATAACCGGCTTTTCTGGCGACGGTTACCATTGTATATGGTCCCGGTTCCACATAGGTCTTGCCATCTTTGCCCGTACCATCCCATGAAAAAGTCATTGTACCGTAAGGTTGGCCCTGGTATGCGTCCGGTACAGTTATTATGAAATCCGCTATATTCATCTGGTTAAGATCAACCTTTGTTCCTTTTAGTATCATGAAGGGATAAGAGTCCGGATTTCCCTTGGTGCTGCATGTAGCTACTACTTTTTCCTGCTTACCCGTATCGAGAGTATTTTTATTTAATTCACATAAAAGCATTTTTGCCACTTTCTTTTCTTCCGGCTGAGGGGTTACTACCGGCAAAGGTTTTTTGAATGTTACGGTGCATGGGGTACCTGGGATTTTAGTAAACATTTTTGGTCCCGTCACCACTTTTACCGACGGTGTTACGGTAACAATTTCGGCAAGTTCGGGGTATACTTCCGTGATAGTTATTCCATTCTTACCTATTGGTAAATCGCCCTCCCAGTAATAGTTTTCTATTGGTTTATCGATTCCGCTTAAACTCATAGACCACGTAATTGTGTCTCCGGGATTTGCGGGATTCGGGCTGCCTGTACATGATATTTTTGGTTCGGTTGGAGGTTGGTATTCTTGCTTTTGGATTTGCGGACCAATCTCCAGGGTTGGCTGCGGTTCCTTCGTTGCAGACTGAGTCTGTGATTCTATTTCAGCCGACGGTGCCTCCGCTGTAGTTTCTTCCGCCGATGGCAGAGGCTCCTGCGAGGGCTGTTCGGTAATAAGAGGCACCATGGGTGCCTGAATGGCCATATTTTCGAATGATCCTTTAAATAATTGTCCGCTGATGGAAAAGTAAATTGTCGCGCCCACAACAGCGATTGCGAGTACGACTCCGGCGACGATGAGGAAAAGTTTTTGGCTTTTAGACATTTTTGTTTGGAATATTTTTTTTTAGAAGTTATCTTGGAATTTTAACATAAAATAGCTGTTTTTGCAATTATGAAAATCCACCTTTAAGGTGATATAATTGCTGTTATGAAACTTAAAGAAGCGACGCGGCGGTTTTTGGAGCATGCGGAGATCGCCAGGAATCAGTCGGGGAAAACTTTGGAGAATTATACTCATTATCTGGGGCGATTTTGCGATTTTGTCGGGGACAGGGCGCTTGGCGATATTTCTTTGGATCTGGTACAGGATTTTCGGCTTTTTTTGAATCGTTTAAGTGATGATAAAGGGAAGCAGCTTCTAAGTGTCAAGACGCAGAATTATCACGTTATTGCGCTGCGGGCTTTTTTGAAGTGGTGCGTGAAAAATGACCTTAAGTCGCTGGCTCCGGAGAAGATTGATTTGAGCAAGATTGAGGCGCGGACTGTTGAGTATTTGAGCCGCGAGGAGCTGGAGCGGCTTTTTGCCCAGGTGGGGGCGGGGTCTGATTCGGTGCGGAAGATCAGGGACGCGGCCATTCTGGAAACTTTATATTCGACCGGTCTGCGCGTGAGTGAGCTTACGGGTTTGAACCGTGACCAGGTTGATCTTTCAAGAAAGGAGTTTATGGTCCGCGGCAAGGGCAAAAAGCCTCGCATTGTTTTTCTTTCCGGGCGCGCCGCGCGCGCGATTGAAAAATATCTGGCGGCGCGGGATGACAATTTTAATCCGCTGTTTTTGAATTATCGCCGCGGGAAAAAGGGCGATGATATTACCATGGGTGAAAAACGAAGATTAAGTAATGTGATGGTTCAATACCTTGTGCGCGGCTATGCGCGGCGCGCCGGAATCATCAAAAAAGTAACGCCTCATGTGCTGCGGCATAGTTTCGCCACGGAACTTCTGATTAACGGTGCGGATATTCGCAGCGTGCAGGAAATGCTCGGGCACGCATCGATTACTACTACGCAGATTTACACTCATCTTACCAATAAGCGGCTGAAGGAGGTTCATGATGAATTTCACCGCTGACAAGGCTTGTCGGGCGACAATGCTTGTCGGTTTTGCTGTTGGTCTTTTTGTATCTTTCATTTATAGTAGTGGCGTTTTAAGATTTTCCATGATCGAATTTGAAAACGTCACCAAAAAATACGGGGACACAAAGGTTCTGGATAAAGTTACTTTCAATGTGAAAGCGGGTGAGTTTGTGACTTTAATAGGCCCTTCCGGCGCGGGAAAATCGACGCTGGTTTATTCGCTTATCGGCGCGGAGCCGATTGTTTCCGGCAATATCAAGATTGACGGGTACACGGTGAATAATATGCGGGGCCGCGCGCTCCAGTATTTCCGCCGCAGAATCGGCGTGGTTTTTCAGGATTACAAGCTTTTGAATCAGAAAAATGTTTTTGAAAATGTGGCTTTCGCGCTGGAAGTCTGCGGGTTTGAGAGGGAAGAGGTGAAGAATCGCGCGCATGAGGTTCTTGCAATTGTGGGACTTGGCAAGAAACAGCACCAGTTTCCCCATCAGCTTTCCGGCGGTGAAAAACAGCGTACTGCGATTGCGCGGGCCCTGGTGCATAATCCCGGACTTATTGTCGCGGATGAACCTACAGGGAATCTGGATCCGGACACGGCGCTTGAAATCATTGAACTGCTGCTGAAAATCAATGAGAGCGGCACCACCGTAATTTTGACCACACACAACAAAGATCTGGTGGACTTTATTAAGCGAAGGGTAATTAAACTGGACGGCGGCCGTGTTGTCAGCGATCGTAAAGCGGCCGGATATAATCCTTAATTTCTGGATTTTATTATGGCGACATATAAAGAATCGGGAGTGAATATAAGTATGGGCGACCGCTGCAGCGCGCTGGCTTACGGCGCCGCGAAAAAGACTTTTCCATCGCGCAAGGGACTGATTGGCAAGCCGGTTGTTATGGACGGGGGATTCAGCGGAGCGCTTGATTTCGGGAAGTTTTATCTGATCCAGAATTGCGACGGGGTTGGTTCCAAAATCGCGGTGGCTGAAGCGATGAAGAAATATGACACGCTTGGATTTGATCTTCTGGCTATGGTGGCCGATGACGCGATTTGCGTCGGGGCCGAAACTGTTTCCATTACAAATACAATTGATACAAACAAGGTTTCCGCGGACGCGATCGGCCCGATGATGGATGGGCTTAGGAAGGCTTGCATACAGCAAAAAGTTGTCATCCCCGGCGGCGAAATTGCGGAGATGCCGGATCTGATGAAAGGTAATTCGTGGAACGCCGCGGCCGTCGGGATCGTGGGAAAAACCAGGTTTATTACAGGCCGGAGCGTGCGGCCGGGAGACAAAATTATTGCGCTTCGCAGCCGCGGCTTTAGGTCGAACGGATTTAGTCTTGTCCGGTATATTTTAAGGAAAAACTTTGGGACGAAGTGGTTTGCGAAAAAGTTTGATGCGCGAAAAAGCTGGGGGGAAGCCGTTCTGGCGCCATCGATAATTTATTCAGCGGCTCTTTTGGAGCTGCTTGGAAGGTATGGGGAGAAACGCAAGGTTGCGATTAAGGCGCTTGCACACGTTACCGGCGGCGGGATTCCGGGGAATATCACGCGGGTTCTTGGCGGCTACGGCGCGGAACTGAATAATCTTTTCCCTCCGCATAAAATGATGCTGGATCTGCAGGGGCTTGGGAAAGTGGCGGACATCGAGGCTTACAAAACCTGGAATATGGGCGTCGGCATGCTGATTATTAGTAATGAGTCCGCCAAGATCGAAAAAAGTATGACGGCTTTGGGCATTAAGACGCAGGTTGTCGGGCGCGTTACGAAGGAAAAAGGGGTCCGGCTGGTCAGCCGCGGGAAATTTCAATGCGGGAAAGTCTTGCAATTTTCGTAATTGCTTTTATAATGCGCTTCCTTTTATTATTAACCATTTTGTTATGGCTGCAGAAAGATTGGCTATTAAAGATTTGAGTGAACTTCCTCCAACCGGGACTCCCGTTATGAAAAAGGGCGCGCTTCGCGTTATGAAAGAGGCATGGGCGGATCTTGGGTGTTTATATGACAGGCTCGAAGGGATTAAAGAGTTTCACGATTCTTTGGAACCTGATCCAAGGTCCGTACAGAGCGAAGTGCGGGCGACGCTTGAGACTCTAAGATCCGGGGATGAGGAGGGTGAGCCTGTTTCGGGGGAAAATGCGGTGCCGGCGAGTGTAAACTATCTCAGAAAAACAGTTGAACTAAATCGAAAAGGTATGATTGACGCAACCAGAGAAAGTATTTTAGAGCAGGCTCTTCTGGATGTTACAAGCGGTAAATTAACCGAAGCAGAATTTGCGGTTATTCAGGAGCAGCTGAAGCCCCGCAATTACATGGACCGTGATGAAGAGTAGAAGCGCTGGAAAAATGTAAAAATTTATCTTTTGTTAATGTGAAGCGGCTATAGTGGGGTTAGCCGCTTTTTTTTGTTTTATGGATACTCTTGGGTTTAATGATTTGCCGCCGTTTTTGCGGGAGATCCCGGATCCGCCGCGCATGATGTATAAGCGGGGAGCCGCCCTGTGCGCGGATGCCATGTGTATCGCGATTGTGGGCACAAGGCTGCCTTCGCGCTATGGCCTGGAAATGGCCTATGATATTTCTTCCGCGCTGGCGGAAGCTGGCGCGGTTATTGTTAGCGGACTTGCATTTGGCGTGGACGCTCAGGCGCACAGGGCGGCCCTTGATCTTGGCAAGCCCACTATTGCCGTTTTGGCCTCCGGAGTTGACCGCGTAACGCCTTCTTCGCACGCCGGGCTGGCTGAAAATATTATTGCGGGCGGCGGCGCGCTGCTTTCCGAATATGAATGTTTCGACTCCGCGCACAGATATAGATTTCTTGAGCGCAACCGTATTATTTCGGGCTTATGTAAGGCAACCATTGTTATTGAGGCAAAGGAAAAGTCCGGTGCTCTTATTACGGCGCGGCACGCTTTTGATCAGGGTCGCGATGTTTACGCGCTGGTGGGGGATATTACCCGCCTGCAGGCGCGCGGCGTTCTTTCGCTGATTAAAAAAGATATGGCGCGTCCTATTGTTTCTTTGGAAGGACTTATGGAGGATCTGGGGCTGGACCGCCGCGCCGCCCAGATGGAACTTTTGAATGATAAAGAGACCGAAGTGCTTGGGCTGCTGGAAACGGGCGCGCAGCGGGGCAAAGGCGCGCATTTTGTTTCGGATATTTTAGAGAAAAGCGGGCTACCCGTGCATGAGCTGAACGCCATTTTGAGTATGCTGGAACTGCGCGCCCTTGTGCGCAAACTGCCCGACGGCCGATTTGAAATTATACGTTAATCGCAGTTACGCGGTGGACTTCGGTCAGACTGGTTAATCCCTGAATTACCTTAATAATTCCATCCTCATACATTGTGAGCATACCTTTTTTACGCGCGGCCTCTATCATTTTCATGGAACTGGCTTTTTCCAGAATCAGTCTTTTCATTTCGTTATCAACATCCAGAACTTCCACCACCGCGATTCGCCCCTTGTATCCGGTATGGCTGCAAACATCGCATCCTTTTGCCACGGGCAGCTTTTCCGGAATTTCCAGTTTTAAAGAAGGCTGAATGTTCTTTATAAATTCCAATTTACTTTCCAGCTCCGCTTTTTTCGCTTCTCCAACGGTCTCAAGTTCACTGCATTTTGGGCAGAATTTTCTAACCAGTCGCTGCGCGATAATGGTGTCAAGCGCGGGAGCCACCATGAAAGGCGGCAGGCCAATGTTGATTAACCGCGGTATTGCTTCTATTGCGCTGTTTGTATGCAATGTACTCAAAAGAACGTGTCCGGTAAGGGCCGCCTGGGCCGAGGTTTCAGCCGTTTCAAGATCACGGATTTCACCTATCATTACAATGTCCGGATCCTGACGAAGAATTGCACGCAGTCCATTGGCAAAATCGTAACCGCGTTTTTCGTTAATCTGGCTTTGTGAAATACCTTTAAGGTGATATTCAATCGGATCTTCCAGTGTAATTACTTTATTTTCCGGCTTGTTGAATTTGTCCAAAAACTGGTACAGAGTCGTTGTTTTTCCGGATCCGGTGGGACCCGTGATCAGAATCATTCCGTTCTTAATATTGAGAATATGTTTTACGTGTGCCAATGCCGATCCGCTAAATCCCATTTCTTCAAACTCGGCGGTGTGACGTTCGCTGTCCAGCAATCGACAGACAAACGTTTCCCCGTATTCGGTCGGCAGTACGGAAATACGAAGGTCGATTTTCCTTTCGTTTACAATAAAACTATACCTGCCATCCTGCGGTTCGTTGGTGATGTTCAGTTTCATTTTGCACTGATATTTGATCTGGTTTGCGATGTTGCTGTATGTTTTCTTGTCGATTTCAAATATTTTATGCAGAATACCGTCTATTCTAAAGCGCATGCTTACGGTTTGTTCTTCGGGCTCAAAATGGATGTCGGAGGCGCCGGTTTTTAGAGCCCCGACGTTTATGAGGTATACCGCCTCTTCGGAAGTGAGGGTTTTTATTCTTTTTTCAAGCGATTTTAAGTCCTGGATTTCTTTTTCGAATGCTTTTATTTTTTCTTCGTCCAGGGTTGTCGTGATTTCTTTTTTCACTTTATATTGCTCGGATTCGTACAGGCGCATCGCCTCCAAAAGTGCGACGTCGGACGACAGATTAACGTTGATGGCAAATCCGGCCTGCTTTAGTTGTTCGATTACTTTTTTGGTTTCGGCGTTTTCCGGATCGGCAACCGTTACCCTAAGTTTATTTCCCAGACGGAAGAACGGTAAAATCAGCGCCGTCTTTGCAACATCCGGAGGGATAAGTCTTAGCAGGTCCGGGTTAATCGGCGTAATGGCGATGTTAATATAGGCCATGCCAAGTTCGCGGGCGCGGCGCGCGGTTTCTTTTTCTTTGAATTCGCGATTGATTTTTCCGAGTTTTTCTTTTGAAGTTTCCGCAGGACCGGTTTTTACGGCGGCCTGCACTTTTTGGGCTGCAATAGGTAATGGTTTTCCCGGCGCGGGCCTTTCTTTTCTAATGGCATGCGCGGCTGCCTGTGCAATTTGCATGGGCGTGAGTTCAGTCTGCTCTTCAGCGGCTGCCGGTGGCTGCGAGGCGTCCGGCTGCGGCGCCTGCTTTTCAGGCTGTGTAGCCTGTGCTGGATTTTGATCTTGATCGGCCATTTTTGCGTTGATTGATTCGTGAAGACACAACGATATCTGTATATTCTAGCATAAATTTCGTTTTTTTTTAAGGGCTTTTATCTCAATACTCCGCGTCTTTTGGCGTGGCGGAAACGGCTAAAAAATGATATAATTGTGGGATATCTTGAACCCTTGTTTATGAGCGCAGCTCCCAAAAAACTTGTAGATCTCTTTGTTCTCGAGGTCGGCAAAAACATTCTGTTAACACGAGCCAACAGAAATTTTCTGCTGTTGAACTGCAAGTGGTTGCCGGAGAAGGTCCTGAGAATTTTGTATAAGGAACTTCAAAGTCAAAATAAAATGACTGAAAAGTACATAAAAATCACCATCGACAACAATCCTGAATTGGTGGAAGAGATAAAATCCAAAGCCAGAAAAAATAAAAAATTAGTCCTTAAATTGAAGGAAAGTGAGGAAAAAGGCGGAGTGGAAATGGAACTGGAAAAAGAATTAAAGAATATCTAAC
>JAHJEW010000105.1 GCA_018825335.1 Patescibacteria group bacterium | reverse complement strand
TAGACATATCCACTCTACTGAACATCAGTATCTTCTTTTTCACGTATCTCCTGCTGATTATTCTTGGAACAATTATCCTTCTCATATTTGGCAATAGCCTTTTTGATGCCGTTTTTCAGGTAATTTCAGCGATTGGCACGGCAGGATTGCAAACAATGGATCTGGCCGCGCAAAGCGCTTTCTCCAAGATAACTTTGATGATTCTCATGCTGCTCGGCCGTCTGGAAATTTTTCCATTGCTTGTACTTGCGGGAAGCCTGATTCGCAAGCGCTAAACCTCCGGAGACATTCAAATCCGATTCTACAAGGAAACAAGAAAATTACGACCGAGCTGTATTAAAAATACAGCGAGAGAGTAATTTTCGCAGTTGACGCAGTAGAATCGAATTTGAATGTCTCCGGGATGGCGTTCAACCTTAGGATACTAATGCCCCCAATATCCAAAGTGGGTGTTCTCATGCCCCCGCCACGACGGGGAGCAAATCTCAAACTCCCATAAACTTTACGAAGAGAGAGTATATAAGGTGTTCTTACGAACACCCCAGAGTGACACCACTATAAACAGGCCCATATGAAAAATCAAGCTTTTGGCTCTACAAAGAGCGCACAAAGGATCGTGCCATCCAGTTAAAGATACCACTGAGAATCGCGATTAGGCAAGGAATCACAACATAAAAGACCTAAATGCCCAGAAAAATTGCGCCTTTTATGGCACCGTAAATCAGCCAGATAAACTGACCAAGAAGCGAAAATCCGAAGATTTTAAGAAGAAAGAATCTATCCAGCAAAATGAACAATAAAAAATAGGTTGTGCCTTTGCGTAAATAGTTTTCATATAGATGTTCATAACGCCTTGGAATCAGCAATTGGACAAACTTTGAACCGTCCAGCGGAGGGATTGGAATCATGTTAAAAGCGAAAAGCACAATGCTCATATCAACCACCGCGCCGGCAATGTTGTATAAAAACGGTTCTCCGGCAATCGCAATCTGGCCTAACACGGGCCCAAAATACTTAAGAGGAATCGAAAAAACTATCGCCATTACCAGATTGGACAAAGGCCCCGCCAAAGCGGTTAAAGCTTCATCCCGCCGGGGCTTCTTAAAATAATAGGGATTCACCGGAACCGGCTTCCCCCAGCCAATCTGAATCAGGAAAATCAGCAGCGTACCCATCGGATCCAGATGCCGGAGCGGATTTAAAGAAACGCGCCCCTCTAGTTTCGCTGTCGGGTCGCCTAAATAATTTGCAACCCACGCGTGCGAAAATTCATGCACGGTAATCACAAACAGAAGCGCAATAATCAGGTAAATAAAATCCATAAATAAACTTGAAAAATGAAGAAAGCATGGTAGACTGCTACCACCTTATACTAATTTTATGTCCAAAGTCTGTCAATTATCGGGAAAAAGGCCGGGAACAGGCAACAACCGCAGCCACTCACTGCGCGCAACCAACCGCAGATTCCTGCCGAACGTATCAAAAAAAACTTTTATAGACCCAACAACCGGCAAGAAAGTAAAAATGAAGCTTAGCACCCGCGCCCAGCGCACCCTGCTCAAAAACCCCGGTCTCTTCACCGCCGAAATCAAAAAAGCCGTAAAAAAACAGGATTTACGGTAAAGCAGCAGAGTAATTTTTCACTCACACAGAAACAAACTTCTGCTTTTTCAATAAATTTTTATTGCCATGCAGACCAACTAACCTTACTCTTGTCAGGCCGTATATGGAGAGGTCGCATAGTGGCCTAGTGCGCACGCTTGGAAAGCGTGTAACGTCGCAAGGCGTTCGAGGGTTCGAATCCCTCCCTCTCCGCCAACGCACGCAGCGAAGCGAAGTGCGCTTTCTGCAGCGAAGTACACCTAAAAAACTTATGCCAAAAACCCGCATAAATAAATTCCTCGCCCAGGCGGGGATTTGCTCGCGCCGACAAGCCGACAAACTGATAGCCAACGGCGAAGTTACAATCAACGGCAAAAAAGCCGAACTCGGCGCAACCGTTTCTGGTGAAGACAAAGTCAAAGTAAACGGAAAACTCATCCGCCAAATTGCCGAAAAAATCTATATAGCCTTCCACAAGCCGTATGGCGTCATAACCACAACCAACCCCGAAAACAACAACAACATAATGGAGTACATCGATCTACCCACGCGCATATACCCCATCGGCCGCCTGGACGTGCAGTCAAGCGGACTAATACTCCTCACCAACGACGGCGAGATTGTAAACAAACTTTTAAAATCCGAAAACAAACAGGAAAAGCAGTATCTGATAACAGTGGATAAACCGCTCACCAAAGCCGACATCGAAAAACTGCAAAACGGCATAATGCTGGACGACCGCAAAACTCTTCCGGCAAAAGTAAAACTGATAAGCTCGCACCAATTCAGCATCACCATAATCCAGGGCATGAACAGACAAATAAGACGCATGTGCGAAGCTCTCGGCTACAACATAAAAATACTCAAAAGAGTCCGTTTCTCCGGAATAGAACTCGGCGACCTCCCCCGTGGAAAATGGCGCCACCTGACAGCGGAAGAAATCAAGTCGCTGTACTAAAAGCGATTCTTTTGGCATAATAACGCCAACAATTAAATAACATATGATTCAATACTTTATCATCGCCGCAGTGGCTTTCGTAACCGCGGTCGGTACCGGTTTTTTATCCGAAGCAAACCTGGACTGGTATGGCGCACTTAGCCTGCCCGCCTGGACTCCGCCCAACAAAGTATTCGGCATCATCTGGCTAGCAATTTTCCTGCTAATTACAGCCTCGGCCATGATTATCTGGACACTGAAACTTAAAGACAAAGAAATTTGCCGCAGAAACATTGCCAGTATTATTTTTCTGTTAAACGCCATCCTGATCTTTCTCTGGGAATTCCTTTTCTTTGGCATGCACCTGCTAAATGCCGCTTTTATAGAGAGCATAGTATTGGAAATAGCGATAGCGGCGCTTATTTATCTGCTTTGGCCGCTTTCACGCATGGCCACGATAATACTCATTCCATATTTTCTCTGGGTGGCTTTTGCCACATTCCTCAACTATACGGTAATGATCATGAACTAAGGAAATGCCGCAAATAATACTAGCTTCAGCTTCACCCGCGCGCAGAAAGCTCATGAAAGAGCTCGGCATACCCTTTCATTGTCACGCCAGCGAATACGAAGAAGACATGACCGCGTACAAAACACCGGAGACCCTGGCCAAATTTCTGGCACTCCAAAAAGCGCGTTTCATAGCGCCAAAATACCCGGACTCCATAATAATCGGGGCTGACACTTTTGGAAGTATGGATGATGAGATGCTCGGCAAACCCCATTCTATGGCCGCCGCGAAAGAGATGATACGCAGGTTCCGCAATAATAAAATTGCCGTTCACACCGGTCTTGCCGTAATCCAAACAGACAAATCGTCACAAGTATCCAAAGAATCAACCACCCACACCGTCACAACCCTCACATTCGGCGACATCACAGAAAAAGAAATCGATGAAATAGTAAAAAAAGACGACGTCCTGCGCGTGGCCGGAGCCCTTACAATAGAGGGAGAATCCGGAAAATTTGTAAAAACCATTGATGGTGACTATCATAACGTCATCGGCCTGCCCATCTTTCAGTTAAAAGAAATGCTTATTACTTTTGGAATAAAACTATGATAAGTCGCATATCGGACCTGAAAAATCACGTCAACGAAGAAGTAACCATTCAGGGGTGGATGTACAACAAACGCGGCAGCGGGAAAATTTATTTCCTGCAACTTCGCGACGGCAGCGGCACCGCCCAGGGGATAGTCGAAGCTTCCTCCGCATCACCAAAACTGCTTGAAGCTGCGGAAAAGCTTACGGCCGAATCTTCCGTTAAAGTAACCGGCCAGGTTTCACAGCATCCAAGAGACCCCTCCGCTTTTGAACTTCATATAACGGACATCGAAATCGTCCAGCTCTGCCAGGATGAATACCCCATTTCCAAAAAAGAACACGGCATTGACTTTCTTCTGGACAATCGCCATTTATGGCTTCGATCAGCCAAAGAATGGGCCGTGCAAAAAGTCAGAAACACAATAATCAACGCGACTTACGAATACCTTAACGGCGAGGGATTCACGAAAATCGATGCCCCTATTCTCACCCCAAATGCCTGCGAAGGCACCACCGAACTTTTTGAGATCGATTATTTCGACCTTGGGAAAGCCTATTTAAGCCAGTCCGGACAACTATACCTGGAAGCCGTGATTTTTTCTTTGGGACGCGTTTTCGATTTCGGCCCCGTATTCCGCGCGGAAAAATCCAAAACACGCCGCCACCTTACCGAATTCTGGATGATGGATGCGGAAGCGGCCTTTGTTGAGCACGAAGAAAACATGAAAATTCAGGAAGAACTGGTCAGTTTCATTGTAAAATCGGTACTTGAAAAAAATAAGAAAGAGCTGGAAATTCTGGAGAGAAACATTGAACCTCTGACCAAAATTGAAGCCCCTTTTATACGCAAAACCCACGCGGAAGTGGTTACCGAACTGCGCGAAATGGGCTCGGACATTAAGGAAAACCACGATCTTGGAGGGGATGACGAAACCCTGCTGACCAAAAAATACGACAAACCCATTTTTGTTGAAAAATATCCCGCGGAAGTAAAAGCTTTCTACATGAAACGCGACCCGCAGGACCCTTCCCGCGCTTTATGCAACGATCTTCTGGCCCCGGAAGGCTACGGTGAAGTCATAGGCGGCAGCCAGCGCGAAGACGATTACGACGAACTTTTAAAAAGAATCCGCGAACACAAACTGCCGGAGGATGCCTTCAAATGGTATCTGGATCTGCGAAAATACGGATCCGTACCGCACAGCGGATTCGGCTTCGGCCTGGAAAGACTCGTCGCCTGGATTTGCGGACTGGATCACGTTCGTTCCACAATTCCGTTTCCAAGAACAATCTATCGCCTCACGCCGTAATTATGGCCCATAAAAGCACTCCGGGCATCCTGGCTCAAAACAAAAAAGCTTTTGCCGATTATGAAATTCTGGACAAACTTGAAGCGGGCATACATCTTTCCGGACCGGAGGTAAAATCCGTTCGCGGCGGTCACGCAAACCTGAAAGGAAGTTACGTGGAAATCAGCAAAAAAGGTGAAGCTTTAACATGCGGCATCCACATTTCTCCATACAAACACGCGGCCAACCAGCAAAAAGACTATAACCCGACCCAAAAAAGAAAACTCCTCCTGCATAAAAAAGAAATTACAAAACTGGAAAAAGAACTAAACACAGAGGGTTTAACCATTGTCCCGCTGGATTTCCACCTTTTTAAAAACCTCATAAAACTTACAATCGGCGTCTGCAGGGGCAAAAAAAAGCACGACCGCCGCGACGAACTGAAAAAACGCGCCCAGACCATCGACATCCGCAGGGCGCTGAAAGAGCGATAATTTGACAAAGATCACAGACCCTTCAATATAGAAACCTTCAACCTCCATGC
>JAHJEW010000104.1 GCA_018825335.1 Patescibacteria group bacterium | reverse complement strand
TGATTGGAAAAAAATCCTCATCTGGTGCGGGCTGACTCTGCTCGGACTCCTGGTACTGGCGACAATCGCGATCAGCCTTGCCATTGCGGTTCTTTCAATAGGCCTGCCCGACGTTAAAGATCTGGACAAACTGGCCATCGCCCAATCAACCACAATATACGACCGCGAAGGCAACGTCCTTTACACAAAACATGGCGGGGAAAACCGGGAATATGTTACTTTCGATCAAATCTCCACCCCTCTCATCAACGCGACCGTCGCAATCGAGGACGATAAATTCTGGACACATCCCGGATTCGATCCGATGGGCATCGCCCGCGCAGTCCTCGGCCAGTTAACACATAGCAACAGCGGTGGCGGATCGACCATCACCCAACAATACGTAAAAAACGCTTTCCTAAGCCCTGAAAAAACCTACACCCGAAAACTCAAGGAACTGATTCTGGCCATCCGGCTTGAACAGGAATTCGACAAACAGAAAATTTTGGAACTTTACCTTAACAAAATCCCATACGGCAATAACGCTTATGGCATAGAAAAAGCCGCGCAAATCTACTTCGGCACGCACGCAAAAGATCTCACAATAACGCAGGCCGCCGTTCTGGCATCGCTTCCGCAGGCGCCCTCCTACTACAATCCATACGGCCAGCACCGCTACTCGGAGCTGACAAGAACTCTTGATTCAGCGGAAATAGCCGCGCGCAACATTCACAGTGAAAGCAACCTGAAAGATAACGAATTCGACAGAGGACTTATTGGAAAAAACACCATGCTCGACGAAGAGCATTCCATATACATACAGGGCCGCACCGACCTTGTACTCAAGGCAATGGAAAAAGAGGGATACATCACGTCTGCGGAAAAAGAAGAGTCACTCAAAGAGCTCCGGACAATTGAATTCAATAAGTATCAGGAAACGATCAAGGCCCCTCATTTCGTGTTTTACATCTTAAGCCAGCTGGAAGATAAATACGGAAAAGAAATTGTGGAGCAGGGCGGACTTAAGGTCTACACCACGCTCGATCCCAAACTTCAGGAAGCGGCGACGCAGGCGGTGGAAGAAGTCGGCGCCACAAACACTGAAAACTACAACGTGAAAAATTCGGCGCTTGTTTCGCTTGATCCAAAGACCGGAGAGATTCTGGCTATGGTGGGATCAAAAGACTACTTTTCGCAGGATATAGACGGCGCTGTCAATATTGTAACGCAGTATCGTCAGCCGGGATCTTCTTTCAAACCTATTGTTTATGCGCAGGCTTTTTATAATAGGTACGCGCCGGCCTCGGTTATTTTCGACGTTAAAACCCGTTTCGGCGACGACTGGCCAAACAACTACGACGGCAAATTTCTTGGACCGATAAGCATACGTAGAGCGCTTGGGCAGTCACGCAATATCCCCGCAATAAAAACTTTCTTTCTGGCCGGAGAACAGGGCCCGATTATAGAACTCGCACAGCGCATGGGCCTCCACTTCTTGGATCCCGACAGGGAATACGGCTCCTCGCTCGCGCTCGGAACCGCGGAAACAAGACCTCTGGACATGGCCACCGCCTTCGGTGTATTCGCAAGCGGCGGCATACTCCACGAACCGGTCGGTATTATTAAAGTGGAAAATTCCGCGGGAGACTTACTTGAAGAAAATAAGCCCGACGAAGGAAAAGAAGTCCTGGACCCGCAAATCGCCTACCTGATAAACAACATCCTGTCCGATAAAAGCGTCGGGCTGGGAGAAAATCTGGTTATCTCCGGACAGGTTACCGCCGCCAAAACCGGCACCAGCAACATCCGCAAGGACGACAAACCTCGCCCATGGGATCTCTGGACAATAGGATACACCCCGGGCATCGTAACGGCCGTATGGAGCGGCAATAACAGTTCCAAAGACGGCTACCCGGCCCAAAACGCCAGCGGATACTCAAATTCCGCGCCCATCTGGAAAAAATTCATGACTGCGGCGCTTGGAAACAACCCTTCACAGGACTTCAGCGCTCCGGAAGGAATTACCACCAAAAGTGTATCGCGCCTAACCGGAAAACTTCCCGGACCCAACACCCCGCCCAACCAGATCGTTGAAGAAGTTTTTGCCAGCTTCTCCGTTCCAACGGAAATCGATGACAGCATAAGTCAAATTCCCCTCGACACCAGGAACATGAAACTCGCCAACGAGTATTGCCCGCCAAAATTCGTAAAAGATATTAATTTTCTTACACTCAAAGCAATCGCTCCAATCAACACATGGCAGGAAGGAGTTAACGCCTGGCTGGCCGAAAATACGGATAGTTTCCTTTCCGCCACCGGTCCCGACGGACCGTCCACCGACATTGTTTTCGGAAACCCGCCGTCGCAGGAATCTGAACTTTGCACAAAAAACAATGCCGACGACGCCCCTCAAATAACCATAAGTTCACCCGCAAACGGAACAATGGTTCAAATCGGCTCCAATATTACCGTAAACATAGATATAATCGCCGCGAATACCCTGGAAAAAGTGGAATTCTATCTTGATAGCCAATTCAAATTCTCTTCCACGCAGGAACCATATACCGGCATCATCCGCCTGCCAAAACTGGAAAAAGATGGAACAAAACACACTATCACGGCCAAAGTAACGGACATTTTTGGATACACCGCGGAAGAAAGTATAAATATAAAAGCCTTGATAAACCCGCCTCCCGGGCCCGAAATCGTACCACCCTCCTCACCTCCCACCGATGAATTACCCGCGACCGACCCTGCAAAAGAGGCAACAATATAGTCAAATCCCTTTCCAAAATATGAGTTATTCCCGTAAAAATCCATCCCGTTTTTTTGTTATCACGATGATGATTACCGCGATATTCGGCGGATGTTCCAATACTCCCGCATCTATTCAAAAAAACACCGGTCAAAAAATCGTCCAGTCCATTCAAACGCAGTGGGAAGAAATCAGACCGGGGCTCTCTTTTGCCGAAATCAATGCCGACGGCAAATTACTGCAACTCGCTAAAATCGATCCGACAAAATTCCGCTTTTCAATTTATCAAAACGAAAACAAGGACACCGCCAAAACCATTAAAGAAATCCACAACGAACAAAACTCTCTGCTGACATTCAACGGACAATTTTTCACGGAAGACTTCAAACCCACGGGCCTCCTGATCAGCAACTCCGAAGAAAAAAACAGGTACGTCCGCGCCGAACTGCTGAACGGCATATTTGCGATTGACCGCACGGGAAAAGCGCGACTGCTGTCATCCACCCCCGACTCCGCTGAACCCGCCTTAGACTTCGCAATCCAAAGCGGCCCCGTCCTCCTGGACAAAAACGGCGACCCTCAAATAGAAAGTGACACACAGATAGCCGCCGGAAGAACGGCCGTCGGGCTGGATAAAGACGGAAATATCATAGTTATCATCCTCAAACAAAGCATTCTCAACTTTGACAACTCTATTTCGCTGTACTATTTTTCTCACCTGCTTAAAGACGATCCATTTCTGCATTCCCTCGGCCTGAATTCCGTGTTAAATCTGGATGGCGGCACCTCCACTGGCCTGATGATCGGAAACAAATACTATCCGGAAATGGAAAAAGTACAGAACGTGATAATTGTAAAAAACAAATTATGAACGAAAAAATCTACTTTATAAGCGACATAGAAATGGGCGGCGGCGGCGTCACCGACGACTTCTCCGACGACCTTGTACTTGCCGAATTTCTGGAATCGATCAAGAATGATGTTGACTTCCCGGACAAAGATCAAAAAGTCACTCTCGTATTAAACGGCGACACTTTCGACTTTCTTAAAATGCCTTATCAGGACGAACATCCGCGGTACATCACCGAAAGAATTTCTCTCTGGAAACTGGATCAGGTAATGAACGCGCACCCCGTGGTTTTCCGCGCGCTGAAAAAATTCCTGCACCATCATGGCAGCCGCATTCATTTTGTAATCGGCAATCACGACGCCGACCTGATCTGGCCGGCCCTGCAGGAAAAACTTCAGGCCCGTCTTGGCGGCAAAAAGCGCGTCAGCTTCGGCTTCAGCTACAAAAATCACAAGCTGCACGCGGAGCACGGCCATCTTGAAGATCCCTTTTTTGCCATTAACCGGAAAAAACCCGTCATCAACTATCGCGGACTAAAAATTTTAAATCTGTCCTGGGGCGCCGGTGCCTGTTTTTCTCATCTGCTCAGACTAAAAAAACAGTTCCCCAGAGAAGAATGTTTTTACCCGAAACCGCTTGCCCTTAAACAAAACCCCGCCTTCCATTCCCTGAGCAAAAAAACAACCGCGAATCTCGCCTTAAAATCACTCCTTCTGGATCCGATAGCGCACCCTCTCGACCCCACTTATCACGTTCCCTATTTAAGATTTTTAAAACACCTTCTGAAATTCGGTTTCAATTTTGTCGACGATGAAAAACTGCTCAAAGCCTGGACGGGAAAAATCATAAAATCCAATCCCGGCAACGAAATCTTCATCTTTGGCCACGCCCATGTTTTGACCGATACGCCGATTAAAGGTAAACGGGTTTTAATCACCGACACCTGGCGCAACGAAATCAACCTATTGCAAAACGGCCAAAAAAAACCGAAAACATACGCCATGGCACATTTCATCGGCGGCAGGCTGGTCGACGCGTCGCTAAAACAGTTCACCGCCTCCCGCCAACAACAGGACATTTCAAAGCAATCCGCCGCACAGCAAGCCCCGCAGCCTGCCGCCTTAATCCCCACACTGGAAAACAATCACGAAATAACTGTATAATTCAAATCAGTCCACCAAAAATAAATCCCCACAATAAAGGGGCAACGACGTCGGGGTGTGGCGCAGTTGGCTAGCGCGCATGCATGGGGTGCATGAGGCCGCAGGTTCAAGTCCTGTCACCCCGACCAT
>JAHJEW010000103.1 GCA_018825335.1 Patescibacteria group bacterium | reverse complement strand
TCTTTTCCGGCGGTGGAGGGGCAATTGCGGGATATATAGTGCTATGACCTTTCATGGGTTTGTTTTTGTGTTTTGTAACTTGTGCTTAGTTTCGCTTGCGCTCCACTCGTGTTACTGTTTCCGCTATTCTCTGGCGGAGAGAGTGGGATTCGAACCCACGAAGCCCTTGCGGGCTTACCGCTTTTCGAGAGCGGCGCCTTCAACCACTCGGCCATCTCTCCACGGTAAATTGACCGGGGATTTATTGTGGCTTATTATAGTACAAATTTATTAATTTCATATACGAAATCGCATGGATGGTTTAAAAAATGTGCCGGAAGTTTATAAATTGAAGCGTGAACTCTCTTTGTTTGATGTTACGGTTGCGGGGGTTGGGATTATTCTTGGGGCCGGTATTTACGCATTGATCGGTATTGCGGCGGGCGAGGCCGGAAGCGCAACGTGGCTTTCCTTTGTATTCGGGGCGGTGGTTGCGACTTTTACCGGATTCAGCTACGCGGAATTGTCTTCTTTTTTTAAGGGGGACAGCGGAGAGTTTGATTATTATAAGGCCGCGTTTGGTCATAGGTTCGCGTTGGTTATGGCACTTTTGATGATTTTTTCGATGGTGGTAAGCGCCGCCACCGTGGCATTGGGATTTGCAGGTTATTTTATTGCTATTGTTGGAATTGATTATTTGTTGGCGGCGATGTTGATAATTGGTGCGATGAGTATGATTAATTATTTTGGTATTAAATTGAGTAGTAGATTTAATACTATCGCTACTTTTACCGAGTTTTTGGGGCTTATATTGATTATAGTTTTGGGCATGTCCAAATGGGGGAGTGTTGATTTGATGGAAATGCCGCATGGTTTTACAGGAGTTGTGCAGGCGGGCGCTCTCGTCTTTTTTGCGTACATGGGTTTTGAAACGATAATTAAACTTAGGGAAGAAACCAAAAATCCCGATAAAACAATCCCGCGCGCCCTTTTGCTTTCCATTCTTATTACGTCGGTTGTTTATATTCTGGTCGCGATTTCTGCTGTGAGTATTCTTCCGTACGGAAAATTAGCGGCTTCTTCCGGGCCGCTCGCGGACGTGGCCGCGGCGGCCCTTGGCCCGGCTGCATTCGGACTTATTGCGGTAATAGCTCTTTTTTCCACTTCGAATACTATTTTATTATCGCTCGTTGCGGTATCCCGCATGATGTATGGGATGGCCATGCAGAGTTTCTTGCCCTATGCACTTTCAAAGGTCCATCCCCGCAGAAGAACTCCCTATATTGCTGTTATTATTGCTTTTTTATTGACGGTCGTTTTTTCTTTGCTCGGCAACATTGAGCTTGTTGCCAATCTTGCAAATGTTTCTTTATTTGTTATTTTTGCGTTTGTTAATCTCGCTGCGATTATTTTGCGCTGGACTATAAAAAAGAGGCGCCCCTTTAGGATGCCTCTTAATATTGGTAATTTTCCGGTACTGTCCGCTTTCGGCTTTCTGACATCGGTTTTGATGTTTGCAGTAGCGGTGGTGAACGTTTTAACCTAGGCGAAGAATCCGAAATAAACCAGAACCAATCCTATGATCAGTGCAAGTCCTCCAAATGCTGTCAGCAGGTTCTTTGTTTTGGTAATTTTAATTGAAAGGTCAATTATATATTGAGGGAGCGCAAGTAGTAGAATTCCCTTTATAAGGGCTGCCCATCCCAGGATTGTAATTATAACTTCCCATCCGCTGATCCAGATGTTGTGATAGGTGATTATTGCGAATCCAACAACAAATGCCGCCACGCCACCAAGGTACGAATAGTGTGCAGATGTGCGCAGCTCTTCGATCATCTTTGTGTAGTGTTTGTTGTTAAAAATAATTCCAAGACCGATTATCGTGTACGCAAGGCCAAAGACCTGCGCCAGAAATAATGATGTTTGCATGGGCGATATGTTTATGGAATAAATTTGTCCGCGCGGTTAAGTGCGCGGATGTGTAATTAATTTTTCGTGGTAATATTAGCATAAATAGTTAACATTTATTAATTTTTTTTTTATGCAATTCAAAGCAAAATATTTTCGTTATATCGGAGCGGGCATTTTCTTTATTGTTTTTTCCGTATTTCTTCTTTGGGTTATGGTAAAACCCTCTCCATTCGGGGATATTAAGTTTCAGGTTACGCAGCAGCCCTATGCTCGTGAGATAACTGTTACGGGTGAGGGCGAGCTTACTGCCAAACCGGACATGGCGCTTGTTAATCTTGCAGTAGTTACGCAGGGAAAAACGGTTAAGGATGTGACTTCCCGCGGAAATGAGCAGATGAATAATGTTGTAAAATTGTTGAAAGGGCTTGGAATTTCCGAAGATGATATTAAAACAACAAATTATTGGCTGAATCCCGATTATCGTTATCCGCAGGATGGCGGCAAGCCGCAAATTGTGGGCTATTCGCTCAATCAGAATGTCCGCGTAAAAGTTCGCGATCTTACAAAGGTTGAGGATGTCCTTGACGGCGCGGTGAAAGCTGGTGTGAACCAGACTGGCCAGCTTTCTTTTGAAATTGATGATGACGGTGAGCTGCGCGCACAGGCACGTTCAGATGCTTTTAAGGATGCGCGTGAAAAGGCCGAAGAAATGGCGAAAGATGCGGGTGTGAAACTTGGCAGGGTTGTTACTTTCAGCGAGTCCGGAGCGTACCCTCCTGTTCCGGTTTACGATAGGGCTTATGGTGGTGCTTTGACGATGGAAGCGGCTGTTGCTCCGTCAATCGAGCCCGGCAGTGAACAGGTTAATGTTACGGTAAGCGTGACTTACGAGATTGAATAGAAAATTTTTAATCCTGCGGCCTTGGCCGCAGGATATTTTCTAAATAAGTTCCGCGATTCGTGAAATCGTTCTGTCCGGCACGGCGGGGGCGCTCTGGGGGAGGCCCGCGCGGGCCCAGTCGTTCCAGACGGCTTTGATCCCAAGTTGCTGCGCGCCGTAAATGTCGGCTTCCAGGTTGTCTCCTATCATTTGGGCCTCGGACGGTTTAATTTTGAAATGGCTTAGGGCTTTTTTAAACACCCGTTCATCCGGTTTGCCGAACCCCAGAGCGCCTTCAATCAGAATTATGTCAAAATATTTTTCCAGATCATAGCGGTCGATTTTGTTTTGTTGGCTTTGTTTTTCTCCATTGGTGAGCAGGGCCATGCGCGTGCCTCTTTTTTTAAGGGTTTGCAAAGTTTCTATGGCGCGTGGAAAAGGTTCCATTAATTCTTCGCGTCTTACGCTGAAGTGATCGGCGATTTCATTGGATATTTCCGTTGGGTTGCTTTTAAGATTGTTTTCTTTGAGTTTTTGAAAAGTCGCTTTTACCACGTCGCGTCGGGCTTTTTTAAGGTTCAATCTGCCTTTTTGGTGCCGGACCGGATCGGACCAGTACCATGTGCTTGATTCAAGAATGGCTTCTTTCAGCTCTTTTGTTGAAATCCGTGAAAAATATTTAATGTATTTTTCGCAGGCTTCCTCCCAGGCTCTGTCCGCAACCGAATCGTACCTAAGTATGGTGTCGTCCAGATCGAAAAAGAGAGTTTGCATTATGTTTGATTAAAGTAGATTTAATCTACTTGTTTTGTTGCCGGAATTACAAGGGCTGCTTCTTAATGTGTATTGACATTGTCATTACGGGTGAACTATCCTTTGTTTAAGATTTATTTATTTTCACATTATCAATTGTTAATTACTTATGACTACAATACAGATCAGAATCGATGAAAATACAAAAAATGAAGCCAAAAAAATATTTGATAAGCTTGGGATTGATATGAGTACTGCGATTAAAATGTATCTTAAGAGGGTTGTTGCCGGTAAAGGTATACCTTTTGTGGTTTATGCTTCCGCGGAACAAGAAATGAACAATTTTCATCTTCTTTCGGAAAAGAGTTTTGCCGAGCTGTGGGCTAATAAGGAAGATGATATATATGACGAATTTTATAATAAGAAAGGATGATCCAGCTTGAGCATGGCAATATTGTTCTGGTACCTTTTCCTTATTCGGATTTTTCGCGTTTTAAGCTGCGGCCGGCTCTTGTTGTTTCCAACGAATCTTTTCAGGGTGAAGATATTATTCTTTGCGGCATTACCAGCAGGTCATCCGGTATAAATGAGGTTAAGGTGTCTCCCGGGGATCTTGTTAAAGGGCGGATTCCCGTTATTTCATATGTCAGGGTTGGCAAAATTGTGTCGGTCCGAAAATCGATCATTAAAAAAATTGTTGCAAAAATTTCCGCCAAAAAAATGCGTGAAGTCGCGGATGTTCTTAGGAAAATAACAAAACCCTGAACATCCGCCGCCAATGTGGAGTGTTATTTTTCGTCTTTATCCACCACTTCGCCTTCGACCGGTTTGTCTTTGTCTTTTACTTTAACGTCTTCCGCTTCTTCGGTTTTTGGTTCGGCGGAAGCCTGTTCTGTTTGCTGGGCGCTTTGGTACATGGCGGCGCCGACTTTCTGGATTTCAGTGGACAACTCTTCGTGGGCTTTCTTGATGTCGTCGAGCGACGCGCTTTCCTCGGCCAGGAGTTTCTTGAGTGCTTCCACTTTTTCCTGAACGGGTTTCTTTATGTCTTCCGAGACTTTGTCTCCGGCGTCTTTTAATGTGCGTTCGCACTGAAGCACAAGACTTTCCGCATTGTTGCGGATTTCGACCTGTTCTTTCTTTTTCTTGTCTTCTTCGGCGTTTTTTTCCGCTTCCTGCCGCATTTTTTCGATTTCATCATCGCTCATGTTGCCGGAGCCGGTTATGGTAATATGCTGTGATTTGCCGGTTCCTTTGTCCGTGGCTTTGACGTTAAGGATGCCGTTGGCGTCAAGGTCGAAACTTACTTCTATTTGCGGGATGCCGCGCGGCGCAGGTGGGAGTCCGTCAAGTATGAATCGTCCCAGAGATTTATTGTCGGCGGACATTGGTCTTTCTCCCTGTGTTATATGGATTTCAACGCTTGGCTGATTGTCGGCTGCAGTTGAAAATACCTGGGATTTGGTTGTCGGGATTGTTGTGTTGCGCTCTATTACTTTGGTAGCGACTCCACCCAGTGTTTCTATGCCAAGAGAAAGGGGAGTGACGTCCAGCAGAATTACGTCTTTAATGTTGCCCTGCAGTACTCCTCCCTGAATTGCGGCGCCAAGGGCCACGACTTCGTCCGGATTTAGGCCGCGGTGCGGCTCTCTGCCAAAAATTTCTTTTACTTTGTTCTGTACGTATGGGATGCGGGTTGATCCGCCAACCAAAATGACCTCGTCCAGGTCGGAGAAGTATATTTTGGAGTCTTCAATAGCTTTTTTGCATGGTTCCACGATTTTTTCCACGTGCGAGGCAATCAGATCTTCCATTTTGGCGCGGGTGAGTTTGGCTACGAAGTGCTTGGCGCTGCCGCCCTGATCCATTGAAATAAAAGGAAGGTTTATTTCTGTTTCGTGTACGGAGGAAAGTTCGATTTTTGCTTTTTCCGCCGCGTCGCGAAGTCTTTGCAGGGCCGCTTTGTCACCGGAGAGATCACCGCCGTTTTCTTTTTTGTACTGCTCCAAAAGCCATCCCACAATCGCCTGGTCGAAGTCGTCCCCGCCAAGCTGAGTGTCTCCGTTTGTGGACATTACTTCAAATACACCTTCTCCCAGTTCCAGTACGGAAATGTCAAAGGTTCCGCCTCCAAGGTCGAAAACGGCTATTTTTTTGTCTTCGCCTTTGTGTTTGTCCAGTCCGTAGGCGAGTGCCGCCGCCGTTGGTTCGTTAATAATTCGTTTTACGTCAAGACCGGCTATTTTGCCGGCGTCTTTAGTGGCCTGTCTTTGTGAATCGTTAAAATAGGCCGGTACGGTAATAACGGCTTCGGTTACGGGTGTGCCCAGATACGCCTCGGCGTCGGCCTTCAGTTTTTGCAGTACCATTGATGATATTTCCGCTGGACGGTGCTGCTTTTCGTTAAGTATTATTTCCGCTTCGCCGTTTTTTCCTTCAACCACTTTGTATGGCATGCGCGCGGTGTCCGTTTTGGATTCTTTGAATTGTCTTCCAATGAATCTTTTTGCGGAAAAAATGGTGTTTTCGGCGTTGGTTACGGACTGGGCCTTGGCGGCCACGCCTATCAGGCGCGAATCGCCCTTAATCGCGACTATTGATGGTGTTGTGCGTTGTCCTTCAGAATTCGGGATTACCACCGCGTCCGTTCCTTCCATTACTGCTACGCAGGAGTTGGTTGTTCCTAAATCTATTCCGATAATTTTACTCATGTGAAATTAATTTATTGTTTGATCATAGCTAATAATGAATTAGCACTCGAAATTATAGAGTGCCAGACAAGCTGAGTCAAGGGCTTGCATGTGTTTCCGGTTCACCGTTCCCGACTTTTACGCGGGCGGGTTTTATGACGCGGTTTTCCAGAGTGTAGCCTTTCTCCAGTACTTCCAGGATCTGGTCTTTGGGTCCGGGGGCGGTAAGGAGCGCTTCATGAATGTTTGGATCGAACGAGTCGCCGATTTTTGCGGGTATTTCGTTCAGGCCCGCTTTTTCGCAGATTTGCAGGATTTGCTTCATGGTCTGCTCTGCTCCCTTTATCCATTCTTCGTCTTTGGTTTCGTGATCCAGCGTGCGGTGGATGTTTTCTATGGAGGGGAGAAGTTCCGTAAAGAGGGCCGCGTTTGCAAATGCGATGAAAACGGCTTTTTCCTCCTCGTTTCGTCTTTTGAAGTTTTGCAGGTCGGCCAGGGCTCGTTGGCTTATCGCGGTCATCTCATCCAACTTTTGCTTTGTTTGTTCAAGCTCTTTCTGTAAATTGTCCAGGTCTATGTTTTTATCCTGCGTATCGTCCATTATTGGATTGGGTTAGCTTTCAATAAGTGTTTTTATTTCTTCCATGATGGCCCGGTTGAAGGGGTAATTCATGCGGGT
>JAHJEW010000102.1 GCA_018825335.1 Patescibacteria group bacterium | reverse complement strand
TTGCAGGTGGCAGCGGAGAAAAGTCTTACTGTCCCCATATTCGATTTTATCCAGAATATACCCTTCCAATCTGAACATTTTTCTGAGATGATTTTTTTGCATGTGGTTTTGGTTAGTTTTAAGCTAAGACAAGCTTAAACCACATGCTTTAATTTGCCCAAAGTTATTCATGAGCCACCCATAGATTGACGTCCAAGCCGAAACATGCTAAAGATCGCATGCTGAAATGCAATAACCAACCGCAATAAAACCCAAATGAACAGAAATTCAACATATCAGCCAAGTGAAACACTTCCGCCCATGGCTTCAACAAGCGAGGATGCTCTTTTCAGGGATCTGCAAAAATATAATTGCATGACCCGCGAGGAAGAGATCGAACTGGCCAAAAGAAAAGATGCCGGAGACGAAACCGCAATCGACGAGTTCGTCTTGCGCAACATGAGATTCGTGCGCCGCCTGGTTTATAAATACAGAAACAAAGGGATCTCAATGACCGATCTGATTAAAGAGGGGGCCTTTGGACTGGAAACCGCAGCCAGAAAATTCGACCATACGCGGGGCAATCGCTTTGCCACATACGCATACTGGTGGATTCGCAGCCATATTCAGAAAGCCATTGCCAACACGGGCGAAACCATCAGAATACCCATTCATAGACGCGATAACCGTATTAGCGTTAATAAAGCCGTTAGAAAATTGTATGCGCTAGGCAATCCAAATCCCGCCATTGGGGACATTGAAAAAGCAACAGGATTATCCGCGGAAAAGATAAAAGTCGCTCTGGAGCCGGACCTGAAAACAGTATCGCTGGACTCGCCAATTGGCCCAATTGGCAATGAGTCAAATGAGCATTCTCTTAGTGAATGCCTGCCGGACCAAAAAAATGTTCCGGCGGACGTGGCCCTGCATAGAGAACATACGAAGCGGATTATTGGCGAAATTTTAGGCGGACTGACTGAAAGGGAGAAAACCATTATTGAAATGCGTTTTGGATTTAACGGATATGAGAAACATTCTCTGGACGAAGCCGGTAAACAATTTGGTGTATGTCGGGAAAGGATAAGACAGATACAGAGAGAAGCACTACGGAAACTGCGAATACAGCTAAAGAGAATACTGGATAAAGAGGCCGTTAAATCGGACAATGTAGGTGCTCTCTGGGAACTTTAGGTTATAGCCCTGCGGCCGGCCTTCGCACCACGCGCCTTTTTCCTGCGCGTAAAGAACCTTCCGGCTCCCAAAGATCCGCCAAGTAAAAGTAGCAGCTCCGGTCCGGTGGAGGGAAGATACAGAGAAGCCTCCGCGCCAACGCTTTCATTTCCCGCGGTATCAACGGCAACAAGCTTAAAATAATGCGTCATGCCTGCAGTTAAACCGCTAAGATCCTGACTGGAAACATCGGTATCCACAAGCACGCCGTCACTATAAGTCATGCCATCAAGGCTTGAATAAAGAACATAATTGGCAAGATCTCCCGCCGAATTAAGACTTGATGTCCAGTTAAGCTGCACGATCATATCGGAAAGCAATTTTGCGACAAGATTGGTAACATCTTCAGGCGCCGTAAGATCGGCGGAGGGCTCCGCGGGTGCCGCAGGCTCCGCGGGTGCTTCCGGCTCGGCGGGAGGCAAAACCTCCCCGCTGTCGTAGCCGCTGAACGCAGCCGCATTATTGGCGACATCCATCAAATTACCCACTGAATCGGTAACATCCAGAACGATTAAGAAGTAACTGATTGCCTGCTGCGGATCGGTGGTAAGAGTAACAGTCATCCCATCATCGCTTAAAGAAGCGGATTTAACTGTAAGTGTTTTATTTGAATCAGCCTCCTCCGTGATCACAAAATTCTGGGTGGCATCCGGCGCGAGCACAACCGGTTCGTTAAAGTTAACCACAACGGTTGTGACATCGGGGGCGTTGATCGAAACAAGCTCCGGCCCTAAAATATCGGCCTCCGGCGCGGCTGCAAGAAGTGCCGTCTCTACATCCGTGCCCGTAAACACTGCCGTATCCGATGTGCCGCTTTCAACCGGACTTCCATCAAAATCCGTAATCTGAATCCCGGCGGTAACAATATAGGTCTGATCGGCCTTCTGATTGGCGGTGGTAAGAACAACCGTCTGATTGCTTTCGTCATTAATATCCATCGACACGGAAAGGACTTCCAGCGGAGTGCCGGTCCCGTCTTCAACAATTGTAAAGGCGGTCTGCGGTTCAACCGGCAGATTCACGGCCTCGGAAAATGTAACAAGAACCGTTGATCTATCCTGAGCCTGCGCGCTTACCACTTTAGGAGCTTCATTCTCGGCGGATCCAAAAAGCGGCGTGGCGCTGACCTCTACGCTATAATTTTCACTTTCGTTGGCCGATGCGTCGTACGCGGTAACAGTAAAATAATAAGTCGTACCGTTTGTAAGGCCCGTAACATCGTAAGAAATCTTATTGCCGGTGTCTATAGCGCCAAGATCATATTCCTGGCCGGGCTCCGTTACCGGTATTGTGCCGTAATAAACCTTATAACCTTTCACCATCTCATTATCGGTGGCGACATCCCAGGTGAGAGTAACCTTTTCATTGCCGGCTGTCGCTTTTACATTTTCAACATCGGAAGGAACCTCCGTATCGGCGGCGGCCACGGTTGAACTTTCGGGAATCAGATCACCCTGCGCCCGAACCATTGGAAGAGCGATTATCAAAGCCACAATGGTCAGAGTTAGAAGCGCAATGTGCTGTGCAAGTTGTTTTTTCATAATATGTTTGTTTTAATTTTTATTTTTTAATCTTTACATTATACCAAAAAAAAGAGCTTTTGGCAGCCCATAAACCACGAATGAAAGCCACTTTTCATTGACAAAGCCCGCGAAATATATGATAAAAGTACCTTATTTGCCTCGATCGGGGCGGTAATATATATTGGAAAAGACCCAATTAACGAAAATTATGAAATTCAAAATATCTTCCGTTGTTTGCGATAAAATTCCCGGAATACAGGTGGCTGTATTGGTTTTTAGAAACCTGAAAAATAACAGAAAAAGCTCGCCCGCCATGCAACTCCTGTGCGGCGCATGGGCCCAAAAAAAATCAGAATGGAAAAATGATGACAAGTTTAAATATGTAAACGAGCTGATTAAAAAAACGCAGGTGGACGGGCAAATACTGCCCGAAACCCAGCTGCTGGAAAGCACGGCCCGCAAAATCAAACGCGGCAACATCCGGGAAGGCAAAAACAATCTCTATGCACTCGCCCATTACCTTAGTATAAAATACATGGTGCCGCTTTCGTGTGAGGATCTGGATCTGATGGAAAAAGATCTGCAGCTCGACTTTATCACCCCCTCAAAAGGCAAAAAAGCCCGCGACTTCAATGTGACCGAAAAAACCGAAAACGCCGTTTTTTGGCTGATTGATGTGGGCAACCAGTCCAGGGAAGATTTTACGAAACTGCCGGACCAGTTTGCGTCGGTAATCAACAAATATTGCGGTGGGGGAGATCCATCCATTTTCATGCTCAATTGCGATAACAGGGAAGTGGACCTGGAATATGTGTCTGAAAAAGAAAGGCAGTACAGCCTGGACAATCCTTTGGGGGATGAATCTTCTTATGATGCGGAAGGTGGCGCGGTGCAGACCGGCCCGGCCACCACTGAACCGTCAATAAGAAAGAAACTGGAGGATTTTGTGCAAAGCGCAGCCAAAAACATAGGTATCCCCGAAGACCACCTTAAAGGTGAAATTGAAATAGAAATCCCCGCCGATCCCGATCACGGCGACTATTCCACCAATATCGCCATGCGTCTTGGGAAAATCCTGAACCGCGCGCCGGTGGAGCTGGCACATAGCCTTATTCAGGCCGCGCCGCTGCCGGATTTTGTTGAAAGAATAGACACGGCCGGTCCCGGTTTTATTAATTTTCATCTCTCACAAAGCTGCCTGCAAAGCCGACTTGAAGAAATCCTCACCCAAAAAGGCAAATTTGGCCGACTAAACATTGGAGAAGGCCAAAAAGTGCTCGTCGAATACTCATCCCCGAACATTGCCAAACCACTCGGAATTCACCATCTGCTGTCAACCATTTTGGGCCAGGCCCTGGCCGATCTGCACCGCGCCGCAGGCTACGAGGTCGTATCATTAAACTGGCTTGGAGACTGGGGAACCCAGTTCGGAAAACTCCTTTACGCATACAAAAACTGGGGCGACGAAGAAATCGTAAAAAAAGATCCGCTTAATGAACTGTTAAAACTATACGTTCGCTTTCACGACGAAGCCGAAAAAGACCCAACAATGGTAGATAAAGGCCGGGCCGAATTCAAAAAACTGGAAGAAGGCGACGAAGAAAATCTAAAACTTTGGGAGTGGATGAGAGAAGTAAGTATTTTGGCAATTACACACATCTACGACAAACTGGACGTAAAATTCGACGAATACCTTGGAGAGAAAATGTACCTTGAGGACGCGCAGAAAATCCTGGAAGAGGGCAAAACAAAAGGAGTATTCACGGAAGGTGAGCAGGGAGCCATAATCGTAAAATTTGAAAACGACAAATATCCGCCCTACATGATGCAAAAAGCGGACGGCACCACCCTGTACTCAACCAGAGATCTCGCCAGCATCCGTGACAGAATGGAAAGATATCATCCCCAAAAAATACTTTACGTCGTGGACATAGCGCAAAAACTGCATTTCCAGCAACTGTTTGAAACCGCTCACAAACTTGGAATGGATGGCACCGAATTTATACACGTTTCATTCGGCCGAATGCTGATGCCGGAGGGTAAAATGAGCACCAGAAAAGGCGACGTAATTTTACTCGATGAAGTTATAAAAGAGGCGACACACAGAACTGAAAAAATCGTCAACGAAAAAGGTCGTGAACTCACGGATGAGGAGAAAAAGCGCATAATACAGGGAATGGCAATCGGCGCGATCAAGTACAATATCTTCTCCCAGAACCGTGAAACCAACATAACTTTTGAATGGGATAAAATGCTTTCGCTGGAAGGAAACAGCGGCCCGTATTTGCAGTACGCCTACGCGAGGGCCAAAAGCATCCTCCGTAAAGCCGAAGAAACCCCGCCCCGCCCGTCGCGGGACCTGAAAAAAGATTCCCAGATATCTATCTTTAACGTGGAGGAAGACCGCAAAGTGGAGGAAGAAAAAAATCTGCAGCCGTTTGGGCACCCGGCCGAACAGGCACTTTTGCGCCTGCTCCCGCGCTTCCCGGAAAAAATAGAACTGGCCGTGCGCGACAATAAACCGAGCGTGGTTACCACATACCTTTTCGAAGTCGCCAGGGCTTTCAGCACATTCTACAGCGAAGTTCACGTTTTAACGGCGTCAAAGCCGGAGTTAAGACAGGCGCGCCTCAAACTTGTGCGGGCCACCGCCCAGATACTGCAAAACGGACTCCGCCTTTTGGGAATTGATGTTTTTGAAAGGATGTAATCGCCCCATTAAAAG
Source organism: Patescibacteria group bacterium (assembly GCA_018825335.1). Taxonomy (GTDB): domain Bacteria; phylum Patescibacteriota; class Gracilibacteria; order UBA1369; family UBA1369; genus JAHJEW01. The sequence continues at coordinate 7,512 of JAHJEW010000102.1, read as the reverse complement.
TTAATTATCAAAGATTTTTATATATTTCCAGTTTGACGTTTTTTGTTTTAGTCAGTAAATAAGCGGAAATAGAGGCGGTAATGGGAATCAGCGCAACCAGCGAAATCGCGCCAATGAACGTCCGTGTCAGCTCCAGGGCGATAAAATCCATATTTATCAGATCGGTTAACGTGCTTCCCTGACTCAAAGAAACAAAAATCAGGAACGGCAAAGCGCTGGCCAAATATGCAAAAAGCAATGTGTTTATCATGGAGCCAAGAATGTCCTTCCCGACCTCCATGCCGATCTTATAGACCTTTTTAAAGGTTTGTCCCGCATGTTCTTTCGCGGCTTCAAATATGGCCGAGGATATAGATATGGCGGTATCGATCAAAGCTCCAATCGCTCCCATGAACAGCGAAGCAATAAGTATGTCCGAAAGCCCGATATTGGCATACATTGTCCCCAGCATGCGAAATTCTTCACCGGGGGAATTCCCCAGGCCCGCCAGGTTTCTGAACAGAAAAGAAATATAAATTGAAAAAAAATAACCGATAAAAATTGCCATTATTGCGGACAGTGATTTCTTATTAAAACCATGGATTAACGGGATTGTGAGAACGGTTACTATCAGGGTGAAAATCAGACAGGCGAGTACGGGGGAATAACCTGCGATAATCATCTTCAGAAAAACGAAATAGAATAATGTTAATGAGATAATAACGCCCAAAATGGCTTTTATTCCTTTTTTGCGGGCGATCAAAATCGTAATGGCTGCGAATATAACAAAAATCCACGTTAGGCCGTATTGATGATAATAATCAGCGGTTTCGTAGTTGATTATGCCTGTTGCAATCTCTGTCGTTTTAGAAATCTGGACCTCGTCTCCAATTTTATATGTATTAAAATTATTGATTGAACTTACGGGTGCGATTATGGTTTTCCCTTTTTCAATGCCTGAATTGGCACGAACCGTAAGTTGAGTTTCACCCTCCACGGAAGGGGCGCCTATTCCCATTACCTCTCCGTGAATAAATTCATTGGAATAATTTTCACTTTGCTCAATCAAAGAAAATTCCGGTGCCTGATTGTAAATAATCAATGTAAAGACAACGATGGCAACTGCAAAAATCGCGTACATCAATGCGGATATTTTTTTCACCTTTTTCATGGCCGAATGATAGCAAATATGTGAGCAGGTGATAATGAAAAATAGTATTGACAATCGATTATAATGAATATATATTCATAACAGATTTATTATTTAATCCAAATTATCATGCCAAATATGGACGGAACCGGCCCCATGGGAGAGGGTCCTTTAACAGGAAAGGGAAGAGGAAAGTGCGGAGCAGCAGGACGCGGAGCAGGTTATGGAAGAGGTGCGGGAAGGAATTTTTGCCGTTTCGGACAGAGGGGTGCCACTTCTGTAACACTAAGCAAAGAAGAGCAAAAGAAAATTTTACAGGAAGAAAAAAAAGAGATTGAAAAAATGTTGAAAGAGCTGGAATAATAAAGCATGCCCAGGCCAAGAAGAATTAGATTTGTAGGATGCATGCCCCATGCGGTTTATTTTAAGCCGGCGGGGATCAAAATGCGGCAATTAAATGAAGTGGTTTTAAGCATTGAAGAATTTGAGGCTATCAGGCTCAAGGATTTTGAGAATTTAAGTCAGGAGGAATCCGCAAAAAAGATGGGAATATCCCAGCCGACTTTTCACAGATTGATTCTGACAGCCAGAAAAAAGGCCGCCGATGCGATCATCAACGGGAAAGCCCTGAAAATAGAAGGGGGCAATTATAAGAAATATTAAAACGCAACAATTTATCCCAATTCTTTGTAAACCTCTAATCCGCCGGCCAAAAGTTCGCCGTTTTCAATGGAGCCACAGTGTTTTTAACTTATTTTATGTTTGTATTTCAGTTTTTCAGGGAGAACAAGTATAATTCCTTCGTTCAAGGAATTTATAAATTTGCATGAATAAAGCTTGTAAACAATGTGGTTCTGGGTTTGAAGTTACTGATGAGGACTTGGAGTTCTATAAAAAAGTATCGCCAGTAATAAACGGGAAGAGGTTCGATATTCCTGCGCCGACTTTATGTGCGGACTGTAGGCAACAGAGAAGGTTAACTTATAGAAATGAACGCAATTTATATAAAAGAAAATCAGATTTTTCAGGGAAGTCATTAATATCGAACTATTCTCAAGACAAACAGTACAAAGTTTATGGCTACGATGAATGGTGGGGAGATGGTTTTAATCCTTTGGATTATGGCAGAGATTTTGATTTTTCTCGTCCTTTTTTCGAACAGTTCGCAGAATTATTAAAAGAAGTTCCGAGATTATACTTATATAACCCCCATAGTGAAAATTCAGAATATACAAATCATTGTTATCATAATAAAAATTGTTATTTAATTTTCAATGCGGCTTATAACGAAGATGTCTATTATTCATCAAATTTAATTGTGTCTTGTAAGGATTGTAGCGATTGTATGACTGCCGAGAGAGGAGAGAGGTTATATGAGTGTATGTATATAAAAAACTGTTTCAATAGTAGCTATTTAATTCATTGCTCAGGATGTATGGATTCAATGTTTCTCTATGATTGTAAGGGGTGTATTAATTGCTTTCAATGCTGGAATTCGAGGAATAAAAAGTTTTGTATAAAAAATAAACAGTACAGTAAGGACGAGTATTTCGAACTGATGAAACTTTTTAATTCCGGTGACCACAATCAATTGAATAAAGCGCATGATGATTTCAATAAACTGTTGCAGACACAGGCAATTCACAAAGCTTTACATGTAGAAAATTCTGAAAACTGTTTCGGAGATTATATTTTTAATTCCAGAAATGTCCGGAATACTTTTTATGCTGATAAGTGCGAGGATATTACGTATTGTTTTGATGCTTTAGGAAATAAAGATTGCATGGACACCTATGAAAGTTCTATAAATTGCGAGTTGCAATATGAATGTTATGCATGTAACGAATCGAGTAATATGAAATTTTGTGTACTGTCTCAATTTTCTCATGGTTTAACGTATTGTGATTATTGTTTTCATTCAAAGTACTGTTTTGGGTGTACAGGGCTAAAGAAACAGGAGTATTGCATTTTAAATAAACGATATTCCAAAGAACAATATGAGGAATTAACTTGTCGCATTATTGAGCATATGAAGGGAACTGGGGAGTGGGGAGAGTTTTTCCCAATTCTATTGTCTCCTTTTGCTTATAATGAAACTGTTGCTCAGGATTTTCACCCTATGAATGAGTACGAAATATCTGATAAGGGCTGGAGTTGGAAAGAAAAAGGGAATGAATTAAAGTATGTGGAGAACAAAATGCAACCGGAAGCCATTCCTTCTGACATAAAAGATGTTGATGACGGTATTTTAAAATCTGCAATAATATGTGAATCAACAGATAGACTCTTTAAGATTATTCCAAAGGAATTAGAGTTTTATAAAAAGCAAAACTTGCCTATTCCTAGGTTCCATCCCGATGAAAGATTTAGGAGACGCTTAATTTTCAAGAATCCAAGAAAAATATGGAAGAGGGGTTGTTCTAAGTGCACTAACGATATTTATTCCAGTTATTCTCCTGATAGACCGGAAAAAGTTTACTGCGAAAAATGCTATCTTGGGGAAGTTTATTAATTAAGTTCAAGACAGCACAACAATGGAGGCGGCACCCGGATTCGAACCGGGGGATGAAGGTTTTGCAAACCTCTGCCTTACCACTTGGCTATGCCGCCTCGATATTTTCTGGCGGAGAGGGAGAGATTCGAACTCTCGCTAGGGTCGAAACCCTACTACAGGATTAGCAATCCCGCCCCTTCAGCCACTTGGGTACCTCTCCGCGTCGCATTTCAAAAAACGCCCACTGATCATAATGGCTTGAACCCGAAAAATCAATTTTCTTTCAAAAAACTGTAATTCTCACCCCTCTTTGAGTTATAGTCTATTAGAAAAATAATTTTAACCATCAAAACCAACCTTATGAAAAAAACAATCATCCTGACGCTTTCGGCCATCGGGCTTTTTGCTCTTGCCGCAGCGCAGGTCATCGCCCTTGACGCGGCGCAAACAAGCGCGCAAACCGACCCGTTCCCGGACGTTTACTCCTCCCACGTAAACTACGAAGCCATCAATTATCTGAAAAACAACGGTATTATTGAGGGCTACCCCGACGGCAACTACAAGCCCGAAAACAACATCAATCGCGCCGAATTCGTAAAAATACTTATGGGCGCGGTTTTTAATTACGATCCGCAAAAAGACTCTGCCGGATCCGGCGCATACAAAACCACCGGTCTTACTTTTTCCGACATAAAAGCCGGAGAATGGTACATTCCGTATCTTCGTGAAGCGGTGGAGAAAAACGTAATCAGCGGCTACCCGGACGGCACATTCCATCCCGAAAAAGAAATAAATTTCTCCGAGGCGGCAAAAATCATCGCCAACAGCTATAACCTTAACGCGCAGGAGGCAGCAGGTGAAAGATGGTACAAGAATTACGTTGAAGCTTTACAGGATAAGAAAGCCATTCCGCTTTCCGTTGAATATTTTGACGAAGACATTACGCGTGACGAAGTGGCAGAAATGATCTGGCGTCTGGCCACCGACAACGAAACAAAAACAACAAGAACCTACGACGAAATTACCGGAGAAAACTTTGTAACCGCCGCTTCATGCGCCGAACTAACGGAGCGCTTTCAGGAACAAAGCGAGTATTCCATACAGGTCCGCGGAGGCATTTTTGACGATATGTTATTGATGGAAGAATCCACAACTTCCGCCCCAGCCATGGCCAATGAAGGAAGCACCGGAGCCGCAAAATCCGAATCAGCCGCGCCGGCGGAGGAATATTCCACAACGAACATTCAGGTCGCGGGAGTGGACGAGGCGGACATAGTCAAGAACGACGGCAAATACATCTATCTGATCAAAGGAGATACTGTTCGGATAGTCGAAGCATACCCGGCAGGCAACATGAAAGAACTGGTCACAATTACACTCGGCGACGAAAACGCGACTTTCTATCCGCAGGAAATGTACGTTGACGGCGATAAACTAACAATTATCGGATCCATGATTCGCTACTATTTTGAGCCGATGGACAGCGAAACAACGTCAATCTACCCGCCATACAACTACTCGGGCAGAACCAAAGCTTACATTCTGGATATTTCCGACCGCTCAAAACCGACCGTGGAAAGAAGCGTGGAAATTGACGGCGACTACAGCACATCCAGAAAAGTGGATAACACTCTGTATCTGGTAATTAACAGGTACGCCTACGTGCCTTACTGGTATTACGATTCCACCTACACGAAAACAGGCATGGAAATAGTCCCGACAATGCTCGATTCAAAAACCGGCAAAGACGAACTGGTGGCTCCGTGCAGCCAAATACGAATCCTTCCAAAAAATCCCGACTTCAACTTCCTTATTACAGCCGCAATACCTTTGGACGATAAAAATGCTGACGTCGTGCGAAATGTAATAGTGGGCAATGCGGACAACATTTACGCGTCCAGAAATAACCTTTACGTAACCGCGACCGACTGGAACGGCGGCTATTACCGCGACACCTGGGATACAGCCGTTTATCGCTTCGGACTGGGAAAAAATAACATTAAATTCGAAAATAAAGGTAAAGTGCCCGGAACCGTCCTGAACCAGTACAGCATGGATGAAAACAACGGATATTTCCGCATCGCCACAACAAAAACAGATTGGAGCACATCATCGCAGACCACAAATAACCTCTACGTTCTGGACACCAAAGACATGAGCCTCAAGGGCAGCCTTGAAAACCTCGCGCCCGGAGAATCCATTTATTCCGTGCGCTTCATGGGCGACAGAGCTTACATGGTTACATTCCGGCGTGTGGATCCGATGTTCGTGATCGGACTTTCAAATCCCGCAAAACCGGTTGTTCTTGGCAAACTGAAATTGCCCGGATTCAGCAACTATCTGCACCCGTACGACGAAAACCATATTATAGGATTCGGAAAGGAAGTTGACCCCGGCGACACCAATATGAGTGACGCGGACTTCCTGTTATGGCAGCAGATTCAGGGTCTGAAGATTGGTCTGTTTGACGTAACCGACGTGAATAATCCAAAAGAAATGTTTTCAACGGTAATTGGTGCGAACGGCACTGACAGCCCGCTGCTTTCCAATCCGAAAGCTCTGCTTTTCGATAAAGATAAAGAGCTGCTGGCGCTGCCGGTATCCGTGTACGAGTATCCGGACGAAGGAAACTGCGGCGATTACACGTATTCAAACTGTCCGCAAAGTTCCTGCCTGAGAATTTGCGTGCCATCATCCTGCACGTCCGAAAACGGCATTACGGTTTGCACGGCCGATTGCAACGGCGAGAACAGCTGCGTGCAGCCATCATTCCAGTACGGACAAAAAGTTTTCGACGGCGCCTACGTTTATAATCTGAATCTGAAAGATGGATTTACACTAAAGGGAAAGATAGATCACATGGACGATCAGGACCGGCAGGATCTGGCGGACAACGGCTGGAGCGACTACGAGAAAGCAATAGACCGGATTATTTACATCGGTGAAAATCTGTACACGATTTCGCAGTTTGGAGTGAAGGCAAATCTGCTGGGCGATCTTGCCGAACTGAAATTCATCGAACTGGCCGGTAATTCGACCGTGAATTATTATTGACGCACTGCCATTTAATTCACAAAAAGCGCACTCCGCTTCGCTGCGTGCGTACTGGCGGAGAGACTGGGATTCGAACCCAGGAGGAGCTTGCGCCCCTAGCAGTTTTCAAGACTGCCGCATTCGACCGCTCTGCCATCTCTCCGCACGGCCTAATTACTAGCAAATTTCAATACATTTTCCAAGGTTTGTTCATCTGTTGGCTTGATAGAGCGGCGATTAGCAAGACATTCTGTAACTATGAACTCTTTGCCGTCCTTTTGTAAAATGAATAACCAATCATAAGCATGCGGCTTTGATTTTTTTACAACATAACCTTTTGAATTAGAATGTACGCGTCTCAAATCTACCTCACCATTGCCAGTGTATCTCACTTGAACTCTTTTCATATCATTGCCGATATCAACTACCAGATCATATGCTGCCGATTCAGTTAGAGGTATCGAAACATCATAACCAAGTCGAGTAAAGCTTGCAACTGCCTGTGAAACCGCTATATCCCCTTTTCTTTGTGTGTCCCTCATAAGCCGCATTGTAGCGGTATGGGCTACCACTGTAAATACTGACATTTTAACTTTTACTTATCATCGCTTAATAAAAATATAAACAAAATAGATTAAAACAAAAGCTCAATCCCTAATAAAAAAACATGAACAAAGAAGCTAAAATCAAACTCAAAAATATACATATAAACACAATCTCCAGGCAGGTCCGCCGCAGCCGTAAAAAGGTTAATCTGACCAAAAAAGAGTTCGACCTGCTGGAATTTCTGGCCCGAAACAAAAACAGAGTTTTAAACCGCCTCACCATACTGGAATACGTCTGGAACTACAAAGTC
>JAHJEW010000101.1 GCA_018825335.1 Patescibacteria group bacterium | reverse complement strand
CTGGTCGGGCTGGACGTAAACTTTTACGCGCTTTATGTCTTCGCTTATGGCCAGCTGGGCCACTTTGGCCGGGGCGAGCGCGGCTTTAATGTAATCTTCCGGATTATCGTTCCACTGAATAATGTCGATTCTTTCGCCGTTGAGTTCGTCCATAACGTTGGTTACGCGAACTCCTTTTTGGCCCACGCAGGAGCCTATCGGGTCGATTTTTGGGTCGGATGAAAAGACAGCAACTTTTGAGCGGACACCCGGTTCGCGCGCGATTCCTTTTATCTCGACCAGATTGCTTTTTATTTCGGGGATTTCCAGTTCCATCAGCTTGCGTACGAGGTTTTCGTGCGTGCGTGAAATCAGCAGCTGCGGCCCTTTTGTGGTTTTTATTACTTTGTCCAGATACAACTTCAGGCGCTGTCCGCCGTAGTATCTTTCCCGCGGGATCTGCTGGTCGTGAGTGAGGATTGTAGTGATGCGGTTATCCAGGTTTACGTAGACGTTCTGGCCTTCCACGCGGTGCACCAGCGCATTTATGAGTTCGTTTTCCCTGTCTTTGAAGGTGTCGTACATAATATCGCGTTCGGCTTCCTGTATTCGCTGTATGATTACCTGTTTTGCCGATTGAGCGGCGATTCTTCCGTATTCAAGCGGAGTGACGTCGATTTTAATTGTGTCCCCGACTTTGGCGTTTTTCTTGTATTTTTTCGCTTCGGCAAGTGTCATTTGCAGATCCGGCTCCTCGACTTTTTTAACCACTTCCTTAACAAGATAGACCGTTGTTCCTTCGGCGCTGTCGGTAAGGTCGATTTCAATATTCTGATCACGGGTTCCGTAGTCTTTGCGATATGCCGCGCGGATGGCGGCTTTGATGGTTTCCAGAATTTTATCTTTTGGAATTCCTTTTTCGTCGCAGAGTTGATTGATGGCTGCAAGGAATTGTGATTGCATGGTGCGTTTTATTACTTTGTAAAAATGCCAGGATCAAACTTTTGACCCTGTCTTAGTTTTATATTACGCTCATGCGGAGATTTTGTAAATAAAAACGGTGAAAGATCTCTCGCTCTACATTCATATCCCCTTTTGTAAAACGATCTGTCTCTACTGCAATTTCGTTACTTTTGCGCATAAGAACAAGAAAATTCCCCAGTACGCCGATGCGGTTATAAAAGAGCTTGAATTTCAGTCTCAAAAGTTTGGTGACAGGGTTATTGAAAGTGTTTATTTTGGCGGAGGTACGCCCAGCCTTATTGATCCGCATTATATTGAACTGATTTTCGGCACTTTAAGGAATCGCTTCAGGATAAACCCAAACGCGGAGGTTACGATTGAGTGCAATCCCGAGAGTCTTGATGAAAAACGGATCGAAAAATATAGGCTCGCCGGTATTACGAGAATTTCTCTGGGTATTCAAAGTTTCAATAAGGAAACTCTTGCCCGCGTGGCCCGTCCTCATGATGATAAGACGGCGTATAAAGCGCTTGACGCTTTGGCCGCAACCGGCTTTGAGAATTTTGGCGCGGATTTTATTATGGGACTTCCCTACCAGACTTATGGAAGTTTTAAGCGGGAAATTGAAGAAATTCTCTCCTATCATCCGGCGCATCTATCCGCCTATTTCTTGTCTTATGACACTAAACGGATAGATATTTTTATTAAGGATTCTCCGGATGAGGACGCGCAGTTACAGATGTACGAATTTCTGACTACCCGACTTAAAAAAGAGGGCTATGTTCATTACGAGGTTTCCAATTTCGCAAAGCCCGGGTTTGAAAGTGTGCACAATCTGCGCTACTGGCGGCAGAAGGAATACGTTGGCGTTGGAGTTTCCGCCCATTCTTACGCGGATGGCAAAGTTTGGGAGAATGGCTGCGATTTTGAGGCGTATCTGGAGAATCCCCTTGCTGAGGGTGAAAAGATCTCCATTGACGGGGACCTGGAGCGAATGGACTTGATTATGCTGAATTTACGGACGTTCCGCGGCATTGATGTAAAAGAGTACGAAAAAAGGTTTTCGGATTTTGATGATCTTGTAGAAAAAGCCGGGCCTTATCTTGATTCCGGACAATTGGCCATGACAGGCGGCAGGCTGCATGCAACGGATAAAGGGTTTTTGATTCTGGATCGGATTACGAAGGATTTGATTTGAATGTTGAAATCCGAATGTCAAATGTCAATTCAGGATCGAAGGTTTAATGTCAAAGTGGGCGCGGGAGTGGCTTTTATTTTAGTGCTTCCATGATTGTGCTCTGCGAGAAGCCGCGCGCGCAGAGGAAGCGAAACAGCTTTTCTTTGCGCCGCAGAGGCGAAAGGTTTTGCAGTGAGCCCGCCTTTTTGCGCGCCGCAGTCTGCGCGCGCGTGAGTTCCCCCGCCGCATGTTTTTTCAATTCTTCATCCACAGTTTCACCCCTGATGCCTTTTTGAACAAGTTTCTGCTTTACCAGCCTGATGCTTTGAGGCCTGCGATTAAACTGTTCTTCTATGAATTTCTCTACATACCGATCATCGTTGATAAAATTCTTCTTTTTTAGATTCTGCAGTACGGCTTCAACTTCTTCTTCCCCTCCAATACCTTTATTAAGCAGCTTTTCGCGGAGTACCGAAGAATGGTAATCGCGCCGCGCCAGCAGCGCGACTGCATATGCGTAAAGTTTTTTTAGTTCCCCTTCCATTTTATTGTGATTTAGCCTTCTTTTGAGCTTGCGGAACGCCTGCCGGAGGTAATCGCCGCTGCTTTTGCACCCGCGGATGCTTTTGTTTCCGCTGCTGCGGCCGCCACCGCTACTTTTGCCGCTCCATTTTCCGCTTCCGTTTCAGCCGCCTCACGGGCTTTTGCAGCCGTGATGGCCGCCTGCGCACTCTTACCGGCATCTTCTTTAAGTTTGTTTATGTGTTCTTTCAGCTCTTTTTCTATTTCTTTGCTCACTTTCAGATTCTCTTCCAGGAAGCTCTTTACATTTTCCCTGCCCTGGCCCAGTTTCAGCTCTTTGTAAGAGTAAAACGCGCCGCTCTTACGCGTAATTTCGTACTTTGTGGCAAGATCTATAAGGTCACCCGTATAAGAGATTCCTTTGTCGTACATGATATCGAACTCCGCGGTTTTGAACGGCGGCGCGATCTTGTTTTTTACAACCTTTACCCTCACGCGGTTACCTTTAACCTCTTTTTCTTCGCCGGTTCCTTCCTCGATTTTGCCGATGTTACGAATATCCATGCGCACGGAAGAATAGAATTTCAGCGCGTTTCCGCCCGGCGTGGTTTCCGGATTGCCAAACATGATTCCTATTTTCATGCGGAGCTGATTGATGAAAATAACGGTTGTTTTGGTTTTACCAATAGTTCCGGTAAGTTTTCGCAGCGCCTGGCTCATAAGTCTGGCCTGAAGGCCCATGTGGGAATCACCCATTTCGCCGTCAATTTCCGCGCGAGGAGTCAGCGCGGCCACCGAATCGACCACAATAAGGTCAATTGCGTTGGTTCTAACCAGACTTTCGCAGATTTCCAGGGCCTGTTCGCCGCTGTCGGGCTGGGAGACGAGCAAATTGTCTATATCCACTCCGATTTTACGGGCGTATTCAGGGTCCAGCGCGTGCTCCGCATCTATGAAAGCGGCCTGGCCGCCCTTCTTTTGTACTTCCGCAATAACGTGTAGTGTAAGCGTGGTTTTGCCGGAGCTTTCCGGTCCGAATATTTCCACCACTCGTCCGCGCGGGATGCCTCCGCCAAGGGCCACATCCAATGAAATGGACCCGGAGGATACGGTTTCTATTTGCGTTTTTTGAGCTTCGCCAAGCTTCATTATGGCTCCTTTGCCAAAGCTGCGTTCGATCTGGGCGAGCGCCAGTTCCACGGCTTTTTTCTTTTCGTTTGCGTCTGTCATTTTGAAAATTTAAGAAATAAAAATGATGTTTGTATGTGCATTCGGTATCATAGGTGAGCGTACACTCACCCGTCAAGGGGATTTTTAGGGCAGGCGCCAAATCCCATACGAAAGCCATACTAGCGCATGGACATTAAATTTTTCTAAACCAAAGATAAGAAAATCCGAAATCCGGGGGTCAAATGTTTAATGACGAATGAAGGGGTTCTTGAAAAACACCGCCGGGATTTTGACTTTTTCCCGTACGGGCGCGGGTTTTGGATATTCAGGGCCGTTCTGGTGGTTGACTATGTGAAAAACGCCTCAGGCAAATCTTAAATTCAACAGGATATCTTTTTTGTAACTCCCGAGTGAGTTTGTTATGATTTTTTGAATTTTGCATTTCTTCACATAACTCGCCTGCAAGCTCAATTTCTCCTTTTTTTATGATTTCATCCAATAAGAGAGTGAATAATTTGTCCAGGATTTCCGCTTTCTGACTTTCAAATTTGCGTGTTACAGGAGATAGTTCAGGATACACCCGAGGCAAGGCAAGATAGAACTGTCTAACTTGTTCGGGCGTGTTAACTTCAACGATTTTTTCTTTGATATTCGCGAGTATTTCGTCTGCCCGTTCCGGTGTAATAATATTATTGTCCATTTTCGTGAATATTTCTTTTTTGATTGCTCTCCAAAGCTGCAGTTTTTTGACCGGATGTAGTTTTACGCCTAAGTCTTCCATGAAAATAACTTTAGTCATTTTCTTTGATAAACTTCTCCCATTTTTTGATATTTTCTTTGAGAGTTACAGCAGTCCATCCTATTTCATAAAGCATTTCACCGTTTGCATCATCATGTACCCACCGCGGAATATCATCCTTGTCTATTGTGCCTTTTTCTGCAAGGATAAACAGACTTGCTCGTATATCATATCTGGGGAAAGGTTCCTCAGGTAATATGGAATCCATTTCTTCTATCTCTTTACTTTTTTCTGTATCGAGGGGGTTCTGCTCAAGCCCGGCTGCTTTCGGTTCGGGAAAATCTTCTTCTTCATACCTTTTCCTAACTGCCTGTTTTTTTTCTTTTTGCTTTGCCTGTTCAGCAGTTTCTTTTAGAGCCCGCGGGTGTTTTTCTCCCTGTTCCTCCGGGGCGTTTGATATTGGCATTTTTGTTTTTTAAACATATTTTTATCTGTAAATGGTAACATATAACCCCCCCCCCGTCAACTTCAACTTTCGCCTAAAGAGGGCTGTACGGCGGGGCACTGCTGTATGGACGATGGCCGGGTGCGTGATGGCAAGAAATATCGTATCTCCCTACAAAAGTCGTTTCATTTGATATTTCTGATCGATGCTGTGTGCAATCTGGTGATGGTCGGCGCAGAGGGGAGCCATAAAGTTGAGGTCGTGGTTTTGGCTTAGGGCGAATCTTTGGGTGTGATGAATGGTTGTCGACTGTTTCCCGCAGGTTTGTATAGTGCACTTGTTTCCGTGTTCCCTGCGAAGATGATGGCGAATTGCGGCTGGGATATAACGGGAGGACTTTTCCCCGCGCAGCTTTACCTCCTCCGCCAGTTTTTGCTTTTCTTCGGTCAATTCTGCGCGCCGTTTTTCCAGCATTTCCCTTATCAGCGCGCTTATGTCGATTCCTTTTTTCTGCAGTTCCTGTAATTCATGGTGAACATCTTTGTCCAATTGCAAATTGTTCACGTGAACAATTTCCGCCTCAAATAACTGCCGGGGCAAGCCATTCTCCTTTTCGGGTACAGTCGTCTGCGCCTCATGTGAAAGTTCGCTGTGAATCCTTTCGTCGCGGGCGAGGGTTTCCAGTGCGCGGCATGGTAAGTTTTTTGCAAGTCCGGCCAGTTCGGCCTGATTTTCGCCGGTGGCAATCGAAGCGATTTTCGCCAGTTTGTTCACGCTTACCGCACCGCTTGTTAGAGCCATTTTCAGATCAGGCTTGTCCGCGAATCTACGCTCAAGGCTGAGAACGCGGCGGACGTGATCGCCGGAAATGCCGCCCAGTTTCGCAGCGAACTCTTCAACGGAACGAAAGCCCTTTTTAGCATACAGATGCCGTTTTTGCACCTCCGGCAGTAGGCCCATGAATTTGCGGCGGGCGGACAGAGACTGCTCCCCATATTGCCTGCAAAGCCCGTACAGTTTTTCGTCGGTGAGGGTCCGGTGTGTGTTTTGGATTGGCGAGTTGGTCATTAATAAATTGGTCATGAAAGTTTGTTAAGAAATATTTTTCCATTTCTGCCCGTACGGACACGGTAGCAGATATAAGCCGTAATACGAGCTTTTCGGCTGGATTTTCGGATATAATTATGTTGCAATGACATGCGTTTATTGGCTTGCGTAAGCCTTTATTTGAAGTTGCGCACTGTGGCAATCATGGCGGAATGACGTGCAATTATTGGCTTATGGCGGCCATGAACAGGGCTTGCGCAGACGGCCGGATTGTGCCCCCGCGCATACAGATTTGCCACAGTATTAATTCAGTTTTTTCTGATAAAATTTTAAGTGGAGTTAAAATTTTACATTTTATTCCCAACCCGCATCGCTTCCGCTATACAATTTGCTAGCATTTTGCTATACCCGCGTATAGTGACCCTAAGCTGGATCTCCCGCCAGTACACGGCCCCCGAAAAACTGGGGTCTTTTTTAGACGGGGCAGAAAAAATAAAAACCCGCCCGGTTTTGAATCTTTCGCTTTTTGTGATAAGCTTGCGCCCGCGTTATTTTTTTCAAATGAACATACTTTTTATAGGCGATATTTTTGGCAGACCGGGCAGAAACGCGGTTACGGCGCTGCTGCCAAAATTGAAAGCGGAGTTCTCGATTGATTTTGTGGTTGCGAATGCTGAAAATATGCGTCACGGCAAGGGCGTGACCATTGCCAATATTGCGGAAATGCAGGCTGCGGGCGTGGATTTTTTCACGTCCGGAAATCATGTTTTTAAGGATTCATCCGTTGTTGAAAAAATGGATGATCCGGCTTTTCCCCTACTTAGGCCGTCGAATTACCCGAAGGGCGCTCCCGGGCATGGTTATCGGCTTGTATCGGCCCCAAAAGGGAAAAAAGTTCTTGTTATGAATTTAATGGGACGCGTGTTCATGACGGCCGACCTTGATTGCCCTTTTCGTGAGGCTGATGCGATTTTAAGGGCCCATGAAGGTCATGATTATGATGCGATTTTTGTTGATTTTCATGCTGAAGCGACGTCTGAAATCGCCGCGCTGGGCCATTATCTGGACGGCAGGGTGAGCGCTTTCATCGGCACGCATTCGCATGTTCCAACCGCGGACGCGCGGATTTTAAATGGGGGAACGGCTTTTCAGACGGACGTTGGCATGGTCGGGCCGCTGGACAGCGTTATCGGGGCGGAAAAACAGCTTGTTATCGATCATTTTATTACGCAAATGCCGCTGAAAATAGAGGTGGCCTGCGGGCCGTGCGTTTTTAACGGAGTGAAAATAGAGATCGATCCGCAGACAAAAATGGCAAAATCCATTCTGCCAATTCAACGGATTGTCGACTGATAATTATTTTTGTGTTATAATAGCGTTATGAAGAAGTTTAAAAAACCGCTTAGTTACCTTCTGGTCGTCGCCATCATTTTTTTATTCGGGTGGGAAAGCGCCAGTTATTACATCATAAAATCTTCCGTCAACGGTGAAATATCCAGGGAGTCCGTTTCGCCCGTGGCGGCTTTTTCTTCCCTGATAGGAAGCCCCACGACCGGCAAGGCCAATCTGGATGTTTTCTGGGACGTATGGAAACTTCTGGATGATATGTATGTGGATGAGACCGCTCTGGATGAGCAGCAAATGGTTTATGGAGCCATAAAAGGCATGGTTTCCGCCCTGGGTGATCCTTACACCGTTTATATGACCCCATCGGAAACGGTTGAGTTTGACCAGAATCTTGGCGGCACGCTGGACGGGATAGGCGCGGAGCTGACGGTGCGCGATCAGGCGCTGGTTGTTGTTACTCCTTTAAAGGGTTCACCGGCTGAAGCCGCGGGTCTTCTGCCCGGAGATATTATTTATAAGATTGACGGCAATCTGACGGCGGAAATGACGCTTTTTCAAGCGATCATGAATATCCGTGGGGAACGCGGCAGTAAAGTTGTTCTGACAATTATCCGCAAAGGAATGAGTGAAACTTTTGAGCTGGGTATTACGCGCGATACCATTAACATTAACAGCGTTGATCTGGAAGAGGTTAAAGATGGCATTTATCGGATGAATGTTTATCAGTTCAGCGATAATACCACCGCCGAATTCGAGGCCAAAATCAATGAGCTTTTATTGGATAATCCGAAAGGACTTATTCTTGATCTTAGGAATGACGGCGGCGGCTATCTTGAAATCGCTGTCGATATTTTGTCCGATTTTCTGGAAGGCAAGGTTGAAGCGGTTACAATCAAGCGCCGCGATGACAGTGATAATGAAACGCTATACACAAAAGGATCCCCGCGTTTGCCGACTGTCCCGCTGGTTGTTCTGATCAACAATGGATCTGCTTCCGCCGCGGAAATTGTTGCGGG
>JAHJEW010000100.1 GCA_018825335.1 Patescibacteria group bacterium | reverse complement strand
GCGATGGCCAGTTTGTCCAGATCTTTAACGTCGGGCAGGCCTATTGAAAGAACCGCAATGGCAAGGCTGATCGCGATTGTCGCCAGTACCAGGAGTCCGAGCAGAGTCAGCCCGCACCAGATGAGGATTTTTTTCCAATCATGTTTTTCGCCCTTTTTGAATTTGGGGAATTTAGGGAAACCGGGCAGGCCGGTTAATCTTTTTGGTTTCTCTCTTTTTTGCGCGTTGAGCGGGCGGTACTGAAAATCATCGTGTTGCATTGTTTTTGCTTAGTTGTCAATGGGGATGGTAGCACACCGGGAGGGGTTTTTCCATGTTATTAAGGAAAGTTTTTTGTTAAACTGGGGCGTGAATCTTAACCAAAATTTTATGATCACTCTGCAGCAGATTTATGAAAAAGGTATGGATATGGCAATTAAATACGGGCCCCGATCAAAAAAGGATGTTGATGAGCAGCTGAAGAAACTGCATGAGCAGTATGAGAAAATGGAGAAGGATGAAAAGGAGTATTTTGACATGGAGAGTCTTAAAAATCCTTATCTGGACAGCAGAATTTTGTGCGGAGATCCGAAGACGGAGCTTAGGCGGGTGCTGGTTGGGATTGATATTGGAGTGGGAGAGGTGCTTCTGGCGAATGAACTTTCCAAGAGCGGCAAGAAGATTGACGCGATTATCGCGCATCATCCCGAGGGGCGCGCGCTGATTGATTTGACCCAGGTGATGACCACACAGATTGAACAGGCGGTTGAGGACGGGGTTCCCGTGAATGTGATAGAGAAGCAGATTGGGGGGAGAATCGGCGATTTGAACCGCGCTCTGCATCCCACCAATCATTTTCAGGTGCCGCAGGCGGCGGAGCTTTTGGGTATTCCAATGGCATGTTTTCATACTTTCGCCGATAATCTGGTTTATCGGTTTATGAAAAAATATATTTCCGGGAAAAAACCAAAATATATTAAGGATATTATTGATGCTTTGATGAAGTTACCGGAGTATCAGCATGCCAAGAAGCAGGGGAATGGGCCGATGCTTTTCACAGGGGATGAAAAGAGTCGTTGCGGCAAGATCAGTTATTCCGGTTTTACGGGTGGTACAAGCGGAAATAAGGAGACCATAAAGAAGATGGCGGCGGCGGGCGTCGGTACGGTTTTGGCCATGCATATACCGGAAGATCACAGGAAGCTGGCGGAAAAGCATCAGATGAATGTTGTGATTTGCGGGCATATGGCCAGCGACAGTCTTGGAGTGAATCTTTTGATGGATGAGCTGGAAAAGAAGAAGGTTCAGATTGTTGCGTGCAGTGGGTTTATACGGGTCAGTCGCGCGAAGAAGAAGAGGTTGATTTAAAGTCCGGATTGCTGTTACTCACTTTGTTCGCTACGCGCGCAGCCCGCGGATTTCGCCGCCGAGTTTTTGCAGACGGGTGAAAACTTCCTGTTGAACGCATTTCATCTCATCGCTTTCAAGTGTGCGATCTGAAGCTTGCAGCATTATTTTAAATGCGCAGGATTTTTTGTCTTCGGGGACGTTTTTGCCTTCGTAAAGGTCGAAAAGATGTACGCTGTGAACCAGTTTCTTGTCTGCTGATTCGATTTCGCGCAGCATTTGTTCAATCGTCACTGTTTTATTTATCAGCACGGAAACGTCGAATTCTATTCCCGGGAATTTCGGGATAGGACTGTATTTTCTTTCACGGCGGCCAAGAGTGGCCAATGCCGTGAAGTTGATTTCGAACGCGGCGATTTTTGCATCTTCAAGTTCGTAGTTTTTGGCTACCATCGGGTGTAGTTCGAAAACGCGGGCAATAAAGGTGTCATCTTTTTTTAGATGGTATGAGGCGTATTTGCCGGGGTGGGCGTATGGCGCCAGTGATTCTCCGCGGCGCATGGAAAGTCCCTGCGTGGCAAAAAATGAAAGCAGATTTTCCAGTGCGCCTTTTGCCCGTGAAAAAACGTCTTCCTCATTCCCGCCTGTATTTTTGCCGCGAACGATCATTGCGCAAATTTTCTTTTCCTCTATTGGGAAATATTCCTGCAAGTCTTCATATGTGCGGCCGATTTCGTAAATGGAAAACTGTGAAAAATTCTTTTGATTCAGCGCCGTGTTCTTAAGCATGTTTGGTATAAGGCTTAGGCGCATGTGGGTCTGATCCAGAGAAAGCGGGTTTTCGACTTTAATGTGCAGCTCCTCCGGAAGCAGACATTTTTGGATGTCTTTAAGGCTGTAGAATGAGTAGTTGTAAACTTCGTGAAAGCCGAGTCCTTTTGAAAGAATTTCCCGCGCGAGATGCTTGAGTTTGCGTTCGTTGTTTTCCAGCGGAACTTTGGCGGGGAGCAGAGGAAGCGTGGGTTTGATATTTTCGTAGCCGTAAAGGCGCGCGATTTCTTCGGTGAGGTCGTCTTCAATGGAAACGTCTTTGGCTTGGCGGAAGGTCGGAATTTGAACCTCAATTTTTTTATCGGTGCTTTCTTTTGCTTTAAATTCCAGACTTACCAGGATGCGGACTATTTCTTTTGTAGGGATATCCGTGCCGATTTTGCCGCGGACGCGATCGAGATTCAGCGTGATTTTCTGGGATTTTTCGTCGAAATCGGCGACATCGATTTTTGGTGTGGCGATTTTTGCCGACGGGCAGATTTGAAGGATGATTTCGCAGAGTCTGTCCATTGCGGTTTCGGCCAGATTTGGGTCGAGGCTTTTTTCGAATCTTTGGACTGCTTCCGTTCTAAGTCCCAGCGCGGTTGCGGTTTTTCTTACGGATGAAGGATTGAAATTCGCGGCTTCCAGAATTATGCGGGTGGTTTTTTGTTCCACCTCGGAGTTGGCGCCTCCCATTACGCCCGCTATTGCAACCGATTTTTTGTGGTCGGCGATTACCAGCATTTCTTTTGTGAGTTTTCTTTTTTGATCGTCCAGAGTGTGGATTTCTTCTTTGTCTTTGGCCGTGCGAACTATTATTCCCCCTTCAATTTTGTCCGCGTCGAATGCGTGAAGTGGCTGGCCGAGCTCGGTCATTACGTAGTTTGTTGCGTCGACAACACAGTTGATCGGGCGGTGGCCCGTGGCCAGAAGTCTTTTCTGTATCCAGTCGGGCGACGGCTCGATTTTAATGTTTTCCATTAGTACGCCAATGTAGCGCGGGCAGAGTTTTTTGTCTTTTACTTCCACGGAGAGTGCTGTGGCGGCGGCGCTTTTGGCGCCGGCGGTGGCGGGGAATGAGACTTTCGGCTTTAGCGGTTTTAGTTTTTTTCCGGTTATGGCCGCGATCTCCCGCGCGATCCCATAGTGGCCCCAAAGGTCGGGGCGATGAGTGATCGCTTTGTTGTCTATGTCGAAAATGACATCGTTTTTATTAAGCGCCGCCGCCAGTGGGGTGCCGGTCGCGGCTTTTAGATGCGATAAATCGGCGATGCCTTCGGGCGTGGGATCCAGGCCGATTTCTTCGCCGGCGCATATCATTCCAAAGCTTTCAACTCCGCGGATTTTTGCTTTTTCCAAAACTACCGGATCTCCCTGCCCGTGCCATTTTACTTTTGCGCCCACGAGCGCGACCAGCACAAGCATCCCTTCTTTAATGTTCGGGCCGCCGCAGACTATTTGCAGTTTTTCTTTGCCGACATCTGTTATGGTTACTTTTAATTTGTCGGCATCCGGATGCGCGCTGATTTTTTCAATTCTGCCAATTACCATTTTATCGAACATGTCCGCCTGATTTTCGACGTGCTCAACTTCCGCGGTGCGCAGGGTAAAGAGCTCGCCCAGTTTCACCGGATCGGTTCCCGCGGGGATGTCCACAAAATCGCGCAGCCAGTTTAACGATATTTTCATCAGAACTGTTTTATGAATCTTAAATCGCCGGAGTGGAAAAGTCTTATGTCGTCGATGCCGTATCTCATCATGGCAAGTCTTTCCAGTCCGAATCCAAAAGCCCATCCGCGGTATTTTTGGGAGTCTATTCCTCCGGCTTTCAGTACGTTGGGGTGAACCATTCCGGCTCCCATGAATTCTACCCAGCCGGTTCTTTTGCAGACGCTGCAGCCTTTTCCGGTGCATATCAAACATGAAAAATCCAGTTCGACGCCCGGCTCTACAAACGGGAAATAGCCAGGGCGAAAGCGCACGGAGACTTCTTTTTTGAAAAGTTCGGTTAAAAATTCGGTCATGATACCTTTAAGGTTGGCCAGAGAAATGTGCGTGTCTATCAGCAGTCCCTCTACCTGATGAAATGTTGTTTCGTGAGAGGCGTCGGTGGCTTCGTTTCTGAAAACTCTGCCCGGTACGATTATCCTTAGTGGCGCGCCGTATTTTTCCATGGTGCGGATTTGCACGGGTGATGTTTGTGTTCTTAGCACTAATCGGCCGTGTTTTGCTTCGTGTTTTGCATCGACAAAAAAGGTATCCTGCATGTCGCGCGCGGGGTGGTCGGCGGGGATGTTGAGTCCTTCGAAGTTGTAGTATTCGCTTTCGATTTCGGGGCCGTCGGCCACAGTGAAGCCCATGCCGTGGAAAATGTTTTCGACTTCATGTTGAAGCTGCGCGAGTGGGTGGACTCTGCCGATTTCGCGCGCGGAGCCCGGGATGGTTATGTCAAAAAATTCGGTTTTGAGTTTTGCTTCGATTTCTATTGTTTCGAGTTGCGCGCGTTTTTCCTCGAATTTATTTGTTATGCTTGTTTTGATTTGATTCGAGAGGGGCCCGATTTTCTTTTTTTCGTCCGGGGACAGGTCTTTAAGTTTGCTCATTAAAGCGGTGAGCGCGCTTTTGCGGCCCAGGTGTTTTACTTCCGCTTCCTGAAGTGACTTCAGGTCTCTTGCTTCGTTAATGTCTTGTAGGGCCCGTTTTTCGATTTGCGTGAGTTGGTCTTGCATGGGTGGTTGTTTTTCCATGTCAGCTTAGTGATTTTGATGCTTTTTGGCAATAGAGGTAACAAAAAGCCCCTCTTTTTACGGAGGGGCTTTTAAGATTCTTTTCAGATGATACGTCTTACGGCGTATTAACGAACTGCATCTTTAAGAGATTTGCCAGCTTTGAAAGCAGGAAGCTTCATAGCCGGGATCTTAATCTTCTGACCTGGGTTTCTTGGGTTAACACCAGTTCGAGCAGCTCTCTTTGAAATACGGAATGTTCCGAAACCTGTAACGGTTACGTTCTTTCCGCCTTTGAGGCTCTTGGTGATTGCATCAAGCACTGCATCGAGTACAGCGGAAGCGTCCTTTTTGGTAACGCCTGCCTTCTGCGCAGCGTGATTGACAAGATCCTGCTTTGTCATAAGGAAATAAGTTATGAAATATTTGGTCATAAGACCGCATGCATTATATGTTTTTGAAAATGAAATGCAAGGTGTTTTTTCGATTAACAAGGGAATAATCCGATTTTGCCGCAATATTAAATGCGGGTATATGTGCAGGTTTTGGCTTGTGAAAGCCGAAAACGGCTTCCGGAAAAGCTCCAGAAAAGTGCCAAATACGGTGTTTTTGGCTTGTATATAGGAAAATCAAACCGCGAGCGCTGTCAAGCCCTTTTTAATGCGGTTTTTGGGGGGATCGGGAGGATTTTTTTAGTTTAAAGATGAACGCCTATGATGGTTTTTTTGAAAGAGAAACATCCAGATAAAGGTTGAGTGCTTTGGCCACTTTCCCAAGAAAACCGATGCTTGGGTTATAGTTTCCTGATTCAAGGCGTGAAATGGCGGATTGTTTTGTGCCTACTTTTTTGGCAAGCTCTGATTGGCTAAGTCCTTTTTCAAGTCGTTTTTCTATAATCGTACGGGCGATAGCAAATTCAGGCGCAAGTTCATTGTAGGCTTTGCTAATTTCTTTATCCTTTAATAGTTGTTTTTTAAAACTTGAATATGTTTTCATAGTATCTTTACTATAACGTATATGTTATATATGTTCAATAGAATTTAGGCGGGTTTTTGCCAAATCAATATGTTTTTCCGGTATTTTTTGAGTTTTTTTTATAAAACCGTGAAGTAGAATGATTGTGTTTTTATTAAAAAAGTCGGCCTGATGATACGGGTTCGATGTTAAGTAATGATAAATTTTCTCTTCGCTTCACTTCGTGCGTGTTGACTTAACTTCCAACATCGACTAAAAATGAGCACTGTTGATTACAATAATAATAAAGTATGGCTGATAACCTTGTTATCGTTGAATCGCCGGCTAAGGCCAAGACAATTTCGAAGTTTCTGGGTAAGAATTACAGGGTGCGTGCATCGATGGGGCATGTTCGCGATTT
>JAHJEW010000099.1 GCA_018825335.1 Patescibacteria group bacterium | reverse complement strand
GGCGAAATAAGCTGGGCATGTGCTACCGGCAGTCCGGCAGTTGGGGTCGAATCCCCGGGTTGTAGGAAGGATGAATTCATTGATTCTCCAAAACCGCTAATAATAGGCAAAAACAGCATTTGTAATTCCTTGAACGCCTGAGTGTCCGCAAACAACATCACCTGCGAATCCACAAAATCCGGATCAACCTTCTTCAGCAGCGGATTTTCGCCAATCGGCCCCGAAAAAGTATCTTCTTCCGCGTTAACGGAAATAACAAGAACATTATCTTTAAGATCACTTTTAATTGGAACAAACGCACTTAGCGCGGACAATTGTCCGCTTACATAGGCCGATTTCTCAACGCTGGCAAACTCAATGGCCGCCATGCCTGCACCATCAAATTCCGCAGCGGTGTCCGGCCCCCGTACCAAAAAAATAGCCGATAAAACATCCTCAGCCTTAATATCTATATTGGATTCCGCGGGAATAAGGGAATTAATGTACGTATTAAGATCATCGCTGCTCCTATAAAGTAAAATCGCGTCCGCGTTCTGTCCCATAACATTATTCGCCAGAACCTTTGGGATAAGCGGCTTACCCATAAGCCCGTAAAAATCAAAAGCGGGATCGGTAAAATACTTATATGCCGTATAACCGCCGCCGCCAATCACTCCCAGCACAAAAACGGAAAGAATAATCTTAACAACAGAAAAACCTTTTTTCATATATTTGAATTATGAATTCACGCACATTATTTTATTATCGCAAAAACATCCAAAGCCGCGCCGAGTGTAATTGGGTTATGAGTACCATTACAGTTTGAGGCGACAATATTGGCAAGTGTCCCATTGGCGGCTTCGGGCCTTTCAACTCCCGCAATAACCGCATAATTCTGTGTTCCGCTTCCAATATTGCATAAATAATACTGTCTGGCAGGACATGTGACGCCACCAACAATTAGAACTTTGGAAACAGTCGGATCTTGCGGAATTCCACCGGGCATGTACTTGATAAGATTTACATCGTTGGATGCAAGGCAGCCGGAGGCGGGGTAACTACCGGTATCAGCATTGAAAGATTCAACAGCGGACGCAATGTTATTCAAGTCTGCCTGGCGGGCGGCATCTCTTGCGCGAGCCGGTGCGCCAAGAATATTGGGAAGTAAAGCCGCAGCCAAAATACCAATAATTACAACGACGAGCAAAATTTCAATGAGTGTAAAACCTTTTTTTGACTTAAACATAAATAGTAAAAGTGATTTTAAATTTATCCACATTGTATGCCATTTTTACCCAGCGCACAAAGCAAAAAACAACAAATACCTGGACTGACTTTTTAAACAACATAAAAAAGCCCCGCCGTAGGCGGGGCTTTCAAGATTAAACTAAGAATTTATGCAGACTATTTAACTATTGCATAAATATCTGCAGCTGCAGACAAAGTAAAGTCTACACCTGCGGCACCACAGTTTGTGGCAGGAACTATGTCACCTGCAGCACCACCTGTACCATTTGCAGACTCAGCTCTTTCGACCTCGGCAACAACAGCATAATTCTGGTTGGTACCAGCTCCAACCGGGCAGTAATAATACTGTCCTGTACAGGTAACAGCACCTAATACAAGGGCGTTTGTAGCATTTGGATCAGTAGGTACACCACCAGGCATATAGGATGCTAGATCTGCATCAGCCGCAGTAAGACATTTTGCAGCAGTAGGATAAGCCCCATTGTCAGCATTATACGCCTCAATCGCAGCCGCCAAATTATTCAAATCAGCCTGACGTGAAGCATCCCTGGCTCTCGCAGGTGCACCTAAAATATTCGGAAGCAAAGCCGCCGCCAAAATACCAATAATGGTAATGACGATCAAAAGTTCAATAAGGGTAAACCCCTTCTTGGACTTAAACATTTTAAACATAAAGAAAAGTTAAGAATAAAATTAATATTTGTTTTACTTCCTACAATTTTAAACTATAAAAGGAAATATTGCAACATTTCCGCAAGCAAAATCGTCTAATGTGAGCCGAATATCCGCCCCCCTAAACCGAACTCGCCACATCCGTCAATTGCATGATCGGCAGCATTATCGCAGCCACAAGCCCTCCGACGGTTACACCAATAATCACCAGAATCATCGGCTCCATGATCTTGGACAAAGAGCTGACCATAGTATCAACCTCCTCGTCGTAAAAATCGGCCACCTTTTCCATAACGTTTTCCAGCTGCGCGGTCTGCTCCCCAACCTCCACCATGTTCACCAGCATTCTTGGAAACAGCGGACTGCCGGAAAGATTCTCCGCCATTGGAATACCGCGTTTCATATCTTCGGAAGTCAAAAGAAGCCGCCTTTTATAAACATCGTTTCCAATTGAATGCGCCACAATCTCTATGGATTTAATAATCGGCACCCCACTTCCAAGAAGATTCGCGAATCCCCTGGAAAACTTGGAAAGCGCGCTTTTCTTTATCAGATCACCAAAAATGGGCAGTTTCAGCTTTATCCAGTCCAGAGTGTATCTGCCGCCGCGCGTTCGCCTGTACCATCCGAATAAAATTGCAATCAAAACAACTCCAACCAAAACAAAGGGCCAATAATTCACGCTGATGTCGCTCACGGTAATCAAAATCTTTGTCGGAAGCGGCAGATCTTTCCCGGTCTGCGTAAACAAAGTGGTAATCTGCGGCACCACCATAATCATCATCAAAAACATCGCAACCACAAGAAGAGTAAAAATAACAACCGGATAAATAAGCGCGCCTTTGACTTTTCCCGCAATCGTGGCTGATTTTTCAACCTCCTCCGCAAGGGATTTAAGCGTTTGATTGAGCTGCCCGGAAACCTCGCCGGCCTTGACGACGCCAACTTCCGCGTCATTGAAAAGATCGGTATATTCGCTCATCGCACCGGAAAGACTGGATCCGCCCTCAATACTGCGGCCCATCGCGAAAAGCGCGTTAGAAAGCTTTGGAGTCTTTTCGGTCTGCACGCCGAGCGTATTAAGCGAGCGCACAAGCGGCAAACCGGCGTTCAGCATCGCGGCGAGCAAACGGAAAAAAACCGCTTTGTCCTTGATCTTCACTCTTGAATGGTCGATCACAAACTGGTTCAGACGCCTGTAAGTGTCAATGAGTGGATTTCCGGTAAGCCGCAGGGTTCCGGCCTGCTGGCGCAAAATCACTTTGGCGCCGGTGGCTCCTGAAATTTTCAATAAAATACTTTTTTTTGGCGATTCGCCCGGTTTTTCTTCCTGTTTTATTTCGAAAGTTTGACCTTTCTCTCCGAATCCGAACCCTTTTGCTTGTTTTTCCGGCATAATTATTTTTGATTAGTAGATTCCATGCGCTTCGCCACGCGGTAAACTTCGTCCAGGCTGGTTTCGCCCTTTAACGCCTTGATAATTCCGATCTGTTCCAGCGTGACCATGCCGCCCTTTATCGCTACAGCTTCAATATCCATTGTATTTGCCTCCGCAAGAATCATCCGCCTAAGCTCATTAGTCATACGCATAACTTCATAAAGACCTATACGTCCGCGGTAGCCGATATTGTCACATTCGGGGCACCCCTTCGATCCAAAAAACTGCATATTCTTCAGCTTCTCCGGCTCTATCTCATCTTGCGAAACAATTCCGGCAACCGCCGAATTAACAAGGCCCGTGATCTCCGCGTCCGGCGTAACCGGCACTTTGCACGCGGGACAAAGCTTCCTCACCAGTCGCTGCGCAATAATCAGTTCCACCGTCGAAGCAAGCAGAAAAGGCGGAATACCCATGTTTAAAATGCGGGTAAGTGTCTCAACGGCGCTGTTTGTATGAATCGTGGAAAAAACCAGATGTCCGGTAAGCGAAGACTCAATCGCGATTTCAATCGTCTCACGGTCGCGGATTTCCCCAACCATTATAATGTCGGGATCCTGACGCAGCGCCGTGCGAAGCCCGTTGGCGAAAGTATAATCAATACCCGGATGGACCTGGCTCTGATTCAAACCGTCCAGCTGGATTTCAACCGGATCTTCAATGGTCATAATATTAACATCCACTTTATTCAGCCGCGTTAAAGCCGAGTACATGGTTGTCGTTTTACCGCTGCCCGTGGGGCCGGTTGTAAGAATAATTCCATTCGGAAGACTTAGCGCGTCCTCCATGAAAGTAAGCGCGCTGCCCTGAAGGCCAAGCTCCGGCAGATCCGGAATACTGCGTGATTTGTCCTGGATGCGCATCACCACTTTTTCCCCTTTGACGGTGGGCAGAGTGGAAATACGAAGATCCATTTCGCGCCCGTCTTTCGTGGTAACCGTGGACCGTCCGTCCTGCGGCATGCGCTGCTCATCAATCTTTAAATTGGACATGATCTTGATGCGCGACACAATCGCCGGATGAATATTGTGAGGATACTCAACAATCTGCCGAAGAACGCCATCAACGCGGTAGCGGATGCGCACGGTGTTTTCCTGCGGTTCCATGTGAATATCGCTGGAGCGCAGATCAAGCGCGTAGCTTATTGTGCTCAACACCATTTGCGGAATGTTGCCCGAAAGAATCGATTCCTGAAGCTGCTGCAATTTTTGGGTTAGTTCTTCCATAAGTCACAAAAGGAACATGGCTAAAGAATAGTGGGCAACTGAAAATATGCGTTAATTGACAGCGAAACGCTAAGAAGCCCTTCAGCCGCGCCGACTGAAGGTTCAGCCGATGCCGCGCCCTGCCCCGGAAAATTTATGGAAATCGAACGTACATCCAAAAGCCGCGACGCGTCATCAAGCGCGCCGGAACTTTCCGCGTACTTGAGCATTTTCTCAAAATTGGCGCGCGTCGTTGAAAGAGAAATGGTGAAAGGCAGAACCCCGTAGCCGTTATCGTTGTCCAGGTGAGGCTGATTGAATTTAAGATTGCCCATAAAAATACTCGGACTTTTCTTGTTCAGATCAATCACGAAAGAGTCGAGATTCTGGGTAATTCTCGTATAATTCTCTTCCGCGGGCAAAACACCTTCAACAGCGTTCCTTATACCGCGAAAATCCTCGTAAAAAGCGCTGTTTAAAGAGCTGTATTGACCTGAAATATCTTTCTCGAATTTTTTCATTTCCGCAAGATTCGTCTGTCCGGCGGCAAACGCGTTTTGCGCGACAACAAGCTCCTGATATTGGAAAAAACCAAAGTAGCCCGCGCCCGCAAGCAGCAAGAAAATCAGCACAAGGTAGGACCTGATTTGACGCTGGTAATTCTTGCGTGGAACGGCAACTTTTTTTATTGGTAATGGCATGATAAGGGTGATTATTGAGTTCGTTTAACGCCGGTTGCATCGGCAACAGTTTTCTTTTGCAGGGAAATCGGTTT
>JAHJEW010000098.1 GCA_018825335.1 Patescibacteria group bacterium | reverse complement strand
TCCATAATATGGCTTGGCTTTAATCAAAAAAAACATGTCTAATTTACTGATTCAGGAAATCGAAAAAAAGTTTATAAACAAGAAAATGCCGGTTTTAAGACCGGGATACCAGGTGCGCGTACATCAGAAAATCAAGGAGGGGGAAAAAGAAAGAATCCAGGTTTTTGAAGGTATGGTTGTAGGATTGAACTCCGGGCACGTGGCAAGTAAAACGTTCACTGTGCGCAAGGTGGTGCAGGGGATTGCTGTGGAAAAGATTTTCCCCGTCAATTCACCGCTCATTGCAAAAATAGAAGTTAAGAAAACATTCGGCATTCGCAGGGCAAAGCTTAATTTCATCAGAGGCGCGTCGGGAATGTCCAAGCGATTAAGCGCCAAACTCGGACTTACAGAAAAAGATGAGACACATAGGAAAAAGAAAGGCATGCACGAGGAAGAGGAAGCTGTAGAGGAGGCCGGATCAGAAGCAGAAGAGGTGGTAACCGCAGAGGCGGGCGGTGCGACTGTGGAAGAAGCACCCGTCGCAGCCGCTGAAGAAGCTCCCGCAAAGGCCCCCGAAGAACCGGCGAAAGAAGAGTAGAACACAGTCCTCAGCGCATATCAATCTAGTACCAACCCTCAAAAAGCCATAGTATGAACCTATGGCTTTTTTGTCGATAAAAAAGGTGCTGGAGGAAGCGATTGTAAAGCGGCCGGACATCGGTGGGAGCCGTGTCTTTTGCGGGATGGACGAGGCTGGCCGCGGTCCTTGGGCGGGGCCGGTAGTGGCCGCGGTGGTCGTTTTCAGGGGAAAAGATCTGCGCATTAAAGGACTGAAAAATTCGAAAGCTCTGACGGCGGAAAAACGCGAGGAAATTTACAGAAAATTAAAAACAAAGGTATTTTTTGGTGTTGGATCGGCCACGCACGAAGAGATTGATGAATTGGGGCTGATAAAAGCCACAAACCGCGCATTCACCCGTGCGCTTGAAGCATTGAAAAAAGACAAATCCCGTCGGCCCCCCGACCTGCTCATAATTGACGGTCGCGACAAATTCAACATGCCAATCCCGTATGTGAGCGTAATTAAGGGCGATGAAAAAGTAAAAATAGTAGCCTGCGCGTCAATAATTGCAAAAGTAGAAAGAGACAAAATAATGAAAAAATACGCAAAAAAATTCCCACTTTATGGTTTCGATGAAAATATGGGGTACGGCACAAAAAGGCACCAGAAAGGCATAAAAGAGCACGGGATATGCGAAATTCACCGCAGGACGTACGAGCCGGTTGCACGCTTAAGCAGACAAACGGAAATGTTTGGATAAGATAGCCCGCATTTTTTTTGTGTGATGAATCGCAATCATGGGGGCGGCGTGCGTAAGCACGCCGCCCCTTTCCAGTCGCGGGGCGGCGGCCGGACTTCTCAGTCCAGCCGCGCAAGCCCCACGTGGAGGGGGAACTTCTTCTCCCCCATGGGGGAGAGGGTGTCTCCCAAAAGGAAGACGAGCGGCAACCGCTCGCCACCGCGGAGCTTCTTCAGCTCCGCCTCGGTGGGGTTCAGGATCGCCTGAACCCCGCTCTGGGTCTGGCGGAGGCGCATCGGCCCCTCCGCCAGCTTGACGTCGTCCGTTGTGAGGACGACGTTCGGATCCTCGCTGAGCAGCACGATTGTGCCGCCCAACGGCAGGTCGGTGACCGCATCGACCTGCAGGTTCTGCGGGCCGACAGCTGCCCACGCCACCACCCGGATCAGCGTGTCCGAGTATATGTCATCGGGCATGTTGCCCGGTGATGACTTGACCTGCGCCAGCACGACCGCGGGGGCGGGTGGTAATGCAGGCCTGCCCTCCGTCTTCACGGGGGGCGTCGGCGGCGCGACCGCCGGCGCCTTCGCGACCGGCGTGGCGTCCGCGCACCCTGTGCCCAGAAGGCACAGGGCAAGGGTCGCCAACGCGACCCGAAACAAATGGGAAAAACGAAACATACTACCTCCAATGGGCCGCCTTGGCGGCCCCAAAATGCGGGCTATCAAAGATCGCTGCCACCGGGCAACGACCCTTCGACCCGCGAAAAATCGTCGCCACAATAGTGACGGATAGATAGCATTACAAGAATAGGGCGCAAAAGTCAAACGAAATCAAAACTGAAAATTCGCCGAACGACAACCGTTTTATGGCTTGCCACCATTGGTGTACTTGGCCCGGGCCATTAAAACCTATCAATAAATCTGACTATGTGTGCCAATGCTTATTAGCTCAATACTATCGCGATCCAATAAACGATAAATTACACGACAATCACCGCTAACCGAAAAAGCCCTTAGTCCCGCCAGATTTCCCTTCAGTGGATGAACCTTTAGGGATGGATGCGATGAGTCCTCTATAAAAAGATCAATTCTGACGCCAAATTGCTCCTGAATATTCAGTGGCAGCTTAATAAATTTTTTCTGAAAGCCCGACGTGAAAAAAATCCTCATTTTGAATCTTTCAAAGCATTCAATAGATCATTGGTATTTGAGAAAGGTCCAAGAACCTTGTCGTTTTTCACAGAGTCCAAAATTTCCAGCTCCTCCGCAACCGTTAACCCGTTTTCAGTCATCTCTGCAAGCTCACAGCCGACCTCTTTAGTAAGAATCAGCTTGATAAAAGCGGAAGTATTAATGCCCTTTTTCTCCGCAAGAGCATCAAGTTTTTTCTTAAAACTATCGTCGGCCTTAAAAGAAATTGTAGCCATTGAAGGTTTACTTAGTAATACTTTCATATAGTATAGTAAACTTATATAATAAATTAATCAACCAAAAATGTACCGACATTGTAACGGAACATTATTATCAAAAAATAAAAACCTATTAAAACTTCTCTAAAATCCCCTCATGCTCAAGCGCCATTGCCCGCAAATGCAAAACCCTGTTGTCCAGCCGCAAAACCAGCGCATCCCGTTCAGACAAAATTCGTTCAAACCTGACCATAAGCGCAGCAAGGTCCACTTCATCAAGACCAAGAATAAAGTCCTCCATGCCGACCTGCGCGCAAAAACTTCGCACTTTTTCGCTGTACGATAGCGCCAGAAACGGCGTGTGGCAAATCGACGCGAAAATGAGAGAGTGAAGCCTCATCCCAACCACGGCCGTTGAACGCGCTATAAGCTCCATAACCTTCTTGTAATCGCTGCTGTAGGAGAAAATCTCCGCGGCCTTTTTGTCTTCCAGAAGATCATAAATGCGCTCCAGCTCGTTCGCGTCGTTATCGACCATGACCTGAAAAGGCACCATAATGGTCTTTAGGCCATTCTCCATCCAGAGACGATCAACGAATTTCGCTAAAACCTGACACAAAAGCTTATCCCGAAAGCTCTCGCCGCCCATAATTTTCCACGGACGCACCGACAAAACCACGTAAGGCTCTGTGCGCTCGGGCAGCGGCTCGGGCGCGGCAAGGACAAACGCCGGATCGGCCAGCACAAGCGCGTCATCGATCCCAAGACGAACAAGCAAATCCCGGGAAGCTTCATCGCGCACGGTAATTTCCGCAGAATGTTTAAAAACCCCCGCCGTCATCATCCGCCCGAAAAAAGTCCGAAGAGGCCCTACGCTCTGCCCCAGGCAGAAAATCGGCACTTTAAAAAGCCGCGCGATCCGCGCCTGCAGTGACCAGATCAAAACAGCCATAAACTTCTCATCCGTAAAAAGCCCTCCGCCGCCAAGAATAAACAAATCAGCCTTGCGAATTGCGTCCAGAGTGCGCCAAATAGTGCCGCCCGAAACCCCGCGCCAAAGCGAACGCGCCCCCGCCGGAAGCAAAAAAAGGCTCTTTACTCCGTGAAGATCCGCCGTCTCGGCCGGATTGGCGCCTAAAACCGTAATGTCCGCGTTTGGGATGGATCTTCTGACCAGCGAAAGAATCCCGTCCAGAATCGCTTCGTCGCCAAGATTCGTGGCTCCGTAGTTCCCGCAAATAACAATCCGCGGCCGTTTTTTCATTTCTTTGCTGTTAGTGATAATGTCCGATGCCATTATTACGCCGCCGGCCCTGTAATGGAAGCCCAAAAGAAGCATTAAATTTAACGTTTACTGATTGCGGCTTTTGCCGATCTTTCCAAAACCGCTGCAAAGCGGTAAAAAGGTTGACAAAAGTCCGCAATATAGTTAAACTCTCATCCAATTCTTTAATCCTGCCTGTCTAGTGGAAATTGGGCCAAAATCAGTGCACTTGGAGCCATCCGCACCAGCGGAGGGCGGAAAGGCATGCTTTGACGACCGGCCACTGCGATAGAAGGTGGAGTTGGCGATCTTTAACAATTTGGCTTACTACGCACGAAGCGGAGCGAAGTGCGCTGTGGAGCGAACGAAGTGAGAGAAGCGAAAAACGCCCCACGCACGAAGCGGAGCAAAGTGCGCTATATTTTAGAATCATATTTTTTTTGCCGTGGGACTCGCCCCGTTTTTTTGAGTATGCCGATTTTTTTTATTGGCCGATACAAAAAGATGGAGTGAGTCCCGCGGCGCGGTGGGGACTATAACGCATGGTGCGTTATGGCCCCTCCGGGCCCGAAACCGCGACCAGCAAGAGGAAAGGAAGCTAAGCAATGATGCGACGCTTCACGAGTTGGGCGCTCGTCGCCGCGACCTTGATGGTCGCGGGATGGGCAAAAGGTCAACCTGCGGCGTCGGCAAAGGCCGACGTGCCCTTCTTTGTCCCCTCCTTGGAGGGGATTGACTCTAGGAGCGGCCGCAAGGCCGTGGCCACGGAGGGGAAGCGCCTCTCCGTGCTCTTCATCGCCCAGTTGGAGTGCTCCACCTGGACGGAGGAGAACCTCATCAGGCCGCAGGGCCTGGGCGAGGAGGTGTTGGGCTGCAAGTCCTACACCGACGAGCCACACCTCCATGGTGTGGCCCAGTTCGGCATCGCCTGGACGGCGCAGGCCGGAACGTTTCCGAACCTGACTGTCAGGTACGGGAACGAGCTGGTGGCCGCGTGGGACCTCACGGTCCTGCCGGCTCCTCCGCCTCCGGCGGAGATCGCGACCCACGAGGAGGTCGCGGAAGCCAAGGTCGACGTCCTCAAGGACGTCGACAAGAAGCTGGACGACTACGGTCGCCAGCTCAAGGGCTGGAGCCCGCTGTCGCAGCGGGCGCAGTTCCTCATGAGCCCCCTTCTGGGGCTCAACGACCAGCACGCGACCAACGTGCCGGTCGGAGTCGGGGCGGACATCCTCGTCCGCCTTCACCGCTTCGCCCAGCTGGGCGCGACGATGAACTACGTCCACACCAACGTGTGGACGTTCGACGGAAACCAGCCAGTAAACGCAGACTCGGTGGAGGAGAAGTTCTCCTTCACCGCGGGACCCTACGTTTCGTGGGCCCCCCTGAGCTGGCTCGAGGGAAACCTCGGAGCCCAGCTCGGTCTCGAGGTCGTGTCCTACCCGGACACGTTCCTTTCTCAGAGCTCGACCAAGACGGTCGAGTTCGCGAACCAGGCCACGAACTACGTGTTCGTGGTCGAGCCGTGTGCGAACGTCCTGTTCCACCCGGCTCCGAACCTCTCCATCGGGGGAGGGGTTTGCGGTGTGGTCAACGCCACGCCGTATAACAGGGTGCCTGGCTACGACGGCCAGGACAAGAGTTGGGGCATCGAGCCCCAGTTCAAGCCCATCATGGTGGGCTTGCGCATCTGAGTGCAGGCGGCTAAGGGGGGCGATATCCGGATTTCGCCGGGCCGCCCCCTGTGCCACAACGAAAGGAGAATGCCATGAAATGGCAAAAAGTGGCCGCCGCCTGCGCGATTTTCGCGCTGACGGCGGGATGTTGGAGCGACCCCCAGGCGGAGGTCGCTCCCGGGGAGGTTGCATGCCTCGATGGCAGTCGCCCCCCATGTGGTGGTGGCTCAACGGCCACCGGGGGCTCCACCGGAAACGGCGGGTCCCAGACCGGCGGTGGCGGAAACGCTGCCGGCGGCACCGGCGGATCGGGCGGCGCGAACTGCGCCCTCGGCACCGCCGTGTGCGACGGATCAGAGTCCTGCGTAGACATCTGGTCCAATGTCGCCCACTGCGGCACGGACTGTGATCCGTGCGCGGATGGGCAGGTCTGCGCCTCGGGCGAGTGCGCGGACAACTGTCCCTCGGGGACAGTGGACTGTAATGGAGGTTGCGCAAACCTCCTTAGCAGTCCCGCTCATTGCGGCCAGTGCGGAAACGCATGCGGCCTCAATGAGTTTTGCTCGGGAGGCACCTGCTACTCGAACTGTAAGTCGGGCGAGACGGCGTGCGGCAACGCATGCGCG
Organism: Patescibacteria group bacterium; assembly: GCA_018825335.1. Lineage (GTDB taxonomy): Bacteria > Patescibacteriota > Gracilibacteria > UBA1369 > UBA1369 > JAHJEW01. The sequence goes on along the minus strand of JAHJEW010000098.1, from coordinate 30,273 downwards.
GATCTCGCCACTGACCCCCTCCACTGCGGCGCATGCGGAAACGCCTGCGCCGGAGGGGAGACGTGCGCGTTCAGCGCCTGCGTGCTGGACTGCGCAGAAGGAGAAATGGTCTGCCAGAGCGGCGGCCAGGACTTCTGTGCCGCAGTCATGAGCGACAAGCTCAACTGCGGAGGTTGTGGTAGCAAATGCGCTATCACGGAGGCGTGCGTTGGCGGGTTCTGTGAGCCCGTCAGCTGCGCGCAGGGCACGGCCGACTGTAACAAGAACGGCCAGTGCATCGACACTACCTCGTCCGGGTCGCATTGCGGGCCTCTGTGCGCCCAATGCTCCGGCACGCAGGTGTGTCAAAACGGCACATGCCTGGATAACTGCGTAAGCGGTTTCCAGTACTGCGCCAACCTCAACGGCTGCGTCAACACGCAGTCGTCCGAGGTGGCCTGCGGCTCCTGCACCACCGCGTGCACGGGCCAGCAGGAGTGCAGCCTTGGAATCTGCGGGCTCTTCTGCCCGCAAGGCACCAAGGATTGCGACAACGACTGGATCTGCGATGACATCATGCAGGATCCAGCGTTCTGCGGGCCGTCCTGTACGGACTGCGCAGTCAATGAGGTCTGCGACCTCGGTGCCTGCAAGACCGTCTGTTCGCAAGGGCAGACGGAGTGCGGAGGTCAGTGTGTAAACACAATCTCCGACGAGGCCAACTGCGGAGCCTGCGGCACGGTATGCCCGGGCGACCAGCAGTGTCTGGCCAGCGTCTGCGCGCTCGCCTGTCCCACGGGGCAGGCCGATTGCGACGCGGACAACCTGTGCGACGACATCACTTCGACGTCGTCGCACTGCGGACCTCTCTGCGCCGTTTGCGCGCAGGGACAGGTCTGCCAGAAGAGCCAATGCGTGGCGAACTGCTCACAAGGCATGTCGCTGTGCAATGGCGGCTGCGTCGACTTCAAGACCGACGAAGCCAATTGCGGGTCGTGCGGCACTCAATGTGTCGGCGACCAGCAGTGCCTCGGCGGGACGTGCCAGCTGCATTGCAGCACCGGCACGCTCGACTGCGGCAACGACCAAGTGTGTGACTACATCTGGTCGGATCCGCTACATTGCGGCCTCGGCTGCAATGTGTGCGGACCGGGGCAGGTGTGCGACAACGGCACCTGCACCTATGGTTGCTCTCAAGGGCTAAGCGTATGCGGACTCGCATGCGTACACTTGGGCAGCGACCCCCTGAACTGCGGCGCGTGCGGCAACGTATGCGTCGGAGATCAGGTCTGTTCCGGCGGGAGCTGCGTGCTCTCGTGTCCGGAGCAGATGATGGACTGCGACACAGACAATGTCTGCGAGCAGATCCAAAGCGACCCGACCGCCTGCGGTCCGGGTTGCGCCATCTGCCCGCAGGGGCAGGTGTGCTCGAGTGGCGCCTGCAAGTCAGTGTGCGCCACAGGGCAGACCAACTGTTCCAACAGTTGCGTCTACCTGTCCTCCGACGAGGACAACTGCGGCGCGTGCGGCAACGCATGCGTCGGAGACCAGATCTGTTCCGGCGGGAGCTGCGTGCTCTCGTGTCCGGAGCAGATGATGGACTGCGACACAGACAATGTCTGCGAGCAGATCCAAAGCGACCCGACCGCCTGCGGTCCGGGTTGCGCCATCTGTCCGCAAGGGCAGGTGTGCACGGACGGCGCGTGCAAGAGCACGTGCGGTCCGAACCAGACCAACTGCTCCGGCAGTTGCGTCTACGTGTCCTCGGACGAGGACAACTGTGGTGCATGCGGAAACGCATGCATCGGAGACCAGCTTTGCTCGGGCGGCACCTGCGTGGTGTCGTGCAAGCAAGGCGAACAGGACTGCGATGCAGACTTCGTCTGCGAGCATATCCTGAGTGACCCGACCGCCTGCGGTCCGGGTTGCGCCATCTGTCCGCAAGGGCAGGTGTGCACGGACGGCGCGTGCAAGAGCACGTGCGGTCTAAACCAGACCAACTGCTCCGGCAGTTGCGTCTACCTGTCGAGCGACGAGCAGAACTGCGGCGCGTGCGGCAACGCATGCGTCAACGACCAAGTCTGCTCGGGCGGGTCGTGTGTCCTGTCGTGCTCCCAAGGCACGCTGGACTGCGACCTGGATCTATGGTGCGAAAGCATCATGCAAGATCCATTGGCCTGCGGACCCGCCTGCGCGGTCTGTGGGCAAGGCCTGGTCTGCGACCAGGGCGCCTGCAAAACGGCGTGCTCGCAAGGGTACACCAATTGCGGGGGCGCCTGCGCCGACCTCGCGAGCGACGAGGCCAACTGCGGAGCGTGCGGCAACGCATGCCTCGTAGGTGAGACCTGCGTCGGGGGCATCTGCGCGCTGCAACAGCAGCCGCAGGGCCCGGCGGGCGTCACCATTATCGGTGACTCTTGCTACAAGTCGGTCAAGTTCTTCTCCGGAGGAACGACGATCGACCCCGCGGCGAGCACTTCCGATGACTGGAACTGCTCGTCCGGAAACGTCAGCGGCACCTACGCCGCCGGCGACCGGGCAATGGCCTGGGAGAACAACGGACTCTTGGTGTTCACCTCGTCGGTGGCACCGGTGTCCGTGGAGCGGCGGTGCTCGCCCTACTCCCTGCCCCCCACCTGGGGCGGCAGCACCCTCGAGGTGCAGGGGAGCGGGTACACCCCCGCGACGGTAAACGTGGTCAACACCACGTACACCGTCTCACTGAACGGATGCACGTACTACGCCATCCGTATCACCTGGTAGCACTACCGCTACCGGGTGACTTACAGCCCAGCCAGCTGTGAGAAAAAAGACCACGCGGACGGCAACCGTGAGCATGGGGCGGGGGAGTGAAAGCTCCCTCGCCCGCCGGAAAGGAGGTAAGCCAAAGCAAAAAAGATCGGGAATGGCGCCCTTAACGCCCCGTTAATTCGGGACAACAAGGTGCGCCGATGGGCCGCTTCATAACATGAAGCGGCCCTTTCCCATGCAAAAAATTTTGGCAAACGATCCCTACCTGCAAAAACCTTTTGACAAACCTAAAACAATATTTTGACTTATCCTCAAAAATCATTGTAATATTCCCGCCTGCCTCGCATTTAAACAGGCAGCTGCCCGGCTCATCATCCAACAATGATGTGGCTTGACAGAAATAGGGGAATATGATACATTCCTCTCCTTGTTTACTCACATGCTCAAAAAAACGGATCAATAAGGTTTTATCGGGCCACGGCCTATGCCGCGTCCCATAAAGCTTTACCATTTTTTATGAGCAGCAAAACGTGGATAAATAAGAAAAGTCGCCCTTTCGGAGTCAAATCCTTCGGGCGCATTGACCTTTGAAAACTCACTTACGAACAGATTTTGCGCAAGCGAGATCCCGCGTGCGCCAGCACGCTAATAAAAACTGGCAGCGAAGTTTGCGAAAGCAAACACAATTTCCCTTTTTTGTGGCGATAAGCCACACTCCCAAACCCTTTCCCTCCTCGGGGCACACACCTGCCACGGATCCGGACCCGACGCGCTCTAGCAGCCGTCCGACCCGATCATCCCTGGTAGCTGCGTGCCCCGAACGGAGGGGCGCCACTGCGCATAGTGCGCGGTGTTCCCCCTCCCAGGGGAAGGAGATTGAGACAATGGCGAATGCCACCCGCCCCCCCTGCGGGGCAAAAAAGGCGAGGGCCGCCAAGGCGGCCCTCATCACCACCCTCCTGCTCGTCGTTGCGGCCCTCGCGGGCTGCGGCGACGACTTCTCGTCCTGCTCGTACGAGCAGGACGAGAATGGCAATTCGATGCGCGTGTGCAGGGACGAGGACGGCGACGTCCTGTCCAGCACCGACGTCGCCAAGGGCACCTGTGTGGTGTCCACGGCAACGCAGCTCGACGATGGAACCATCGTCGTGGCATGCGAAAACGGCGAGAGCATCAAGCTCCCGCCGGGTGCCGCGGGCGCCCAGGGCGCCCCGGGCGTCGGTTGCGAGGTCTTCGAGACCTCGACGGGCATCTGCGAGATGGTGTGCGAGCACACCACGGCGCAGTTCGCCTGCAACACGGGCAGCACCGGCACTGGCGGCACCGGCGGTAGCACGGGTGGCACTGTCACCAACTACCAACTGTGCTCGTTCAACGGCCCCCCGGCCTCGAACGATCCCAATGCCTACCTCGCCGTCAGCGACGCCTACGCCGACGGGGCAACCAGTGGACTTTGGGGGTGCCAAACCCTAAAGATGTCCACCACGGCGAACACCACGGTCGCATCCGTGGTGTTCGCCGCCGGAAAGTGCGCCGAGACCGTCAAGGTCGTCGGTGCGGTGGTTGGCGCGGTGTCCTGGGACACCGGCCATGCCACCTTCTCGGGGGCGGCCGGAGCCCCCACCTACGCCGACTTCGGGTCGGCGTCGGGCTGCGCCGTCGCCTTCGGCGGCGGCGCAGCAACGGTCAGCGTGATCCCCCTCGGGACCAACTGACCCCCCCTGCGCTCCCCCCGGCCTAAAAACCGGGGGTCGAGCGCCACAACCGAGGAGCGGACCTGGTTCCCACAAAGAACCAGGTCCGCCACCCTCACCATTCGTAAGTGAGTTTTTCCTCTTTCAACCACGCACGCAGCAAAACGAAGTGCGCTTTTTAAAATATCCGGGCACAAACAAAATGCCTATTTTCGCCATGCCCCCTACGCCGCCTTCTCCAGCCTGACAATCCGCTTTTCATGATCGCCAAGCGTGTCATCCATGCGCAGCATATGCGACTCCGATAGCCTCCTTTCATCCCGCGTGTCCCGCAATTCCGTCATCGCCTCATCCATCCATTCCATAAACTTCATGTGGTCCGCCTTTGTATACATATTAGCCCTAATATCCCGCAACTCTCCCCTGATATCCAGAATGTCCACTTTAATATTTCCAATCTCCCCGCGCATGTCGGTCATCTCCCCGCGCAGCCCTTTACTCAAATCACTCATCTCCTTACGCAGTTCTTTTTTGGTAAGCATTAAATCACCCTTGGTGGCGGGTTTTTGTAAATCTTTTATCATGTTGTTGTCCTTTTTATGGGCTACAAAATATATGTTACTTTTTTTTTGGTGACAAGAATTTTCTGGTGACAAGATATTACCAAACTGTTGTGAAAAATATCTAATCTCCACTTAAAATATTTCTAAAAAACAACCAAAAAAAAACCTAATACAGCGCGATCACATCCTCCGCCAACAGCATCAGCAAAATCCCCAGCGCAATCATTAAAAGGCCGGCACCAAACCTCATCCACTTTTTGTTCATCTCTTTCCACTTCTTTAGACTCGCCACGCTCGTCCCCAGATAAGCCAGCCCGACAATTACAATCAGCGGCAGCACAAAAATAAAATTATACAGCAGCAAATAAAAAAAGGTCTTCATATCGAAATTCCGTGACAAAATCGTAGTAATGGCCAGATAAGGACCTCCCGTGCATGGCAGCTCCACCGCCGCCACAAACATTCCAAGAGCAATTACACCGGGAACCGTCGCCTTATGCGCCATCACCTTAATTCTTTCCGCGTAACGGGGATTGATCCCCAAAATCGGCCCTTTTTTTTTATTGGGCCAGAAAGCGTCCTTGACTTCTATAAGACCCAGAAAAATAACCAGGCACCCCACAAGAAGCCCCAGAGACTGCTCCAGATGAATGGAAAGCCGCTGAATGAAAAGAAGAAGACCCAATCCGGCAAGTAAATAAGTGATATAAACAGCAGCCACATAAACAATGCCCACGAACAAAAGCCGTTTCTTGTTCTCAAATAGCGCCAGAAGCGTGGAAATCAGCAGAATCAAAACCCCGATCGCGCAAGGATTGATCGAATCGACCAGCGCCGTCACCACCACAGTCGGGAACCGCAAATCCGCGTAAAATCCGTCCATAAAACCGTATTATAAAATCAACAAAACTCGCACGCGCGGGTCTTATTCATGTCCGATTTGATCGCGGCCAGAATCACAAAAAACAAAATCATGATCGCAAGAATAATCACCTGCTGAATCACGCAGAAAAGGCAGAACGTCTGCAGCACAAAAGCTTCTATATAGCTTAGATAAAGACTAAAAACAAACCCGATTATGCTCAGATACTTCATCAAATTCAAAATCAGCTTTTCGTTCAGCCTACCCCAAATCTTACGCCAGTTCACTTTTTTTACGATCAGAATCGACACAACAAAAAAGGTTAAATACGTAAGAAAACCCAGGATCGCAACCGGAATCTGTACGAAGCCGAGATCAACAACCGACCAGGCGCTTTTGTTGACGACATCGCAGTTCCACGCTTCGCTGAAATTACAGAATTCGGCCGCTTCCGGCTTAAAATGCATGTAGGTAAGGTAAATCGTCACGCCCATTGCAACAAAGCAAAGCGCCGCGATTGCGGTGAGAAGTTTATTTACTTTTTGTCGAACCATAAAAATATTTTTGTTAATTTTTGATAATATCCACCACGCATTATAGCAAGTGGGACAATTATAACCTAAAAACTTTCTCCGAAACTTTCTTTGAAGCGATCGGCGAATCGGGCCAATGTAAAAGAGTGGGACTGTGTTCCTGCGCATTCAAGGCTATATGTAGCCAAAAGCGCGCCGACGCGGCAGGCTTTCTCAATGCCGAAGCCTCTTTGCAGGCCGACAAGAACACCCGCGCGGAAAGCGTCGCCGCAGCCGGTCGGATCGATGAGCCGCGTCGGCGCCACGGCCGCAATGTGAAGCATTTCGCACGCCCTGCCAGCCAAATTAACCTGCACCGCCGCGCCGCGCGCCCCGTGCGTTTCTATATAAATCCCCGCCATGGTAGCAATCTTCGCGCGCACAAGACCCAGCTTACTTTCCAGAAGCCCCGCTTCATACTCGTTAACGATGAGAATTTCCGCACCCGAAATAGCGGTAAGCAACTCATCATCCTCAAAAAGGCCAATCTGCTGGGCGGGATCAAAAATATACGGAATCCCGTGTTCGCGACATTCCCGCGCGAACTTAAGCATGTTCGACGGTTTGTCGGGGGAAATAATAGCGCGGGAAACCCCGCCGCGCTCCGCGTCTTGCGACGCGTCGCGTTTCGCCGACAAAACATCGCCGATTGAAACCGCGCAATCCTCCCCGTGCATGGCGCCCGGATCGAAAATCGTAACCTGATTTTCATTCTTGTCGGTCACAATAAAGGCGGAGGCCGTAGGCAGATGTCGCGAACGCGTCACAAAAGAAATGTCCACGCCAAGCGACGAAAGCCGTTTTTCATAATCGTCAAAATCCTTTCCGGCGGCCGTAATAATAACCGGCCGCTCGCCAAACAGACTCAAACTATAAGCAATATTGCCGCCGCATCCGCCAAAAAAGACCTGACGACCTGCGGCGGGCAGCGAAACATTGTAATTGCCCGGCAAAATCGCATCCTTAAAACTGCCGGCGTGCCGCATAACATGGTCGTATGCGAGCGATCCCACAACAAGAATCCGGCCGTCTGGGTTATAAACTTCACTCATGACTTCGCCAATTCAATATTTCTGGCAATCCTGTTGGCGTTATACAAACTCTCAAACGTCCCCGCGTCCGTCCATTCTCTCTTAACAAAGTGCGCCCGCATAAGCCCTTTTTGAATATAATGATTATTGACGTCGGTAATTTCCATTTCGCCTCTGCCGGATGGCTCTATATCCTTAATCACACTAAAAACATCGTTGTCATAAAGATACAAACCGGTCACCGCGTATGAACTTTTTGGATTCGATGGCTTTTCCTCAATATTGATAACCTTCTCTCCATTCAGCTCCGCGACCCCGAAACGATGCGGATCCGGTACGTCTTTAATGAAAATGCGCGCGCCCTTCCGATCCCGGAAATCCCCGATTACACCGCCAAAATCATCCTCGAAAATATTGTCGCCCAAAATAACGGCGCAGTTGTCTTTGCCGACGAAATTTTCCGCAAGGGCCAGCGCCTGCGCGATCCCCCCGGCTTCGTCCTGAACAGCAAAAGAAAAACGGCACCCAAGATCACCGCCGGACCCCAGAAGTTTCAGAAACCTCCCGGCGTGATCGCGCCCCGTAATAATCAAAATATCTTTAACCCCCGCATTCAAAAGCGTTCCAAGAGGATAATAAATCATCGGCTTGTCATAAACCGCCAGAAGATGCTTGTTGGTAACGCTGGTGAGCGGCTCCAGTCTGCGCCCGTTTCCTCCCGCCAGAACAATACCCTTTACTGCGGCCTTTCCGGCACTTTTATCCATAAAAAAACGTTAAGTTTTTCTTGATCTAAGATAATCCGCCAGCGCTTCTTCCCACGGTCTAAGTTTTGGCAGCATATTATTTGTTAATGCCGAGAACTTTGGCCTTCGCGCCGGCCGTTTAAATTCATCGGTTGTGCATGGTATCACGCGGCCGCGCACTTTTGAAAGCTCAAAAATCTTCTTCGCGAACCGGAACCACGTGGTCGCGCCCTCGTTTGTGACATGATAAATCCCTGAAGGGTATTCATGGCTTAAGGCAAGCCATTTTACCTGTTCGCACAAATCCAGGGTATATGTAGGTTTACCAAACTGGTCATCCACGACCCTAAGGGGCTCCTCGCGGTTTCCCAGCTCCAGCATGGTTTCGACAAAATTCTTTCCGTGCAGGCCGTAAAGCCAGGACGTCCGGATAATAAAAAACTTGCCCTCCTTGGGCGTGTCCGCGCCTATGGACTCCATTTCGTCCAAAATCAGCTGTTCGCCCAGAGCCTTGCTGCGCCCGTAGGCGTTTATGGGATTAATGCTGTCATCCTCGTTATATCCTCTTTTTTTATCGCCGTGAAAAACATAATCGCTGCTGAAGTGCACCAGCGTCGCGTCAATCTCACGGCAGGCCCGCGCAAGAACCCCGACGCCGTATCCGTTAACCTCATTGGCCTTCTCTTCGTCCTTTTCCGCGCCATCCACATCCGTGTAACCCGTACAGTTGATCAAAATATCCGGCGCAATGGTCATAAGTTTTTCAAAAACCGCTTCCTTATCCGTAATATCCAGATCCAGAAAACTTAGCGCAATCACATCGGTATCAACAAAAACCTTTTCCATGTCGTGTCCCAGCATGCCGTTTTTGCCCAGAATAAGTACACGCATCTATTGAAAAAGTAAGAAAATACCAATTGACCACATCGCCCGTATTCTCACGACAAACTTAACTCTTCGCAAATTCAGCCACTTTATCCACAATGTCGCCGAGTCCCACCATGCGGACCTCTTTTTCGCCGCGCACCTTCCACTCAACTGCGTCCTCCTTCAAAGTTCGCGCGCTCAAAACCAGCCGCAGCGGAATACCAATAAGATCGGCGTCCTTCAATTTCTTTCCCGCGCTTTCATTTCGATCATCATAAAGAACCTCAACGCCTTTTTCATTTAGTTCTCCATAAAGCTTTTCCGCGCCCGCCAAAACATTATCATCGTTGCCGAGCGAAACCAGATGCACCAAATAAGGCGCCACGGATTTTGGCCAGATAATGCCGTTTTCATCGTGGCTGGCCTCAACAATCGTACCCACAAGCCGCGTGTTGCCAATCCCGTAACATCCCATGACAACCGGGTGTTGCTTGCCCTCCTCATCCGTATACATAAGCCCGAAAGCAGTGGAATACTTTGTACCCAGTTTAAAAATATTCCCCGCCTCAACGGCCTTTTCCACTTTATGTCCATCCCCGCCGTCCAGCGCGTTCTCATCCAGCAAAACAAGATCCGTAAAGTCATCAATAATAAAATCACGCCCCTCATTCACATTCACAAGATCATGGTTCAACCTGTTCGCGCCGGTCACAAAATTCTTAACATTCTTAATGCTGTGATCAGCAATAAACCTTAAATTCGGCTGATCCACGGGCGAAATAAATCCCCTCACCAGCTTCAGCTCCGATAATTCTTCCGCGCTCGCCGCCTTCACCGGTTTTCCAAGATATTTTTCCAGTTTGTGCTCGTTAATAGAAAGATCCCCGCGTATGGCAACTCCCAAAAAACCTTCGCCGCGTCGCAGATCCCGCCCTGGCGGGGCGCCGTCTACTTTGTAAACAACGGATTTCAAAATTCTCCACGGTTCCACCTTGTGAGCCTTCGCGTTCTCCTCCACGGTCAGCCCTCTTTCGATTTTCACCTCCTTCATTGGCAGTTCTCTTTCTTCATTGTCGGATGGGTTTTTAATCTTCCCCGTGGCAATTTCCGTATTCTGTGCATGTCCCGTTTTTGTATCGATGATGATACTATCCTCGCCCGCCGGAGTTACGATTGAATATTCGTGCGAAAATTTGTCGCTGAAAGCTCCGCCACTCGCTTCAACAATGTAAGCCTTCATGCCGCAGCGTTCATAAACGTTCAGATAGGTCCGCTTGATTTTTTCGTAGTATTCATCCAAATCCTTTTCGTCACGATGAAAGCTGTACATGTCTTTCATCCCGAACTCGCGCCCGCGCAAAAGCCCCGATTTTGCGCGCGGCTCATCGCGAAACTTCGTCTGAATCTGATAAACGGAGAAGGGGAGATCCTTATACGACTGCACAAATTTTGCCGCAAGCGGAGTAACGGCCTCCTCGTGGCTGGCCCCAAAAATAAAGTCCTTGTTGCCGGCGCCCCTGGTTCTGTACAAAACATCGTCCATGGTCCTGGTGCGCCCGGTGATTTCCCAAAGCTCCTGCGGGTGCAGCGCCGGCATCAGTATCTCCTGGCCGCCGGCCTTGTCCATCTCGTCCCTTATGATCGCGTTGATCTTATGTAAAACCCGCAGCCCCAAAGGCAAAAAGCTGTAAATGCCGGCGGCCACCTTGTCTATAAACCCGGCCTGCGAAAGAAGCCCGGCATTCACCGACTGGGCGTCGTGCGGCGCTTTAAGCCTTGTCTTCCCGAAAAGTTTTGAATATTTCATATTTGTTTGGTTTATCTTGTTGTGGCCTGTGGCGTTTTGCTCCAGACCTTGAATTGCGGAATCTCCAGGCGCCCAACAATATCTGAAACCCATGCGCTGTTTTGCCCGTACCATTCAAAAGTTTTCTTTATCCCTTCTTCAAAAGTCACGCTCGGCGCCCACCCAAGCTCGCGCTCAATCTTCGACGGATCCATTGCATACCTTCTGTCGTGCGCCCTTCTATCCTCCACAAAAGTTATCAAATCCTCACTCTTCCCCAAAAATCTTAAAATGCATCTCGTTATTTCCAAGTTGGTAAATTCATTATGCCCTCCGATGTTATAAATCTCACCGTATTTACCGCTCTGCACAATCATATCTATCGCGCGGCAATGATCCACCACATATAGCCAGTCGCGAACATTCTGCCCGTCTCCGTAAATCGGCAGCGGCCTACCCTGCTGCGCCAGGTTGAAAAAGAACGGAATCAGTTTTTCCGGAAACTGGTACGGGCCGTAATTATTTGAGCACCGGCTTATGGTTACCGGCATTCCGTAAGTCTCGAAATAAGACATCACAAGAAGGTCCGCACCCGCTTTGGAAGCGGCGTAAGGGCAGTTCGGATTGATGGGGGTGGATTCCGTGAAATAATCTTTGCTTCCGCTACCCAGATCTCCGTACACCTCGTCGGTTGAAATTTGATGATACCTCTTTACCGCATTATCCCGCGACGCGAGAAGAAGATTATGCGTGCCGATCACATTTGTCTGCACAAAAATATGCGGATCAATAATGCTCCTGTCCACGTGCGTCTCCGCCGCAAAGTTTATGACAACGTCAAACATTTCCCGCTTAAACAGGCCATTTACAAACTTCAGGTCGGCAATATCGCCCTCCACGAAAACAACCTCATTAACGTCAAGCAAACTCTTAATGTTGTTCAAATTTCCAGCGTAGGTCAGCTTATCCAGAACATAAATCCTGTCGTTCGGATATTTTTCATGATGATAATGCACATAGTTGGATCCGATAAATCCGGCACCACCTGTTACAAGCACCTTCCTTCCATTTTCATTCTTTAAATTTGCATGTTGCCGCATATCTAAACCAAAGTGAAATAATCATTTTAGCCCTTACTCTCGCGTAAAAACTGATCCATGTCAAATATATACTTGTCTTTGTCATAGTTCGTGCTGGAAATCGCCAGCAATACCGCGCCCTGCGAAAAATTCGAAAATTCTCTCCAGCACATTTCGTTCATAATCAGCGCGTCATCCGGGCCATGAAGCATATACTGATTCCATCTTACGCCGTCATGAAGCCTTGCGGTGATTGCGCCCTGTACACAAATATATATTTTCTTCTCACCGCGCACCGCATGCCCCCCTCGATCCATCTTTACATCGGTCACGTAATAAATCCGTTTTGGAACCCAGTCCACGTAACTATCAAACTCCACCACGCTAAGCTGGCCTCGCTCATCCTTGTGTGTCGGAAGTTTAATACGTTTAATTTTTTCCATTAAATTTAGTACCAAAGTTTAAAGAGTGCGGACACGTTTTTCCATTTTGTACGCCTCCAGAATATCGCCTTCCTCAAGCGGAAAATCTCCGGAAAACATGATTCCGCAATCCTGATATTCCGCAACCTCATGAACGCTCTCATCAACCTTCTTAAGTGAATTGATTTTTCCTTCACCGATTAATTTATCATCGCGGAAAATTCGCACTTTTACTTTCTCTATATGGCCGGAGATTACTTTGCATCCAACAATCATATCTTTCTTTTTTGTCAGGAAAATCTGCTTGACCTGGGCCCTGCCCAGAATAATCTCCACAACTTCCGGCTCAAGCATACCCGTTAAAATTTTACGTATATCTTCCAGCAATTTATAAATAATCGTATACGATAAAACCTCCACGTTTTCCCGTTCGGCCACGCGTTTTACCTGCGGATTAACAACCGTGTGAAAACCCATCACAATCCCACCGGCGGCCGCTGCCATCATCACATCGGACTCGGTGATGTTACCTACTCCGGAAAGAATTATCTTGACGCCCACATCCTCATTTTTTATGTCTGCAATCGACTCTTTGATGGCTTCCAAAGACCCTTTTGCATCGGCCTTCAAAACAAGCTTCAGCTGCTTTAACTGGCCGGAACTGATCTGGGAAATAATCTCACCGACGCCGCGCCGGGCCAGCATTTCGGCTTCCCGCAGCGTGTGTACGCTTTGCGCCTGCGTGCGCGCAATTTTTTCGTCCGCCACAACCTGAAAAATATCACCGCTTTGCGGCGCTCTCTCAAGTCCGGCTATTAAAACAGGCATCGAAGGCTCCGCTTTACGTATGTTTTTACCGGTATAATCCTTCATTACTTTTACCCTGCCATAAGTGCTACCAACCACGATATTGTCCATTATGTGCAGAGTGCCGCTGTTCACAACCACCGTTGCTATCGGTCCCAGACTCTTGTCCAAATGGGCTTCAATCACAGTCCCGACCGCCGCCCTTCCCGGATTTGCTTTTAAATTCTCCATATCCGCCACAAGTAAAATCATATCCAGAAGCTGCTGCATCCCCTGACCGTTCTTAGCCGAAACGGATACCATAATCGTTTTGCCGCCCCACTCTTCCGGGATCAGGTTGTATTCACCAAGCTCGCCCTTTACCCTGTCCGGGTCGGCACCTTCTTTATCAATCTTATTAATTGCAACAATGATCGGAACGCCGGCCTCCTGCGCGTGCTGAATCGCCTCTATTGTCTGCGGTTTAACACCTTCATCCGCGGCAACCACAAGAATTGCTATGTCCGTAACTTTGGCGCCGCGCGCTCTCATGGCTGTAAAAGCTTCATGTCCCGGTGTATCTAAAAAAGTTATTTTTCTGTTATTTTTTTCAACCTGATAAGCCCCGATATGCTGCGTTATACCACCGGACTCACCGGCTACAACACTGGATTCGCGGATATAATCAAGGAGGGAAGTCTTCCCGTGGTCAACATGCCCCATAACAACCACAATCGGCGGCCTTTCATGCAGATTGGCCGGATCCTCCTCCTTCAAAAGAGCCTGAAGATTGCCCTTAAACACATCTTCGGCGGACGCCTCTATCTGTTTCTTCTTTACAGAAACACCAAGATCGGATGCAATAATATGCGCGGTGTCAAAATCGATCTGTTGGTTTATATTGGCCAGAATCCCATTCTTCATCAATTCCCCGATCACCTTTGCCGGCCCTATACCGGTCTTCTCCGAAAACTCCTTTACGCTGATTACCTCCGGAAGTTCAACCGTCCGGTCGGTGATAGGTCCCTTTGCGGCCACAACCTCTTTTTTCTTCTTTCCGGTGTCTTTGCCTGCGGTCTGTTTGCGCTGACTCTTAATAATTTCCCGTTCCATTTCCTTGGAGATCAGCTCGTCGTAATACTGCGCTTTGTCCTGCGGTTTTTCATCCAACTGCCCGAAAAGTTCCGCATCGGTTGGAGCTTCCGGACTCACGGTCTCCTTCTTTACAGTAATCTTCTTTGGCGGCGTCTTCTTTACGTTATCTTTCTTAGTGGACGATTTCCTGGCTGAAGAATCCACTTTTTTGGCAGTGGATCTTTTTATAGCGGTCGTGGTCTTTTTTTTAGGAACCGATTTTCTGGGCACGATGAATTTGTCTATTATACGCTAAAAAAGCGTATGCAGTTTATGGAAAAAAATATCAAAAGTCAACAAAGAAGAAGGAAAATCAAGCCTCTTCCATTGGCTTATCCAAAGACAAAACTTCCTTAACATCTCCGCCCGCGCGGCCATCGGTAATTCGATACACATCTTTGTCGATCTTTTTAAACTCCTTAAACGACTGGTTGTACATTGAAACCGTGGTTGCAAGATGGCCGCCCATTTTTTGCAATTTTTCCTGGTGCGATTTCAAATGATTGGCAAGTTGAATCACGTTTTTTTGTATTTCCTTAAATCCCTCCTCCATTTTCATCTGATTCAGTCCCTGCAGAACAGTCTGCAAATAAGCCACAAAAGAGGAAGGCGAAACAATAATCACCCTCTTCGCGAAAGCATACTCTATCAAATTCTGCGAGTTGACCGTGGCACCAACCGTATTCCCGAGCAGATTGTGATAAACACCCTCCGCCGGAATGTACATAAACGCAAATTCCATCGTTTTTTCCTCCGGCCTCACGTATTTCGACGTCTCATCAATGCGTTTCTTAACATCACTTCTAAAATCTTTTTCAAGCCGTTCACGCTTTTCAGCATCAGTCTCCTGCATTATCGCGTTAAACTTTTCCAGGGAAAACTTGGAATCAATGGGAATGAGCTGATCCTTAAGGAAAATCACCGCGTCAACAATTTCACCGTTCAAAAACTTATATTGCATCTGATACATCCCGGGAGGCAAAATCGAGCTTAACATCGATTCAAGAAAATACTCGCCCAAAATGCCCCTGTGCTTTGGATTCTTTAAAATATTTTCCAGACTTTTCATTTGTTCAGCAAACCCGACAACCTGCTTATTGGTCTCATCCAGCTTTGTCAGTTTTTTTGTTACTTCTTCAATAATTTTCGCGCTTTGTCCGAACTGTTTCTGAATCGTCTCGAAAGATCTGTGCTGCTGCTTGTTCATTGACTCCGTAATGGAGTCGAACCTCTCCTGTATGCTTTTTTGGCTTCTGGCATCGTTTTCAACAATAGATTTTCTAAGATTTTCGACAACATCCAGCATTAACTTCTGGGAAGTGTCATCTTTTGGCGTCCTGCCGGCGCGCATCAGATGAATCATATAGAAAATCGCAGCCAGAAGCGCAAAACCGAGAATTGTAAGAAGTAGATCCATACCTGAATTTTAAGATATTATTTGAAGGTAGTATAGGTGAGCGTATGCTCACCGTCAATGCTAAATCGCACGATGGCAGAGAATGCCAAACTCGCAGAAACCGCAATGGAAACCGGGTGTGGGTGCCAGATCGGATTCGCGCAGCGACTTAACCTTTTGCAATATGTCCTCCCTGATGGCATCAAAATTTTCTTCCGGCCTGGTGGTGGAAACCTTCACCGCATCTTCAAGAAAATAAAGACTTAACGCTGAAACCGGAATCTTGAAAATATCGCTGCACGCCAGCGCGTACAGCGAAAGCTGAAGATCCTTCTTAACATCATTGGCCGATTTGGCTTTGCCGGTTTTATAATCAATAACCTCGTAGGTACCATCGGGAAGCTTATCTATGCGGTCGATACGCCCCATAAAAATCACGTCGCCGATTCTAAGCCGGAAAGGCTTTTCCAGCATGGCCGGCGCTTTAAACCCGTGCTGTTTTTCTTTTTCGAAAAACTTTTCCATGACCTCGATTCCATGTTTTTTCCTGGCAAGTTCATGCCCTCTGCTTTCATAGCCGATGCCAATCCAGTTAGACTCAAAAAGCTCTTTCAGCCGCCCGGAATTGGGCGGAGCGCCCGCCATAACCTCCTCGTAAAATTTATTTACGGTATTGTGCACGCTCGACCCGAAATTTGCCGCATGGGCGGAAGGGGATGGAATTTTATAATGATATCGGAATTTATACTTCAGCGGACACGTATTAAAAGTGTCCAGTTTGCTGTAGCTTAATTGATAAATCTTCACATCCGGCATCATTGAGCAGCGATCAAAAGCTCTTTCATCCTTTATCGCATCATCCTTTTCCAAATCTCCGGAAACTGCATCACGAAGAGAATCCGTCCATCTGACACATGCCAAATCATCAAGCTCCGCCAAAAAAGGCGATATCTTCCATTTCTTGTTTCCCTCGTAAGAATCGCTATAGCTTAAAAACAGGCGCTTCCTGGCTCTCGTCGCGGCCACATAAAAAAGCCTGCGCTCCTCCTGCAAATGCATCTCTTTTTCGGGAATATCTTCAGGAAGCAAAGCTGCCGGAATCTCAATGGGATCGCGCTTTGGCCTGCTCGGAAAACGCTCTTTCACAAGGCAGGGGACGAAAACATAATCGAATTCCAGACCCTTGGCGGAGTGAACGGTCAGCATCGAAACCGCATCATTCTCCGGCGTTGTAGCCGCCGCGATCGTTCCCAGAGCCTCCTGTAAAGAATCAATATAATCCAGAAAAACCCTCAATGAATTATCCCCACCGTCCGCCTCCAGATCCCGCGCCAGCTCCAAAAACTGTGCAATATGCTGAATCTTCTCCTCGTTTTCAAAACTGTCATTCGCTGTTAAAGCCTTAACGTAACCCGATTCGTCCAGGAATTCACCAATAACCCGAAAAGCGCCGTGGTCGCGGCTGAAATTCAGAAGATTGTCACAAAGCCTTATTACGCTTTCAAGACCGGAAGTTTCTTCCAGACCGGGCAAACTGCTTTGCGTCCCGTTAACGATTCGATCTCTCAAATAATAGAATATTGGCGTAAAATGCGCATTTCTGGCCTCATTGACAATTTGCAGAACCGTAGCCATGGGAATCCCGAAAATCGGCAGACCGAGCAGCCTGAAAAAAGCAATATCATCCTGTGGCCTCACCAAAAAACGCAGCAGCGCAACAAGATCCTTAATTTCCTCAAACCGTAGTAAGCCCTGCGTATCACGCACCGTAAAAGGAATCCCTGCGTCTTTAAGCGCGTCCACAAAAGCCGTCGCGTGCGCGTTGGTTCGAACAAGAATAGCCATTTCGCTGTACGCGACGCCATCTTTGGCCAACCCGCTAATCGTGTCCAAAACACATTTCACCTCATCCTGCGAATCAGAAAAATGCCTTACCTCAACTGGATTCTCATCCGCCCCCTCACTCAAAACTCTGGACACCAGCCTCTTACTAATTGAGGCCCTGTGCTCAAGCCTGTCCGGATTATTGTTTTGTATGGATTGATAAGCGCTGTCCAGAATGCCCTGATTCGACCTGTAATTCTGCGTCAGAACAACACGTTTCGCCTGCGGAAACTCTTTTTCAAACGTCAAAATATTGCTTAAAGAAGCGCCGCGCCACTTATAGATAGACTGATCGTCATCACCGACAACCGTTATATTCGTATGCTCCCTCGCAAGCAGCATAACCAGTTTATTCTGCGCAAAATTCGTATCCTGAAATTCATCTACAAGAATGTACTTGTAACGTTCACGAAGCTCCCGCAAAACAGATGGCCTTTTTTCCAGAAGACGGAGCGCATAGAACTGCAAATCGCCAAAATCCAGCCCGTTACTCTCAATAAGCAGGTTCTGATAAGCGGCGTAAGCATTGGCAACCTCCAGCATTTTACCGGCATTTTCTTTTTCTGCGTCGTCGCCGGCTTTATCAAGCATCTGACCTGCAAAACGAATATAATCATCGGGCTTAATATCCTCATCCTTAAGCCGGCTGAAATGGCTCAAAAGAACATGAATGAACTTGCCCGGATTGCCCAGCGGCCGATAATGATTCAGATCAAGAGCAAAAAGATTTCGCTTAATAAGAAGCCATTGATCCGCCTGATTTAGCAGCCTAAAACCCGGATCGATCCCGATCTCCATACCCTTTTCACGCAAAATCATGTCGCAAAACCCGTGAAAAGTCTTTATCGTAACTTCCTCGTAAGAAAGCGGCATTCCCTGATCCACCCTTTCAAGCATCTCGTTGGTGGCTTTTTCCGTAAATGTAAGCGCCAGAATCTGGGACGATGGCACTTTTTTGTCGATCAAAAGATGCAAAATCCTTGCCGTAATTACGCGGGTTTTACCGGTTCCAGCTCCGGCAACAATCAGCATCGGCCCCTCCGTCTGCGACACGGCTTCCTTTTGCTCCGGATTAAGATTTTCCAGAATTTCGCTCATACAGCCACTCTACAATTTTTAGAAAGATATTCAATGCAACTTCAAAAAAAGCCCATTTCATGCTAAAATATTTAGATTAACTGCGCCAAAAATTAATATGAAATTATCTTGTCCAAAACTCAGCCGAAAGAATTTCCTGCTGTCTGGAAGCTTTTGTCACTACGGCAAAATCCCGGACTTCGGTGGTGCCGAGAAGCCGGAAACAAAGGAAAAGCCTGAAGACAAAGAAAAACCGGGGCAGACAGGTGTCCCGATTGACGCGGAAAACCTGGCCGCCGAAAAACAACGCCAGGCGCAGGCCGCCAAACGCCGTGCCGAAGAACAAAAAAGAATCGAGGAAGAAAAGCGCAAAGCCGAAGAAAAAAGAAAAAAAGAACAGGAGTTAAGCAAATACGAACAGAAAATCGAACAGCAATTCGAAAAGAAAGGTGAAAAATGCCAGTTCTACAAACTCGACGCTGTTCCGGGACTTGAGGGTAAAGGCCTAAAAAGTGAAGTCCAGATCAACATGCCCGACCTTGCCGATAAAAAATATCTGGACGAAAAAGGTCAAAAAAAACAGCCAAAAGTAATCGTCCTGAAACGCGCCCCCGGCAGCGCATCCGATGATAGCAACCCCGAAAACGCCAAAATGCTGGAATACGTTGAGCAGATGCGCAAAAACGGCGAGCCGGTTGTACTAATAATGCAAAACGAAACGCCGGGCGCGGATCATTCCAAAGAATTGGACGACCCGGAAACAGTTAAAAAAATCATCGAGCACGCGGAAAAACTTACCGGCGCAAGCCTGACAAAAAACGTTGCGCTTTCCACGATTGGAGGGCCAAAGAAGATCGAAGAAGTAATCAGTGACCTGGAGAAGACGGGAGAAACTCCTGATTACGGCCTCAATTGGCCAAGCAGAAATCCGGATCTGGCAATGACCGGTTCACAGTTCAATGAAGCTCTTAGACAATGCCAAACACCCGAAGAAAAAAGGAGGTTAATACTAAGCCAGGCTCTTGCCGGAGCATTTTCTCCGGACAGCATGAAGCCGAAAATCTATACAACCACCGTAAATGGCAAAGAGGTCAAAATTCCGCTATACGGCATGGTCCGATTCGGGGTTCCGGGCGACGAAACAATCGTATCAATGGACGGCGAAATGTCACAGACTATAGCCGATATCCTTGGTGGCAATCTACCAACTTCCGAGTTTTACGGACACCTGTACAACGATCCAAACGTCAAAAAAGCCCCGTTCTGGTACGGCACGCGAATACAGGATAAAGCTGCAAATTATCCCGGAGGAGCATTACCATTTGAAATAAAGCAAGGCGACAAAACCATCGTAGACGGAACTGCAATGCAGTCCGCGCCCTACGCGCGCGCCGAAAGCGAAATGTACTTCAATTGGCTACAGGAAAACGGAATCAAGCCGGACGATTTTACAATTGGACATCGCAAAACCGTCTTTATGCCGGATACGCCCAATCCAACAAAAATAATTTTTGGAGGAGGAATACACGCGTCTCCAGGCCGGGATTCACAAGAATCATTAAATAGAAAGGCGCAGTCTGGGGATTTTGTTCAGGGAGTTGGGGATCACGCCCACGAACCCGGTTGGTACGATTATGCGCAGGGAACGGACCTTATTGGTGACACAATAATTGACGGCAATCCCGTCAAATTAAGCGAGGTTCTTTCAAACCCGGATTATGCAGATATTAGAAAAGCGCTTTTCAGCGCTCAAGCCCGCGGGCCGGAGTGCAGGTACCAAGTGCCCGACTGGGCCAGGGAAGAAATCAGCGAATACCAGAGAAAACACCCGCAAAGCGGCCCGCGGCCATACATCGCCCCTACCGAAATAGCGGCAGCCGGCAGACCCTCCGCTGCCCCAACGGAAGAAGCTGCGCCACAAGCTCCATCCGGTAGCTACGGCCCCTCCGCCGCGCCAGCTCAACAAACCTCCTACGCCCCGGCGCCTTCCTACGCACCATCATACCAATCCGAATCACAGCCACAACCGCCGGAACCCGCCCCCGCATCCGAAACCCCGCAGGAGCAAATAGAAATCAAACCTACCGGCAAAGTTTTCGTAATAGGGGACTCGCTTTCCCACGGTTTCGTCCCGCAGCTTAAAGGAATGGACGTTACCCACGTTCACCCTGAACTTGGACCAAACGCAACCGAAGCGCAAAAAAAAGAGCCATCTGTCGGTCAGCTTACCTCCACCATGGTTCATACCTTTGAAAAAATGACCAAATCTCACGATTGTCGCGGCGCCACACTGGTTATTATCGGCGGCAGCAACGACCTGTTTGGTCGCGACCCTCAGAACCCCTTATCCATTGAAAAAACACAGGAAAACCTGACCAAAATCTACAAAATGGCAAAAGCCGCAGGCATGAAAGTCATTGCTTCAACTCTTCCTCCGCTCGCTTACTCATCATATTCAAAGAAATGGGGCGCAACGTGGGCCGAAAAGCACAGTAATCTCAAAAGCGCGGAAGATTTTGAAAATGAACTCATCCAAAAATGGACAGCACTTAATGACTGGATCAAAAAACAGGCCGGTACACCGGAAGGCCCGGACGAAGTAATTCAAACCCATCAGGTCTTCCAGGACCAAAATACTCCCGGCAAACTCCGCCCCGATCTTGTAGGCACAAGTAAAACCGACTACGGCGTCCACCTTACAAACTACGCGGAATTCGGCAACCTCCTTAAAGAGGGAATTGCAAAAGTCCAGCCGCAAACTACGGAAGAACCGCAATCAACAACATAAACCACTACTCTTCAGTTTTTACTGATTTAGCCTTAGCTTTAGCCTTTTTCCGAACCGCCTTCTTCTTCACAACCTTTTTCTCCTTTTCTTCGGCGGCGGCCGCCTCTACAACTTCACCCGCAGTCTCCGGGGGCACATCACTCTTAGCCTCCACAGCCTCTTCTTTTGAAGATTCCTCACTTGCGACCTTCTTTTTCTTTACCGACTTTTTCTTCTCCGTCAAAGCTTTTATCGAAAGACCTACGCGGTGTTCATCCGGTTCGACGGCGATTACCTTGGCTTTTACAACATCACCCAACTTCAAAGCCTGTGATGGATCAGAAATGGGTTCCTCCGAAATTTCAGTAACATGAATCAGACCGTTTATTTCATCATTAAGCTTAACAAACACACCAAAAGGCGTCATGCGGTTGACTTCACCCTCCACAATCGAACCGATCTTGTACATTTTGGCTGCCTCAAGCCACGGATCCGGCACGAGGCGTTTCATTGAAAGTGAAATTTTATCCCCGTCCACACCTATAACCTGCACTTCCACCTCATCCCCGAGTTTTCCGTAATCGGCCGGATTTTTCACATGTCCCCATGCGATTTCGGAAATGTGCACAAGACCCTCAAGCCCGTCAAAAGCCACAAATATACCGAATTTAACAATTCCGCTGATTCTACCCTTGACCGTATCTCCGACATTAAGCTGCTTAAGAGCATCCCTGCGCTGTTCCTCCATGGCGGCGCGCTCGGAAAGAATCAGCTTACCGTTTTCCTTATCAATATTGATAATCTTCACACTGAATTCAATTCCGATCAGCTTTTGCAGTCTTGCAAGAATCTGGTTTGCATCCGCGTCGTTAACGCGCGGATAATGCATTGGTGCCAGCTGCGAAACAGGGATAAAACCTTTAATACCGTTGATTTCAAGCAATAGACCGCCTTTATTCGCTTCATTCGCTTTTACCTTGATTACCTCGGAATTCTCATGGGCATCGATAAATTTCTTCCACGTTTTTTCCTGATTGGCCTTTCTTAAGGACAAAACAATATATCCTTCATCATTTTCGCCTTCAATTACATAGGCTGAAAGAGTGTCGCCGATATTGACGTTTTTCAATGTATCCTCGGTATCCTTGGCTTCACGGCCGCTAATCATGCCCGTTGTCATGCCTCCGATATCCAGAAGAATTTTATTTTTAAAAACAGCAACCACCTGACCCTCAACCAGTTCTCCGGGCACAGGCATATGAAAATCACCCATTTTCAGGATAAGGGCGTCCATTGGATGTACGCTTGCAGTCGTCATAATAAAGCCGCCGCGGCAAAGTTCTTAAATAATATTTCTTTACAGGGGAGCCAACCTTGCCGGGTCTTATTTAAGACCCCCGCCATAAAGCCCGCACATACTAAAGCCGAAAATAGCTTCTGTCAATTGGAAGCACTCTTGCCGGCAGCTTTCTTTTTCGGAACAACCCTCTGCAGTCTGATGCTTTCACCGTCTTTTACGATTTTTATCGTATCATTATCCTTGAAAGTGCCATCAAGATATTTCTGCGTCAGCTCATCCTCCACAAGTTCCTGCACTTTTCGGCGCACCGGTCTGGCCCCGAAATGAGGATCATAGCTAAGCTTTGCCAAAGTTTCCAGGCCGCCGGGTGTAAGTTGAATCGTAATGTTCTTCTTCTTGAGACGATCCTGCAGATAGCCGATATGCATCTTGACTATTTCCCTAATATGCTCGTGTTTTAGAGGATGGAAAACAATCACTTTATCGATTCTGTTCAAAAATTCGGGTCTGAAATGATTTTTAAGATCATCAAGTACGGTGTCCCGTATCCTTTCAAAATCCTGCTCCGCCTTATCAATTTCCTTCAAATCAATGTTAAATCCGATAGGCGCGGCACCTTCCGTCATCCGCTTCGCTCCGATATTGGAAGTCATAACAATAATCGTGTTTTTAAAATCGATTCTTCGTCCCTTGCTGTCCGTAAGTTCACCATCTTCAAGAATTTGAAGAAGCAGATTGAACACATCGGGATGAGCCTTTTCTATTTCATCGAACAAAACAACGGAATAAGGTTTCCTTCTTACAGTTTCGGTCAATTGTCCGCCGTCATCATAACCGACATAACCCGCTGTGGTTCCAACTAAACGTGAAGTATTGTGCCTTTCCATAAATTCACTCATATCAATCTTGATCAATGCATCTTTATCGTTATAAATTTCTTCCGCCAGTGCACGCACCAGCTCGGTTTTACCAACTCCGGTCGGCCCCATAAAAATAAATGAACCTATCGGACGCTTATGATCCGCAAATCCGGCGCGGGATCGCTGAATGGCTTTTGCAACGGCATTAATCGCTTCATCCTGGCCGACAACACGTTTTTCAAGTAAAGTTCCAAGATTCTTTAATCTTGCAATATCCGCTTTAACAAGCCTCGTGACGGGAATTCCCGTAGCGGTTGAAACGACGTATGCAATATCATCCTGCCCGATATTTTCACGTTGCTCTCTTGGAATTTTCACCAATTTGGTAGCCTCTATTTCTTTTAAAAGCTCCAGCTCGCGATTGCGAAGCTCGGCGGCATGTTCATAATCCTGGCTGGAAACGGATTCTTCTTTTCTCTTGATGATTTTACTCAACTCTTTTTGCAGTTTGCGCACTTTATCAATGTTCCCTTTGCTTTTAATACGCCTGTTCGAGCAGGCTTCATCCAGCAGATCGATTGCTTTATCCGGTAAAAAACGATCATGTATATAACGTTTGGATAAAGTTATGGAAACCTCCATCGCCTCCTCCGAAATAAGGAGATTATGGTGTTCCTCAAAACCTTCACGCAGACCTCTTAATATTTCCAGAGTTTCTTTTTCACTCGGCTCCCCGATAATTACAGGCTGGAAACGCCTTTCCAGAGCAGTATCGCTTTCAATATGTTTGCGGTATTCATTGGTTGTAGTTGCTCCGATTACCTGCACCTGACCGCGAGAAAGAGCCGGTTTCAATATATTTGCGGCATCCAGACTGCCTTCCGCGCTACCGGCGCCGATTACGCTGTGCAGCTCGTCAATAAACAGAATAACATTCGGCTGGGAAGCCGCCTCATCAATAATCTGCTTGATTCTTTCCTCAAACTCACCTCTGTACTTGGTTCCGGCAACAACCGAAGTCATAGAAAGAGACAAAATCCGTTTATCAAGCATCATGTCCGGAACCTGCTCCAGAACAATCGCATGTGCGAGCCCTTCAACGACCGCGGTCTTACCTACGCCCGGCTCTCCTATAAGCACAGGATTGTTCTTTGTTTTTCTGCATAAAATACTGACAATTCTTTCAATCTCTTTTTTTCTTCCAATAACTGGTCCCAGTTTGCCCTTCCGGCATTGATCGGTCACATCAATAGTAAAATAATCAAGTGCGGGCGTTTTTGGAGGCGCGCCGCCGCCTTTTTGCTCCGTTTTCTGTTTGGATGGATCCTTAAATTGCTCTTTGTTGTTTTGCATATTGCCAACAAGCACGCCGTGAAGTCCGCTTAAAAAGAACTCAATCGGATTCATTCCAGCCATCTGTGAATCGCTGTTTACCTGTCTGGCTGCGGTTTCTCTATTTTTTTCGAAAGCCTGAATAATCTGGTCGCGAATATCGGACGGGTTTACCTTCATATTTTCCAGAATTACTGTCGCAGCGGTATTTTCCTGTGCAACAAGGGCATAAAGAAGATGCTCCGTCCCAATATATGAATGGTTGAACTCATGAGCCGACAAAACGGCCTGCTCAATGACTTTTTTTGCAAATCCGCTAAGTCCGCCCCATCCTTTCTGGGCTCCCGCGGGAGCAGTGCTCATCCGCCCCACGGTCTTTAATACAAGATGAACATTTTCCATGGATACGCCGAAATTCATGAGAATTGCGGCGCCAAGAGAATTTGCCTGCGATAAAATACCAATAAGAATATGCTCGGTACCTACATAATTGAGCTTGGAGTCACGTGCTTTTTCCTGCGCAACGACCAGAGCCTGTTTTGCTTCCTTTGTGAATTTTTCAAATCGATTATCTGACATTTAAGTTTTTTGTTATGTTTCTATGAATTTTAGCATATTGGAGCTGATTTAAGAAGAATGTTACCTTCATTTGGACTTTACGGGTGCCATCTTTATTATATGGCATAATAATGAGGTAAAACTTCCGAATTAGCACTCAAAATAATAGAGTGCCAATAGCGACTTGTCAATAAAGACAAAAAAATGAAAAACACACTACTTTTCCGTTAAAGTTGAAGCCATTTGCATAAGCAAAGATTCATTTCCCAAGTTCCCGCTGAAACGATAAGCTCTGTTTTCACCTTTAAAATATATTTCCTCCACGGATCCTGTGACAACTTTGGTAAATTCGCGGCCACCGTATGAAACCTTCGTCCCGGAAACCGGTACGGAACTCAATAAATCCAATCCAACAACCGCCGGACTTTCATCCAGAGGATCTTTACCAAATTCATAATGCCTCTGTATGCCTGTCTCATTACCGGCTGACCCTTCAAAATACCAATTTTTCGGGTATGAAACGACAAATCCAAAAGTGTCGCTTTCATATTGCATTAAATCCCCGGACTCTTGTGTATCAATAATCTCAATAGCGCTATCTGTAGAGTTCTCATCATTCAATTGGCTGTCACTTTCGGAATAAGTTTGAACATCAAGAGTCCTCGAAGAAATCGCTTCTGTTGAATCCTCTCCCAAAGCGTTATTCAATCCCTGCCCCAATTCAAAAGATGCCAGCATTTCGTAAAAAATATTTTCACTTACAAGCTGATTATCCTTATCTCCCGCCTCAAAAGAAATCGTATAAATATAAGAATCGTCCTCGGTATAGTAAACCAGGGTGGAATCCCCTTGTTCTCCTTTCTTATAAGCATCAAGATTTTGTATGCCTATCTTGCTCTTTACAAGGCCAAGGCTCAATCCCGGAGAAGATTCATCCGTATTGACACCCAATTTATCCGCCAAAGATTCACCGTCACTCTTTTTCTCAACTGCAATTGAAACAATATCCTTCTCTTCATTCATTTTTGCTCCATCATCGGTAGATTCAACATTGGTTTCATTAACGACAGGCCTGGAAAAAATAACGCTACTTCCGCTTTGCTCAAGTGTAAAATCATCTCTGTAATTAATATGGAAAAGTTCTCCGGACCAGGTTTTCCATACGGGAGCGCTGGATGTTTCCGCCACCTGATTATCAACTATATCAATGTTCATAACCTCCATAACAGGCTTGTCACCCGTGTTGTAGGTCAAAACTCCCTTAACCTCAACAACCTTATCCTTGAATTTTTCATCATCCAGGTCGATGGATGTGCTTTTTAACAGGATTGTATCGCCATCATCCAGTTTCAAAAGATGCGTTCCCCTGGAAGATGACGTGACGGTTCCCAACGAAACTATACTACCGATTCTTCTGTCCAAAGGATAATTATCAACCTTTATCTCATTATCATTTTCATTGGATACGCATCCGAAAATTGAAAAAAAACATAAAAAGATTAAAAAAACGGTCGATAAAATTAAATATGTCTTTCTCATCGCAAAAAAAGATTAAAAATTACATTTAAGACCCATATGTTCATAAGCACGGGAAGTCACTTGTCTCCCGCGGGGCGTACGTTCAAGAAAACCCAGTTTAAGCAGAAAAGGTTCATAAATATCTTCCACGGTGTTCTCTTCTTCGGAAATCGAAGCGGCGATAGTATTCAGCCCGACCGGACCGCCTTTAAACTTGAGAATAATTGTATTTAATATTTCCCGGTCAACGTTATCAAGACCAAGCTCATCTACCCCGAGCGCCTTAAGAGCCGTTTCAACAATCCCTGTGTCTATCACCGTTTTACCGTAGTAATCGGCAAAATCACGCACCCTCCGGAGCAAACGGTTGGCGATGCGCGGAGTTTGACGCGAACATTTGGCCAAAACCGCCGCCGCATTCCCATCAATCTTACAGTCCAGGATCTTGGCTGAACGCTCAATTATTTCCCGAATGCTATCGGCATCGTAAAAATTAAGATGAATCAAAGACCCGAAACGGTCCCTTAGCGGTGATGAAAGCATGCTCATTTTTGTTGTCGCCCCTATAAGCGTAAATCGTGGCAATTTAAGCCGCATTGTTCTTGCAGCCGGTCCTTTGCCGATTATCAAATCAAGACAATAATCCTCCATCGCGGAATAAAGAACTTCCTCAACAACAGGCTTCAACCGATGAATTTCATCAATAAACAAAATATCTTTGTCGCGCAGATTGGTGATTATAGAAGCAATATCACCCTGCTTCTCAAGAGCAGGCCCGGAAGTAACCTTAATGTTAACTCCCATCTCCCTGGCTACGATATGGGCAAGTGTGGTTTTCCCAAGGCCGGGGGGACCGTGAATTAAAATATGTTCAAGACTTTCCTCCCGTTTTTTGGTTGCATCGATAAATATGCAAAGATTCTTCTTAACCTCCTCCTGACCGATATAATCCTTTAATAAATGGGGCCTTAAAGTCTGTTCAAACTGGACATTATCGTCGCTGCTGTCCTTCTGCGACAAAAGAGGCGTCTTCCGCTGTTTTTCCCGTTTGATCATTTTGGATATTTGAACTTTCACCACCTATTCTATTAGGTTTTATATTGAGATGATAGATAAAATGCTTTATGCCTTCCGGATCGGGAGCGCAGGGGAAAAATATAGACTTATGAGTCGAAGCTGTTTCCACTATAAAATCACCATAATCAAAAATTTTCAATAAGGAGAAAATACCCATTTCCTTTGTGACAATATTCTGAATATCAGAAAGTTCCGCCTCATGCTCAGTTCTCGTAAAAGCACCGTTCCAGTCAATAAATAAAATTCTGTTATTTGTAATAATAAGTCTATCCATATGATAGAAAAATGAATCATAAATAAGCGGGATAGCTGTTAACAGGCCAACAACAACATAAATATTCATCATCTGCGAGGGAGTGAATAGGTCTCTTAAAAACCATGCGACAAGAAAAAATGGAAGCCCTGCCACAACAATTTTACATCCCCTTATTAAACGGGCTGTGAGATGGTGATGAAAAACCTTTACTATTTCTTCATCATTTTTAAGACGCATAAGATTTTATTAAAACAGAGCATAGTAAAACATAACTGGCCCAAAAAATCAAGTCAAGAAAAATGGTACGCCCGGCAGGATTTGAACCTGCGACCTTTGCCTTAGAAGGGCACTGCTCTATCCAGCTGAGCTACGGGCGCACGCAAAGCCCACTCTAGCGTATTTTCGCTCTGCGGACAACGTTATCAAACCAAAAATCAGCTAAAGTACGCACTAACCTCACTTCCGGAAACCTTCAGACCGGAGGAATACTTTTGACTGCCGGAAATCTTTAAAACAATTACTCTGTAAATCAGGTCGGCAACTTCGGATCTTGTCATGCCTTCATTTGGTTTAAACGACCCGCCGCTATGTGAAATCAGATTCTTGTCCTTGGCATATTGAACATATGGCGCAAACCACGCATCCCTCGGCACATCCGAATAAACATCCCTCGAAACACTCTTATCGACATTTATTTCCATAGCGTTAAGCAGCATCTTCAGGAATTCCGCGCGGTTAACGGTATTTGCAGGTTTAAATGTATTGTCCGGATATCCACCCACAATGGCACGATTATAGGCGGTTACGACATAATCCGAATACCACTCTTTGGCCGCAGTATCGGGAAAAGGTAATTTTTTGGCCGATATAAGCTCTGAATTTATTCCGCTTAAAATAAATTTCAAAGATTCAACCCTGCTTACCACGGCTTCGGGCCTGAAAGATCCGTCAGGATAACCAGTTATGACACCATTTTCCTTAAGGAAACTTACGGCGTCATAATACGATGCATTTGTATCAACATCATTGAACATCACACTTTTCATCAAATGTGACTGGCCGGAAATACTATTCGCGTCCTTTACCTCGATTTGCAGTCCCGTAGAAGAAGTCGGCGTAATATCAAAAGAAACGGTACCGTTTACAAAATCCTTTGCAGCAACCGTTTTTGGTACCGATGCGCCGCCCATAATCACCTTTACGAAAAGATAATCAGCCGGCTTGTAATCTTTAACAACATTGCCATCTTCATCAATCGCCTTTGCCAAAATGGATTCAGCGTTTCCAACCGTAAAAATATCCGGATGGGTTATTTCAAATTTTACCGCGGGCTTCGACAGGTGTTCCTCCGCAACTACGTTTGTATCCGCAGTATTCGTGTCGGTTTCTGCGGTATTTTCAGTTGAAGTGGATGAAGCCGCAGTCGTATCAACCGCAGGAGGAAGATCCGTACTATTATTGGTTGTTGAAACGGCCGGTGCTACATTTGATGAATTATCATTTGTTGAAGTTGTACCGTTTAAATATTTTTGTACATAAAGCATCGAATTGATGGTTGTTTCAAGTGCTTTTTCCTTTCCCAGACCTGCATCTACGGCGGAATTAAAATTCAGTCCCGCATCATAAGCCTCCTGAAATGTAAAAGGCCAGTACGGATGCCATGGAGCTTTCGTGTTATCTATCTGAAAATGAATATGCGGAGTGGATGCCGTACCGGTAGCTCCGCTTTTTGCAATAAGCTGTCCTTTAAGAACAACGCTTCCTTCAGTAACCAAAACCTGATCCAGATGCGAATATGAAGAATAATAGGTTGTTTTGACCGCCGGATTTTCAAGAGATGGAACATTATCATGTCGAATTACAATATGATGACCGAAACCGCTGCTTTGAATTGAAGCTTTTTCAACAATACCATTGGCTATGGCATAAACGGGGGTATCCATAGGCACCTTTATATCAACGGCCAGATGGCTGCC
>JAHJEW010000097.1 GCA_018825335.1 Patescibacteria group bacterium | reverse complement strand
GGTAACAAGAGTACCGGTGACGTTCGGAACGGTGATAGTTCTGTCGGCGGTCGGATCGGTAACGGAGATAGTAGTTTCAAAGCCGTCATCCGTGGCGCCTTCGTAAATAGTACTGGTACCAAGATAAAGGTTTCTCCAGTTCAAAGCATCGGAACCAAGATCATCTGTATTTGTGGTATCTGAAAGTAAAGAAGTGTTAATAGCAACCGCGGCAAGATTGGAAAGAGCCGTATTGGCGCCCGCAGCCGGGATGTCGGAGGTGAACGCAACCGTACCTGAAGCATCCTGGAAAGTGATGGTTCTGTCTGCGGTAGGATCAATAAATGCGAAAGTTGATTCAAAAGCGTCAGCGGTGGCGCCCTCGAAGATTAAAGGTGAGGCGGTGACCCCGATACTAATAGTACCATCGGGATTAAATCGCATTCTTTCTGTACCATTAGTTGTCAATGCAACAGTATCAGCAGCAGGACTAAAAATCCCGGTATTGCCATCACCACTCCATGAAATTGCAGCCACTGCTGCTGAACCGCTACTTGACAGAACTTGTGTGGAAGAATTTGCACTCCCTACTGCATATATATCACCATCAGTATAAATATTGCCTTCCACTCCAAGCATATCACCAACAAAAAGATCGTTGTTCCCAGCAAGTGTAAACCCTGCATTAGATAACGTTTCAGCTACATCCGGACCAACAATGGTAGCCGCGTCGTCCTCATAAGTACCATTTGCGCCAACCTCCCAAAGGGCTGCGCCAGCTGGAATATCTGCGGTAAACGCAACAGTACCACTCGCATCCTGGAAAGTGATGACGTTATCGGCGGTGGGGTCGGTGATGGCAAAGGTGGTTTCATTTGGATCTGCGGTGGCACCTTCGAATACTATAGGTGAAGCGCCAGCGTAGGTTGCACCAGTATAGTCGTGTATTCCGGTCCATATAAAGTTGGCGGCTTGATTAAGACCAATAGCTCCTGTTGCTGACAAAGTTACCGGTCCCGTAGCGGAAACAGCAACAGTGCCCGAAGCATTCGGTAAAGTAATAGTCCTGTCCGCCGTAGGATCAGTAACTGCAAAAAATACTTCAAAACCATCCCCAGTTGCTCCTTCAAAATAAAGTGGAATAGCACCTTGAAGCACTCCGTTTACCGTAACCCTGTCCGATGATGTATCTCCAAGAGTGGTATACCCTATTACTGAAAGATCTCCAGCGGTAGTAAATAGGCCGGTTCCAGTTGTAATTGCTTGATTGTTTGTATTATTTATTGTAAGTGTTCCGGAAGATTCAATATCACCATCACCATAGGTTGTGGAAGCACCAACGGTGAGTCCACCATCTGTATAAATACTACCTTCAACACCAAGCATATCTCCAACAAAGAGATCGTTGTTGCCTGCAAGTGCGAATCCGGCATTGGATAATGTTTCAGCAACGTCGGGTCCAATAATGGTAGCGGCGTCGTCTTCATAAGTACCATTGGCTCCAACCTCCCAAAGGCCTGCACCACCCGGAATGTCTGAAGTAAACGCAACAGTGCCGCTCGCATCCTGGAAAGTTATAGTTCGATCAGCGGTCGGATCTGTAAATGCGAAAATAGTTTCAAAAGCGTCTGCGGTTGCGCCTTCAAACACAAGAGCGTTCAGCCCCTGTAGAACTGCGCCGGTAAAGTCGTAGTCGCCTGTTCCGGTGTCGCCTGTATTTAATAGGAAAGCATCGTCAACGTTCAAAGTATCACCTGCAAGAGAAATATTAGTGCCCGCAACCAGATTGGTATCATCGGAAATATCCACGCTTCCATCGGAAATCATGGTTCCTGTAACGGAACCTGTGTCACCTGTGGTAACCAGAGTGCCGGTAACATTTGGAACGGTAATAGTTCTGTCGGCGGTAGGATCGGTAACAGAAATAGTAGTTTCAAATCCGTCCGCGGTCGCACCTTCTAATACAAAAGGTGAAGCGCCCGCCCATGTGCCGGTTGCAGTCAAAACATCATCAGCGGCATCTCCGAGTGTAGTCGCTCCATTCAAGGTAGTCGTTCCGACAACATCCAGTCCACCATCTGTATAAATATTGCCTTCAACACCAAGCATATCTCCAACAAAGAGATCGTTGTTGCCTGCAAGTGCGAATCCGGCATTGGATAATGTTTCAGCAACGTCCGGTCCAATAATGGTAGCGGCATCGTCTTCATAAGTACCATTGGCACCTGCCTCCCAGAGGCCTGCGCCACCCGGAATGTCTGAAGTAAACGCAACAGTGCCGCTCGCATCCTGGATGGTAATTGTTCTATCGGCTGTTGGATCTGTGACGGCAATAGTAGTTTCAAAACCGTCAGCAGTCGCACCTTCTAATACAAAAGGTGAAGCGCCGGCAAACTCTGCGCCGGTAAAATCATAGGTACCTGTACCTGTGTCGCCCGTATTATATAAGTAGTTGTCCGCGATATCGAAAGTAACAGTATCTGTTACAGCGCTGCCGGTAATAGTAAAGTTGGCCGATCCGGCAACAAAATTTAGAGTATCTGTTGCATTATCCGCAACAGGAGCTGTTCCGGCAGGTACTCCAATAGTTTCAAAAAGATTTTGTGCGGCGGGAATATCGGTTGTAAACGCCACCGTACCGCTCGCGTCCTGGAAAGTGATTGTTCTGTCCGCGGTCGGATCTGTAAATGCAAAAGTAGATTCAAAAGCGTCCGCGGTTGTACCTTCAAAAACCAGCGGTGATCCGCCTTGAAGAACGGCGCCGGTAAAGTCATAGTCGCCGGTTCCGGTGTCGCCGGTATCCAAAAGGTATCCCGCGCCGGAATCACCCGTGAAGGCGAGAGTTCCACTGCCATCAGGAACAGTAATGGTCCTGTCGGCGGTCGGATCGGTAACGGCAATGGTTGTTTCAAAAGCGTCCGCGGTGGCACCCTCTAGTACCAAAGGTGAAGCGCCCGCGTAGGTTGCGCCGGTATAATCATGAATTCCTGTCCAAGCAAAGTTTGCAGTTTGGTCAAATCCAATGTCGCCTGCAGCAGACAAAGTAACGGGACCAGTTGCAGATACAGCAATAGTTCCCGAAGCATTCGGGATTGTAATAGTCCTGTCGGCCGTAGGATCGGTAACGGAAATAGTTGTTTCAAATGCATCATCGGTCGCGCCCTCGTAAAAAATGCTTCCGCCAAGATATAAATTCTTCCAGTTCAAAGCGTCGGAACCAAGATCGTCGGTATTGGTTGTATCGGAAAGTAGTGATGTATTTATTGCGACTCCAACAAGATTGGAAAGAGCGACATTTGCACCGACAGTGATATCCGATAAAAACGCCACCGTTCCTGTCCCATCCTGAAAAGTAATGGTCCGATCCGCCGTGGGATCAGTAATTGTAA
The DNA here is from genome assembly GCA_018825335.1 of Patescibacteria group bacterium. Taxonomy (GTDB): domain Bacteria; phylum Patescibacteriota; class Gracilibacteria; order UBA1369; family UBA1369; genus JAHJEW01. The sequence continues at coordinate 8,759 of JAHJEW010000097.1, read as the reverse complement.
AAGTGGTCTCAAAAGCGTCCGCGGTGGCCCCTTCAAAAACAAGAGGAGAACCACCCTGAAGGACGGCAGCAATTGTAAGAGTATCGGTCGCGGCATCACCAAGCGAAACATTGCCTATAAGTGTGGCATCGGTTGCGTTAATGTCGCCCGTGCCAAGATTAAAATCTCCGGACGCATCAAGCGCCAGAAGCTCATTCGGAGTAGCAACGGCCGCAGCAGAAATCCCATCAACGGTTTCCGCGTTGAAAGAATATGCGCTGGCGCCAAGTCTGTAGCGGGGTGTCATTTCGGCGTTTGCCGCAACGCGAATTCCAAGATACAAATTGCCCACATTGTAATCGAGTGCGGAAATTGAATTTGTCCCAGGACCGCCTAAAATGACGGAAAATTTACCGCTGGTAACGGGAACAACAAGTTGCGTTGGAGCAACGCAAAGACCGCTAGCGGTGTACAAACATGTTCCCGCCGCCGCCGCGTCGTAGATAGTGAATTCGATGTTGTAATTGCCGTCGGCAACAGGTGTGCCGGTGCTATCTTCAAGTGTTCCGATGAATGGAATCTGCTCGTTAATAGCCGCAAATGAAACATCCGCGGGTAGCAGGAGAAACAGTAACAGAGCTGTGAGTACAGCTGATAATTGTTTACGTGTAGGCATTTTTTTTGTTTTAATTTATATTTTTGTTTTTTTTTGAACGAAATCCGTTAAACCAAACCCTTTATGATTTGGACGAAATCTTTGAATTATAAAACAAAATCTGACCCCCTTCAATTAAACCAAAATATCCCAAACAAATGCACAGCCTAAAAACGTGCGTCTATAAATGAAAAGATGAAATTGCTATTTACGTTTCCTTTTGGATAAAAAACGCCTCATATTCTTATTCTTCTTACCGGCGAAAAATCTCATTAAAATATCACAAAGAAGCAGTAGAAAAAGAATAGACAGAATAATAAAAAGTGGCGAAGTAATAAATTCAGTAACCCCGAAACTCGTTACAGGCGCCACTACCGCCGCCGCTCTCATTTTTGCAACACCGGCGGAAGTTGTACCAAAGATCGAAACTGTTCTGTTCCCCGCTTTATCCACCGCGGTAACGTACAGTCCGGCATGATTAAAATCCGATGCTTTCATAACATAAGGACTCTTTACAACCTCGGGTTTATCCAATTCTTCACGCCTTAAATCATAATCCTTAACACCGGACATTTCGTCCTCAGCGTAAAAAACCAGGTGATACTCTTTCTCGTTTTTATCGTTCACAATCGTTTCCATTGTAACCGGAAAATCTTTTGGAGGGGTCTCATCTAACTGAACAACATAAGTTGTAACAGGTGAAAACCCATCCGGATACTTGGCCTTGATTCTAAAAAACCATCTGCCGTCACCGACAGGGTATTTCTCAAGATCCTTGAACTCAAAAGTGGTTCCCGTTGTATCGATTTCATCACCGGGATCGGTGTCGGCATCTTCACTCACCACGAGCGCATAGCCCTCCACTCCCTCAAGCGCGTCCCAGTAAAGAATTGCATTCGGATCCCTGTACCAGGGAGTTTCATCTTCGGGATGTGTGTCCGAATCAACAACGGGTGGAACCATTTCCGCTGCCGGCCGCAAAGGATGAGTTGTGGATTTAACAACAGGCGGAGCCAGCTTTGGCTTTTCCGCCGGAACAAGAGTCAGAGTAATACCTGATGCGCTGCCCATAACGTTAACCTGGTCGGCATCTATTAGGTGAGTACCACTCAAAATAGACAAAGTGGCGGTACCCACCGCTTTCACCTTAAAGGTAACGGTACCAAGCGAACCTGCCGCGTCCGTGCCTTCTTCAAGCCTGAAAGCGGCAATGGAAGCCGAACCTCCGGAAACATAGTTTTGGGGGCTTATATTTGGATACTGCGCGCTGTTGGCTCTAAAGCCGACCGGTTCCAGAAGATCCTGCGGATAAGTAAAATTCGCCCGCCCGACAAGCGGATAATTGCCGTTCGGATTGGCAAAGACGGTTATCGTTACCAGTTCACCGACAGCATATGTTGTTCTGGGAGAAGTAAGAGCTATTGACCCGCCCGAAGCCAAAGCAACCGCGACAAGAGACGTGCACAAAAATCCCGCAAACAAAATATTAAAATATTTTTTAATCATATCCTTTTATAATAAGAGGCCAGTAAAACAGAGGCAAGTATATACCAAAAGAAAAAATATACAAAATCGTATAGGGCCGATAAGAATTAGAGTTGGTTATTTGTCGGAAAAATGGTAAAATAAACAGAAAATCAAAAATAAAAATAAAAATGCCAATGCCAAAAAAAGAAAAGCAAATGGGAGGAACATGCCCCTACATGGGCGTTAATGTTGTTTTCCATAAAATCCTAAAGGGAAAACCCAAAAGTCGCCGTAAAGGCGGCAAAATATACGGCGCGGAGTCGAGCCTGGAAACTGTGGCGAGAAAGAAAGGGAAAGCTCTGATCCAGATCAAAACGGATATAATTTCTCTTGCCGCCCACCAGCTGCGTGCACCTCTTTCATCCATAAAGTGGCTGAGTGAGATGTTGCTGGATGGAGACGCGGGAGAACTTAACAGAAAGCAAAAGGCTTTTATTGATCAAATACAAAAGGCCAACCAAAGAATGCATGAACTTATTAAAACCTTCCTTGAATCGTACAGACTGGATACGGGAGAGATTGTCGTGGAATCAAAACCAACAAAGATTCTTGAAATAATCAACGATGTTCTTAAGGAATTGAGCCCCAAAATAAAGCAGAAAAAGATAAAATTAAAAGTTGATATAAGTGAAAAAATTCCGGAAATCAATGTAGTCCCCGACGTTGTAAAGGAATGTTTCGAAGTATTTCTTTTGAATTCGATCAAATACACCCCCGCAAAAGGAGAGATCAATATTCAAATACTGACAAAAGACCACGAGATCGTTTTCGAAATCTCCGATACCGGATGCGGAATACCAAAAGAGGAACAGAATATGGTTTTCACAAAATTTTTTCGCGGCAGCAATGTGGCCAAACTTGATCCGGAAGGCCACGGTCTTGGCATGTATCTTGTAAAAGAAATGGCCAAAGCCATTGGAGGAAAAGTTTGGTTCAAAAGCAGCGAAAATAAAGGTACAACCGTATGGTTTTCCTTCCCCAAACAACTGGCTGTGAATATAAAACATGAAAAAATCGTAAAAAAACAAAAAAAATAAAAAACTGCGACGATGACACCGACCAAACTGGAAAAACTCAAAAAACTACTGATAAAGAGTGAACTGATCAGTAAAGAAGATATCGCTATTGCGGAATCGGAAGCCGCCAGATCGGATAAAGAACTGGAAAATATTCTTGTTGAAAAGAATCTGATTAAAAGCGAACAGCTTGGAGAGCTGATCGCGGACATTAACAACTGGAAATTCGTAAGTCTTAAACAGGAGGGCGTCGACGTGGATGTTTTGAGGATGGTACCGATGGCAATGGCACGCAAGCAACATCTTATAGGATTTGCAAAAACGGCGAACGGAATAAAACTGGCCACATGCGATCCGGACAATCCGATCGCCGCGCATCTTCTTCAAAAAAAACTGGGGCAAAAAATCATTTCGTATTACGCGATTAAAAACGATCTTAAAGAACAACTGAGCAGTTATAAATCGGACATTCACAAAGAGTTTGAGAAAATCATTAAAGAGCAGGCAAAAAAAGCAACGGTAAAAGGTGAAGAGGAAAATGCCACGGTGCTTATTGTAAATATGCTTTTGGAAAGAGGATACGAAAGCAACGCGTCCGACGTCCACATAGAACCGTTCGAAACCGAGACGATGGTAAGATTTCGTATCGACGGCCTTCTTCAGGAAATAATCAAAATCCCAAAAGAGGCCCACAGTATGCTTATATCCAGAATAAAGGTGATGTCGCACATGCGCATTGACGAGCACCAGGCGCCGCAGGACGGGAAATTGCGCTACAGTTTCGCAGACCAGAAAATGGATGTGCGTGTTTCCATCATCCCCACAACCAACGGTGAAAACGCGGTGATGAGGTTACTATCCGAAAAATCTTCAGAGCTGTCGCTCGATGATCTGGGCTACAACGAAAAAGATCTGGCAAAACTTAAAAAAAGTATAAAAAAGCCGTGGGGTATGATCCTGGCCACGGGACCCACGGGATCCGGCAAAACCACGACGCTATACGCCATTCTGAAAATCCTCAACAAAAGAACAGTCAATGTAACCACCATTGAAGATCCTGTGGAATACAGTATTAGCGGAATAACCCAGATTCAGGTTAATCCAAAGGCTAACCTGACTTTCGCCTCGGGTTTAAGATCAATTGTGAGGCAGGACCCGGACATAATCATGATCGGAGAAATCCGCGATAACGAAACGGCGGAAATCGCAATAAATTCGGCCATGACGGGACACCTTGTACTGTCCACGCTTCACACCAACGACGCGCCGACCGCCTTGCCCAGACTTAGTGACATGAAGATAGAGCCGTTTCTTGTGGCATCGACGATAAACATCATTATCGCGCAGAGACTGGTGCGAAAAATATGCGCAAGCTGCATCGTAAGTTATGAAACCAGTATCAGGGAACTGAGCCGAAAAGTTCCGGAAGACGTTTTGGAAAAATTTTCAAGAAATAACGAAAGGATAGTATCCCCGGATGACAAGATCACCCTTTTCAAAGGAGCCGGTTGCCCCGCCTGTAACAATTCGGGCTTTGCCGGCCGCACAGGAGTTTATGAAATATTGGAGGTCGACGACGACATCCGCGAACTTATTATTAAAAACACATCGGCTGAAGAAATTATGAAGAAAGCCGTAGCGAACGGAATGACAACCATGTTCGACGACGCGCGCGAAAACGTTTTCAACGGCGTAACGACCCTGGAAGAAATGCTGCGCGTGGTAAAAAAATAAAAATGATAAACCTGAATATAAATTTAGGAGGAATAAAAAGGGAAGAGATTTTGCTCTTTACCCAGCTTCTGGCATTCACTCTGCGCAGCGGCCTTACCGTTACAGAAGGAATAGAAATAGCAATCACCCAGTCCAAGGGTAAAATGAAAGACATGCTTCTTACCATACAAAACTCCGTAAATACGGGGAAGTCGTTCTCACGGGCGCTTTCCGCATATCCAAAATACTTCTCCCCATTTTACATTAACATGATCAAGACCGGTGAATATTCCGGTAATCTGGAAGAAAACCTTAAAAGACTGGCCGAGCATCTTTCCAAAGCCGAAAGACTCAAGAAGAGCATAAAATCGGCAATGATCTACCCGACTTTCATACTTGTGGCCATGACCGGCATAGGATTCGCAATAGCCCTGTTTGTTTTACCGATTCTGCTGCCGCTTTTTCAGTCTCTTAATGTTGAACTGCCGCCAACGACAAAAGCGCTGGTCTTTGTGGCGCAAGCTTTTGAAACCAACGGTTTTAATATTGTTCTTGGTTTCAATCTGGGAATAGTGGGACTAGTATTACTGCTCAGGCGCAATTTTATTAAACCGCTACTCCACCGTTTTTATCTTTCCATACCGGTATTAAATACCATCGTCATTAACATTAACCTTCAAAGATTCACCAATACGCTTAGCACATTGCTGAAAAGCGGTCTCACTGTGGATGAAAGCATTAATATTATTTCCGATGCCATAGATAACAGGGTTTACCGTAAAGCTCTTAAATCAGCAATTCCAAAAATCGAAGGCGGAGATAGCGTGGAATCAGTTCTTAACAAAAGTCCGAAACTGTTTTCGGAGATGGTAACCAAGATGATCGGGGTGGGGGAAAAAACAGGAACTCTGGAAGACACATTGGCTTACCTGGGAGACTATTACGAGGAGATGGTGGACAATACGGTCAAGAATCTCGCATCGATTATCGAGCCGCTTTTATTGATCGTAGTCGGGATTATGGTGGGAACCGTGGCACTGTCAATTATTTCTCCGATAGCCGAATTAACCGCAAGCGTATCCGCTTAAAATATGAAAATAACACAAAAACAAAAAGGCTTTACACTGATGGAACTGCTCATAGTTATCGGAATACTGGCGATAATAACCGCGTCCTTCACGTTCATGCAGTCCAATGCAATCAGCGGAACATACCTGCGTACAAGTACCAGCCAGATCATACAAACCATTCGCCTGGCACAAACGCGCGCCACAACCAGATATAAAGATTCCGCGTGGGGCGTATATTTTGCCGCGGATCAATACACTATGTTTAAGGGCAACGATTATACCTCACGCGACCAGTCTGAAGATGATAAAAATGAACTGCACACTTCGGTTTCGCTTGGCAACATAAGCTTAAACGGCGGAACCGATTACATAGTATTTGAAAAAAGCACCGGAGAAACAACTAATTACGGCTCCGTGCAAATAACAAACGGCAGCAGGACAATGAATATATCAATCAACTCCAAAGGTTTAATTGAACAAAATGAAATATAAGAATCACAAAAAAGGACAGACAATTTTGGAAATAGTGGTGGCAATGGGCGTTTTTATTATTATTCTCGGCGGAGTCACCTCTCTATACATAGCCTCAATCAGCTGCGCATCCGGGATAGATGAGGAATTTAAGGCGGACATGTATTTAAGGCAGGCGTTCGAAGCGACCCGTGCCATCCGCGACGGTGGCTTCGCGGGACTTGCCAACGGAACATACGGACTTTCAAACGGTAGCGGATACTGGCAGCTGTCCGGATCATCAGACAATCTGGGCGAGTTCACCCGCACATTGCAGATCAGCGATGTACAAAGAAACTCCGGCTGCGCAGTTGTAGGCAGCGGCGGCACAGTGGATCACGACTCCAAAAAAATAACCGTAACCGTCAACTGGGATCAGGGAATGCCAAATCCAAAATCTATTTCGGCGAATCAATACATGCACAATTGGGCAAGCCCTCAAAAATGCGGGGTACAGGCCAACAATATAGTATTGAACGTTTCCAACGCCTACATCGCCCAGAATAAAAAACTTAAAGGCGTGACAATACAGAACATTGGGCAGGACCCGATTGCCATAGACAAAGTTATCCTCACATGGACGGCGAACAGCAAAATTGAATGGGTGAAACTAAGCGGAGCCGGTAAAGACTGGGATTACGGTGGTATTGGTACGCCCGTCGGCAAACAGCCTTCCGGCACCGAGCTGGATATAATCGACTTTACAATTAATCCGGGCCAGTTACAGGTGATCGACGAGTTTAAATTCGACAACAGTGTGGTGGGCAGCGCATTCTCCATAACTCTGACTTTGGAGGACGGGAGCAGTACATACAAAGCATTTCAGATTTAACATTGATATGAAAAATAAAACATACATTCAGAAAGGCTATTCGGTGGTGGAAGTCATTGTGGCGCTCGGAATACTTGTGGTTGTGCTAACAGGAGTAACCTCATTATTTTTATCATCGATTGGAGGATCTGCCGGCGTGGACGAACAGTTGCAGGCCGGATCATTCATGGATCAGGGCTTCGAGGCCGCACGCGCCATCCGCGACAACAACTTTGCCAATCTGACAATCGGTACGCACGGGCTGATACAAAGTGGCGGATTCTGGTCGTTTACCGGCACTTCAGACACACCGGGCAATTTCACAAGAACAACGCAGATAAGCGAAGTCCGGAGGAACGAAGCCTGCGCGATAGTGGAAAGCGGAGGAACCGTGGATCCGGACTCAAGAAAAGTAACCGTCACCATCTCATGGAACCAAAATCCCGATACCCCGAAATCGGTTTCGGCGAACCAGTACCTTACCAACTGGGCAAACCCGCAGGGATGCGGGGTGCAGGCCAACGACCTTATTCTGGACGTGCACAACGCTTATCTTGTCCAGAATAAAAAACTGCGCGGTATTACCCTGCAAAACATTGGCGAAGATCCGCTGACAGTGGATAAAATTACACTCACATGGACCGTCCAGAACAGCTTGATCGAATGGATAAAAATAGCCGGAGCCAAAGACTGGGATTACGGCGGCATAGGCAGCCCGATAGGCAGGCAACCTTCCGGCACGGAACTTAATATTGTCGACTTTTCACTAAACCCCGGTCAGTTTCAGGAAATCAGCGAGTTTAAATTCGAAAACGACATGAACGGAAGTTTCTTTACAATCATCCTTACTCTTTCCGACGGCAGCACGGCAAATCAGAATTTTCAGGTTCTATAATATGAACAAACAAAACAACAAAAAAGGCTTCACACTCATAGAACTGCTGATTTATATCACACTGGCGGGTATGATCCTGACAGCTGCAATCAACCTGGAGGTTAACGTAAGCCGCGGGCAGGCAAGGGCGCAGCAGAATCATGAACTATACATAAACGCGCAGGTCGCAATAAACCAGATCGACAGGAAAATCCGCGAGGCCGACGACGTTATTACGGCAAGCTCCACCTTTGGAACTAATCCGGGTGTTCTTACACTGGATTACCCCGGCACGGGAACGGACATCATTTTCAACACATATCCCAAAGAAATCATGCGGGGCGGTACGCCCGTTACCATCACAAAACTAAGAATCAAGGAAGGAAGCGCAGATCCCATAGATCTAACAAGCGACAACGTGGATGTGACAGATTTTACCCTGTCCAACCTGACAATCGGCGGTAATAAAAACAATATAGGCATAGAACTGACTCTGGAAAGGGAAGATGCATCATTTTCCATTGAAACAGCCGTATCCGTAAGAAAATAATATGAAAAACAAAAAAGGCGAAGCCGTACTAATAGGAGTTGTAATCATTTCCAT
>JAHJEW010000096.1 GCA_018825335.1 Patescibacteria group bacterium | reverse complement strand
CTGGTACAAAAAGAGGTCGCCCAAAAAATCTGCGCCGGCGAAAATGATCAAAGCATCCTAAGCCTGAACGTACAGATCTTCGGCAAACCCGAAATAATCGCCACTGTCGGACCGGCAAACTTCTTCCCGGCGCCAAAAGTCGACTCGGCAATATTGAAAATCGAAGTCTACGAAAAACCATTAATAACAAACCTCAAACTGTTCTCGCAGATCTCGCGGATCGCATTCGCCCAAAGGCGCAAAACACTGGGCAACACAATAAAAAACTTCACCCGCGCAAACCGTGAAGAAACGGAAAAACTGCTAAAAAGCATAAATATCGATCCTTCAAGAAGACCGCAGACGCTTTCCATCGCAGAGTGGGAGAAACTGATAAACCGCCTGCCTTAATCCCGCATTGGCTTCCACGGAAGATTTTCAAACTTATCCGAACCATCTCTTTCATTCCCAACGCAAATCCCTCAACATAGTAAGAGTCGCCTCCCGCGCGGCCTGAGCATAATCTTTTTCCGTGAAAGAATCAGAACTTTCCCAGGCAAAAATAATCCCGCGCGAAGAGTTGATAATCGCGCCAAGACCTTTTTTATCAAATGCAGCGCGCACATCATCGGCGCCGCCACCCTGCGCCCCGTAACCCGGCACAAGGAAAATACTCGCCGGCATAAGCTTTCTAAGACTGACAATTTGAGTCGGAAAAGTTGCGCCAACAACCGCGCCAACCAACGAATAACCGGACTCCCCAACATCATCCGCCCCCCACGAATCAATATAATGCGCCATAATTTCATATATTGTTCGCCCGTCATTAATCTGCAAATCCTGCAAATCGGCCGATGACTTATTGGACGTTTTATCCAGAACAAAAACCCCTTTCCCATATTTTACCGCCTCATTCACAAAAGGCTTAACTCCGTCCCATCCCAAATACGGCGCTACAGTCACCGCGTCCACATCAAAAGATTCGGACTTCTCCCCATTAAGATCAACTTTACCAAGAAACGCCTTCGCGTATGCCTCCGCGGTCGATCCGATATCTCCGCGCTTTATGTCCGCCAAAGTCAGTACACCCTTCTCCTTCGCATAATCACACGTTTCCTTAAACGCCCTCATCCCCTCCGCGCCATACTGCTCATAAAACGCAATCTGCGGTTTAACAATTGGAACAAGGTCGAAAACCGCGTCAATAATACCTTTGTTGAATTCTATAAACGATTCAGCCGCCGCGGTGAAAGGATTCTTTTGTTTGGCAAAATGCTTTTCCTTTATAAAGTCGGGAATCTGCTCAAGCCTCGGATCAAGTCCCACGCAAACAGCAGAATCTTTCTTCTTAATCTGAGCATTCAGCCGATCAGCAAAGTGAGATGTTTTGTCAGTCATTTTTTATTTGATAATTTCTACCTGCGGCCGCTAAAAAACTACTTGAGAGGTGCCCAAAAGTCAAAAGGGAAAAATGTGAAAATGGCGATTTTGCCCGGATTTGCACAAGAGGATAATTGACAAATGCGCATTATTTTGTGTAGAAAGAGACATAACCTCAAGTTTCTCTAAAACCGGTCTTTGACATATAAAATAAGTGGAGAGCAATCTGCTTGGTTAAATATGGCCCGGCCCTGTGCCGCGACTATACTTACAGGCAGATAAACTCTCTGCTTCACGACTTTGGGCATTACTTTGCACCGCATTTTTTTTTGCGATGCAGAGCGATGCCCAAAGAAAAAGGAGAACAAGGGCATCATAAACCAATTGGTGGCAACACGAGCGGCGAGGTGCGATGATGGCAGCAGTAGAAAAAGCAAAGGCAGCGGTGGCAAGAGCCGCCGCTGTACTGAATGAGTGCCTGGAGGAGCTCCGGGCACTCGGCGAGATGGGGGAAGATCCTGGGGACGGCGAGGGCGAGGCGCAAGCCGAGTCCGAGCCCGAACCCGAGCCCGAACCCGAGCCCGAACCCGAGCCCGAACCCGAACCGGCACCCGAGCCGGCACCCGAACCGGCACCCGAGCCGGCGCCCGAACCCCCCGGAGACACTGACCCGTCCCCGGAAGATCAAACTCAGTAGGCAGCCCGTAGGCGCCAAGTTCGATCTCCTGTTCCTGTTCGTTCCTCCGTGAAGTGTGAGCTTAACTTACAGGCGTTCCGTTCCCCCAACGGAACGCCTGTTTCCTAAATAAAAAATTATGAACACTCCCGATCAGCCCATAATCATCCCACCTCCGCAACCCGTTATTATGGCTTCCGCTAGCCAATAAACAGCACGCTATTACGCCATATTTTTCCGCGACCACTTCACCCTGAATCCCAGTAAATGGCTCCCCTTTGCGCCGAACACAACACAACTTGACAGCCGCCCGCAAGCCTAAAAGCTGGATTATAGGCTTGTGTTTGCTAAAATACTCACACCGCGCACGCAGCGAAGCGAAGTGCGCTTTCCCGGGAAAAATATTACTTAACAAATTTTCATGACCAATTTATTTACCATCAATGCGCCCACCAAATCTTCACACCAAACCCTCACCGACGCGCAGCTGTACGGGCTTTGCAAACAATATGGGCATCATGCCCTGGAGGCACGCCGAAAATTCATCGGCCTTCTGCCCGAAGTGTACAAACGGCATCTGTACGCCCAAAAAGGCTTCTCATCAATTGAAGAATTCGCCGCCAAACTGGCCGGCATCAGCGAGGAACAGGTTCGTCTGGCGCTCCGGCTTGAGCGAAAGTTTAAAGACAAGCCCGATTTAAAAATGGCTCTAACCAGCGGAGCAGTGAGCGTAAAAAAACTGGCGCGTGTGGCGTCGATTGCAACAAGCGAAAATCAGAAACATATTGCGGAAATGGCTAAAGTTCTGCCAAAAAGCGCATTGGAAGTTTTTGTGCGTGATGAAAAATCCGTGCCCGGGCACGTCAATCCGCAACGGAAACTACCAGATGTCAACTTAGCGGAGAATGAGAAAAGCGTGCCTGGCGATATAAACCTGCTCGCCCACCTGGACGTGGATCTGCAAAAAGACCTTTTAGAAAGGGAGAAAAAAGGGATCGACATCAATCAATTACTAAAAGATCTGCTCCAAAAGCACGATGAAGAGTTGGCCAAAGAAAAGCAAAAACTGGCAAAGGAGGCGCATGCGAAAGCGATTGAGTTAAAGAAGCATGGCAAAAAACCCTCCCGCTACATCCCGGCCGCCATCCGCCGCCAACTTCAAAGTGAACACGGAAAAACATGTTCAATACGAACCTGCCAAAAACCGGCGACAACCATCCATCACACCCAAAGATTTGCCCTAAGCCAAAATCACGACCCCAATTTCCTGGCTCCGCTGTGCCGTGAACACCACGCCATTGCGCACACGATTGACGAAAAGTATTTCGAAAAGCGACGGTAATAAAAAAACTGCCGCAACCATCCCTCTAAACCCCAAACTCCCGCCTGTACTCCTCAATCCGCGCGACCTTTTCATCATCCAGAACAACCTCGCCGTCCAGCGAAAGACCGTGCAGGTGCTCAATAATCTCCGCAAGATTCACAATCGAATAAACATCGATTCCGAATTCCTCCTTCACCTCCAGAGCGGCACTACTCGAACCTTGTCCGCGCTCCATGCGATCACACGCAATTAAAACCGCCGCCACATGTGGATCTCCAATCGTACTCAATAAAGTCAGACTCTCTCGCAGCGCCGTTCCCGCAGTCATCACATCATCCAAAATAACAACTTTTGAATCTGCGTTAATTTTTGCCCCCACCAAAAGCCCACCCTCACCGTGATCTTTGGCCTCTTTGCGATTAAAACTATAATCCACCTCCCGCCCAAAATCCTTCGCCAAAGCAATCGACGTCGCCACGCTTATCGGAATTCCCTTATACGCCGGACCAAAAAGCACATCATAGTCCAAAGCATGCTCCTGCAAACATTGCGCGTAATACTTCCCAAGCTCCGCAATCGCGCCACCCGAATGAACATCACCAAAATTCAAAAAATACGGACACTTCCGCCCGCTCTTCAAAGTAAAATCACCGAATTTCAAAACCTTGCTCCGCACCAAAAATTCAATGAAATCTTTTTTATACTGCTGCATGGATCCAAAAATTATTATGTAAAATTAAAACTCATGAACACGCCCCACGCTGTCCCTATGATACCGCCCAAACTCCGTAATCTTCCGCGCGACTTCATTGGAAACAACCGGCCCCTCCTTGCACATCCGAATCCCCGAATCGTCCACACTGCACTGCCCGCACACACCAAAACCACACTTCATATAGCGCTCAACGGAAAGCTCCGCGTTAATTCCATGCTCAAAACAAATATTGGAAATCGTCTTCATCATCATCTCCGGGCCACAAGCATAAACCATATCAATTTTTTTGGATGAGCCACTTTTCGCCTCCTCAATAAGTTGCTGCAAAATCACGGTATTATAACCCTTAATCCCCACCGACCCATCATCCGTCGCAATATGTATATCCACATTTTTCAATTTCTTCACCCGATCAATATACAAAAGATGCTCCTTCCCACGCGCGCCCACCACAAAATCCACATGACACCCAAGTTTAACCGCTTCCACAGTCAGAAAATACAGCGGCGCCGCGCCATAACCACCTCCCATCCCAACAAGCCTCCAATCTTTTTCAAAAGAAAATCCCTTACCATAAGGCCCGCGAACACCAACAAGATCCCCTTCCTTTAGCTCATGCATCGCTTTAGAAAAAGGCCCCACCGCAAACATGGTCACCCAAAACTCCTTTTCATCGCAGTACGCAACGCTCATCGGCTTCTCATCCACGCCAGGAAGCCACAGATTAACAAACTGCCCGGGCCTGGCCCCAAGCTCATACTCAAAAATAAAAGTTTTCACAAACGGCGTCTCTACAATAATTTTCTTTATTGGCACAGTCTTCGGAATGTCGAATTTTGTCTTCATAGAATTTTTTTTTGGGATTGATAAAGCGGATCACCCTTTGCCATGCGCCGCTCCGCGTATTTCGTCCAAACTCTTCACCCCATTTTTCTCGCACCACGCACGCATTTCATCCGCCGCCATGCCGAAACATTTAACATCACGATAATAAACCGCCGTCCCCATGCCCACCAAAGTCGCACCCGCCATAATCATTTCAATCGCATCCTCTCCGGTAATAATTCCTCCGGTTCCAATAATCGGCACCTTCGGCAACGCCTTATGAATGTCATAAACAGCCTTAATTGATAGTGGTTTTATTGCCGGACCCGAAAGCCCACCAACTTTGTTAGCCAGAATCGGCGCGCGCGCCCCAATATCAATCGCCATCCCCGGGCCTACGGTATTAATAGCGCATATCCCGTCGGCTCCGGCGTCCACGCATGCGCGCGCTATCTCTACAATACTCTCAACATTCGGACTCAACTTAATAACGATCGGCAACTTAGTACGCTTCCTCACAACCTCCGTAACCCGCGCAGCATCCTTACGACTACACGCAAACGGCCGCCCCAACTCATCCTCCACATTCGGACAGGAAATATTCACTTCAATAATATCCGGCCCCAGCTCCGTCACCTTCTCCGCAATCTCCGCATAATCATCAACCTTCCCCGCAATAATATTGGCGATCAGCGGCGCCGGCTTATTTTTCATATACTTCCCAAGCTCTATTTTCGCCTTCTCAATCCCCGCATCAGGCACCCCAACCGCATTAAGCATATAATGCTCATTCGCAATAATAACCGGACTCTTATGCCCTTTATGCTCAACAAGCCAAATGGACTTAGTGGTAACCCCACCGGCTCCATTCTCCACACAAAACCTCAAACTCGCCCCGGTAACACCCAAAACCCCCGATGCAACCACCAACGGATTTTCAAACTTCACTCCGCAAAATTCCGTTTTTAAATCCGTCATGACCATCTCACAAAAAATTACATCGCCACTATTTAAGCACGCCCGGGCAAAAGACTCAAACCCAAAGCCCGCTCCCTCGCCGCGGGCAATAACCTTTTTAATATTCATTCAATATTTTATCACAAACCATCCAATTAAAGTCCTTAACCTGTTTCACATTCCCATGTTTCAATATAAGCCCGCTGTAACTCGAGATATTATTCGGTTTAAGCCGTCCCTTAACTCTATCAAGGTTGCGTCTATTTAAAGTCCTGCCAAAAGGCCAAAGTTTAACACCCAAAAACTTAAGTCCATGCGAAACCTTCATGATTTTATCGCTTTTCGGATTCACATGTAATTTCAGCTCATCCGATAAAAAACGACTAACCTCATCTCTTACATTTTTCAGCTTTTCCGGGTCATTTTCCAATACAATAAAATCATCACCATAGCGCAAATAAGCCTTTACCTGCAACCTAAGCTTAACAAACCTATCCAGTTCATTCAAATAAATATTGGCAAAAATCTGGCTCGAAAGATTACCAATCGGCATACCAACTCGACGCCCGGCAACAGTCGTGAAACTATGGATTATTTCTTTCAGCAAATTAAAAGTTATACTATCCTTGATCCGCCTCCCCAGAATTTTAAGCAGAACTTCCTGATCAACACTATCAAAAAACTTCTTCACATCACATTTCCAGACCCACGAAAAATGGCTTCGCGCTGTGTGTGTGTGTGTGTGTGTGTTAAAACGCTTCAAAAAGCAAGCCGTTCTTTCTATGGCACCAAGCAATCCCTTCCCTTTGCGGCACGACCATGCGTCATAAATAAAAGTTTTATCGTAGAGTTTTTCCAGATAATCGTAAACGAGCCGGTGAACTACCCGGTCGCGCACCGAAGCCACCGATATTTCCCGCCGTTTGTTATCGCACACGACAAATTTTCTGTAACCGCCATGACGATAACGCCCATTCGTCAAATCCCGAAAAAGCTCAAGAAGATTCTTTTCAAGGTAATATTGAAAATCGTGCATTTCATGCGTTGCACGCTTCCCCTTTCTAAAGGCAAACCAGCTTCGCCAAATATTTCTTAAACTCAAATCTATGGATACATCACTCCCGATCATCAATAAAACTTATGAAGTCTACAAAGCCATTATAGACATTGATGCCAAACTGGAAAAGCGCTGGCGGCATTCGCTCGGAATCAGTTTGGAAAATTCCATTCTTGATTTCATGGAAATTCTGGTGATGGCAAAGAGCGCGCCAAAGCCGCTCAAGCCCGGTTATCTGCTAAAAGCTGTTGGAAAGCTCGAAATATGTATGTTAAAATTGCGCCTCTATCTCGAATTAAAACTGGTCAACGAAACAAAAATCTTTCAGCTCGAACCCAAGCTGCAAGAAATTGGAAGAATGCTTGGAGGCTGGCTGAAGGCAGCACAAAGCACATAAACCCTTACCGAGCCGCGCAAACGGAGATTATTGTTGACATTATCAGGATTATCGTTGTTCAGGTTGACCTGATCATTGTTCCAATTACCGTTCGCAACATTCGAGGTTTTGACCAGCCTTATCCGTAAAGATGAATGCAGTCGCAACCGCACCATCCGCATTGGTTTGCTTTTTCAGCTCCTTCTTTTGGAGCCAAGCCTGGCTCAAACGTGAGGGCAGATGTGCTTTTTCAATGCTCGTATCTTGCTACCAAGCTCCTTCGAAGCGCTTGCCATAAAGATGGTACGCTGAACGCCAAGCTTTTTTGACGGTAGAAGAAATGTACGGTAGCCCGCAGCGCTGTTTGCACAGCAACATCGAGTGACTATTCACCGTATGACTGCATCATAAAATTTTTTATAAAAAAAATAAAGATAAAGAAATGGCCCCGCTGCGGCGGGGCCAAAGGAAAATCAAGAATTAAAGGCTAAGTCGTTTCAGGCACATCTACCCCCACCGAGCCGCGCAAACGGAGACTATCGCCGACACTATCAGGATAATCGCCGGTCAGGCGGACCTGAACATCGGACCAAACACCGACCGCAACAAACGAGGTTTCTGTCAAGTTTTTGCCGTTTAAAGCCGTGAAAGTTTGCGAATCAATAGGTTTGCCTTCTACTAAACCTTTCATCATTAAAGTCAAATAGGCGCCAGCATCATTCATAACATCCAAGCCCCGGTCTTCATACTTTTTCACCCACAGTCTGCTCATTTCATAGTTGTTTCTCTCGCCGTTATAAATCTGTTCATCCTGGGCAACATTCTGGATACCTTCAACGATTGAAACCTGCCATTTATTTTCGGTCTTGGATTTTCCACCGTTCCAAAGGTCGTTATTTTCAAGTTCATGGGTGTAAGTATCAAACTTTTGGCCTTTCGCCGGATGTTTATTGATGGCTACAACCTTCGAGAGACGGGTGGTAGGCGGAATCAAAAGCAGAGTGGGTTCTGCCAATTTTAAAGCCTTATCAAGAACTTCGGGCGTGAGACCTTTCTTGACCTGTTCCCAAGTTGGCATGCCTTTGGTGAAAATTTCGTAACGTTCAAATGTAGCCTGCATGGTTGGATATTGCGCTTCCAGATTTTTCAAAAGCCCGGCCTGTTCTTTACTTGATTCAATACCCGAAACCGGACCTTTTTGTGTTACTTCCCTTAAACTTTTGCCCTTTGCGCCGCGGGGGATGTTGGCGATTTGCATAGCCTGGGCAACTCTGCGGCGAGTTTTACCTATACCTTCCAATTCTTCGGGTGTTGCTTCAGGATTAGCAAAGGACTTTACGCCCTCCGCCAGTCTTTCATCAAACCTGCCGATTCTCTCTCCGGTTTGCTGTAGATATTGCTTCAAATAAACCTTAAACCCCTCCAGAGTGCTTTTCAGGCCCGTTAATTGCCTACGCGTAAGATCAATATCTTCATCGGTATCAAGATACTGTATGTATTCATTCACATCCGCCTCTTCAACAAATATATTACGGAGAAGGTTGAATTTCTTCTGGTCGGTATCGAGAGCTTCCAGATTCTGCAAAAGTTTAGCCGGATCGGGATTCTGACCAAGGATTTCGGAAGTTTGAGGTGTATTTGGCATGTTTTTTTTAATAAAATAAATTAATCTACCCTAATTTTAACAATATTTTATCATTCTGTCAAGAGTGCCTCGTATGAGGAAGCTAAGATAAATGATAGAATAAAATTAGAAAAACTGTAATGCTACAAATATGGATATTCGTATTATTAAAATGAAAATTCGCCCTGTCCTTAAAAAAGCGGGCGTTAAGAAAGCTCAATTATTCGGCTCTTTTGCAAGGGGAGAAGAAAAACGCAACAGTGACATAGATATACTCGTTGAAATGAAACCCTCTTCAACGCTTTTTGATATGGTTGAATTAAATGAACAGCTTGAAAAAAAACTCAACAAAAAAGTTGACCTTTTAACATTCAGAGCCGTTCATCCACGTCTAAAAAAATACATTGAATCTGATGCAGTTGATCTTTTATGAAAAAAGACCCTGAAATTTTTATTGAACATATACTTGAATCCATTGCCTTCATAGAGCAATACATTGAACCACACGATCAAAAAGCTTTTTTTGCGAATCAGCAAATTCAGGATTCGGTTTTACGCAGGCTTGAAATTATAGGCGAAGCTGTAAAAAATTTACCCGCTAGTTTTAAGAAAAAATTCAATGATATTGCATGGAAGAAAATTGCCGGAATGCGTGATATTCTTATCCACGATTACTTTGGAGTTGATATCTTACAGGTATGGAACACCGTCCGCAAAGATCTGCCGGAGCTAAAGAAAAAACTTAAAAAGATTAAGAAAGCTACATGAAAACCAAAGCACAAATAACATTCTTGGAAGTAGAACCGGAAGATAAAAGAAAAATCACCAAGAAATTCCCAAAAACAACCATAATCCCCGGCACACTCACCGAAAACCAGATCATTAAACAATGCAAAGACACGGAAATCTTATCCGTTTTTATCTACAGTAAAATCACAAGAAAAGTCATAGAAGGTCTACCAAATCTAAAAATAATCGTAACCAGAAGCGTGGGTTACGACCATATAGACCTAAAAGCGGCACAAGAAAAAAACATACTGGTTTGCAACGTCCCCGACTACGGAGCTCACGTTATAGCTGAACACGTTTTCGCCCTTCTTCTTGCAGGACTAAGACACGTCTCCGAAGCGGATAAACGAGTAGAAGACACACATAAATTCCAATTCCGAGGACTTAGAGGCATAACATTAAAGGGAAAAACCCTGGGCATTATTGGCACTGGGAAAATAGGTAACAACGTAGCCAGAATCGCCAGCCTTGGATTTCTTATGAACGTAATAGCATTCTCCCCCATCAAAGACAGAAAAGCCGCCCGTGAAAATAAATTTAAGTACGTTTCATTAGACGCAATCTGGAAGAAATCGGATATTATTTCTCTTCATTGCCCACTATTACCCTCTACTGAGCACATGATTAACAGCAAGAGTATTAGCAAAATGAAAAAAGAAGTAATAATCGTCAACACAGCAAGAGGAGGACTCATAGACACAAAAGCCTTCGTAAAAGGACTAAAAACCGGCAAAATTGCATACGCCCTCCTGGATGTCCTGGAACATGAACAAAACATTGCCCAAAGCAAAGATCTTATACATATAAAAAATGTCATCGCGACACCACATATTGCTTTTTACGCAGACGATTCAATGAAAACAATGTACGACGAATCTTTCGAAAGTATCGACAGGTTCTTAAATAAGAAGAAACTCCTACACAAAGTAGAAGGGATTTAAAAACCAACACCCGCGTGCGCCTTAGCACGAATCACCCGTAATCTACCTCTTGCCCTATCTCTTCTCCAAAACTGTCACGCCATTCGTACATTAAGTTTCCGGCAACGTAAGTCATGACGGGGAACCCTTGAAGTACCCAGTTATGAAAAGGCGACCAGTTACACTTGGACCACAAAAACTTATGGCAAATCCGCTCTTTAAGCTCCATATCCACAATCGTAATATCCGCGTCATAACCGGCTTCCAATAAACCTTTGCCCAAAACACCAAACTTAATAGCCGGATTATAAGAAGTCAGCTCAACCACTTTCTCCAAAGTTATTCTCCCATCATTAACCGCGTTTAACATAAGCGGCAACATAGTCTGCACACCCGGCACGCCCGAAGGCGCCTGCGAATACGGCCTGTTCTTTTCCGCAAGCAGATGCGGCGCGTGGTCTGTGGCGATCATATCTATCGTGCCATCTTTTATAGCCTCCCAAAGCGCCACCTGGTCCGCCGGATTCCTCACCGGAGGATTCACGCGAATCAAATTCCCATACTGCGCATAATCCGCATCCGTCAAAAAAAGATGATGAGGCGTAACCTCCGCGGTAATATAATCTTCTTTAAACTTCCTAATAGTATCCAGCTCCGCCGCCGTAGAAACATGCGCCAAATGAGTGCGCCGACTATATTTCTTGGCCATATGCAAAGCATCCTTAACCGCCTCATACGCACAGTGCGGATCGCGAATTTTTGAATGCACAGCCGGATCTTCCTGCCCGTCGAACTGCCGCATATATTCACGAATACAAGCCTCGTTCTCCGCATGCAACACAAGAAGATGATCCGTTTCCGTCATAAACTTCTCCAGCGTCTGCAAATCGTCCACCAAAAGCCCACCTGTCGAAGACCCCGCTAAGGCGGCGGTTGAACTTCCCATATAAATTTTCACTCCCGCTATACCTTTCATTTCCGCAATCTCGCCAACATTATCCCCGGTAGCGCCCGCGTAAAAACCGTAATTCACCAAAGCTTCATCTTTCACCAGCGCGCGCTTAGCCTCCAAACTTTCCTGATTAACAACCGGAGGATCATTGTTCGGCATATCCAAAACCGTCGTCACCCCACCCGCCAAAGCCGCCTTACTACCATGCGTCCAATCCTCCTTATCCGTTCCACCCGGAGTCCTAAAATGCACATGGACATCAATCAACCCGGGAAAAATATGCTTTCCGGAAACATCCACCTTTTCAATATCACCGGCATCATCGTGCCCCTCTTTAATACAATCTATC
Organism: Patescibacteria group bacterium; assembly: GCA_018825335.1. Lineage (GTDB taxonomy): Bacteria > Patescibacteriota > Gracilibacteria > UBA1369 > UBA1369 > JAHJEW01. Next base: position 784 of record JAHJEW010000096.1, on the reverse strand, counting down.
TTCCCATCCTTCACAAAAACAGTCCCATCAAAAACCTTTTCATGAGTAACGATTTTCCCGTTAATAAGCGCAAATTCTTTCATCGCCTAATAAATTAACGATTCCAACTTATCCCTTAAATCCTCCAAATTCCCATCGTTCACAACAGTATAATCCGCCATGGCAATCGGTCCGCCCTTTTCAATATTTTCAATCTCCGCGTAATCGCGACCCCGCGCCTGCTCCTCCGTAAGAGGCCTAACATTTCTCTCCGCAAGCCGCTTGTATCGCAGACCGCGCGAGGCAAAAACCGCCAGCACAATCAAACTATCATCAAACTTATCTTTCAAAACCTTATACTCCGCCCAACTATAAAGGCCATCCACAATAACATTTCCATTTTCAAGTGCCGATTCAATCTTTGGCAAATTCAAAATAGCAAACGCCGCCATTCCATGCTCGGCGCGCAAACCCTCACGCACAATCTTCTCATTAACCTCATTAACTTCCATACCCCTTCTCTTAACCTCCTCCATGGTCACAGCCCCAAAATGGATATATCCATAATTCCTTTCCTTATAAAAATCGCTTACAACAGACTTACCCGCCCCACACATGCCAACAAGTGCAATAACCTTATTCATCATGTACTTGATACTTTATAATTCGCCGTATATTTCTGGGTATCTTCAATCATGTCATCCTTCGACCACTTTTCCGTCCATTCCAAAACATTGTATTCCACCGCAATACCATTCTCATCATTCGCAATAACACGCGCAATCCCCGCGTTCAAAAGCATTTT
>JAHJEW010000095.1 GCA_018825335.1 Patescibacteria group bacterium | reverse complement strand
TGTGCAGTATCCTTTCTGGGTTGCGCCTTTTAAGGCCCTGGAGGAGACGGGGCGGCTTTCTTTGGTTACTCTTACAATGTTCGGTGATGTTGTGAGTTCTATTGTTACGAAGTTTACCGTGCCGGAGGGCGTGGCCGGTCCCGTTGGAATCGCCAGGCTGACATATACATTTGTGCAGGAAGGTTTTTTGTCTGTGCTGCGTTTCATGGCCCTCTTATCTCTAAGTCTTGGTATCATTAATATTTTTCCTTTTCCGGCGCTGGATGGTGGGAGGGCTTTGTTCATTTTGATGGAGGTAATTTTCAGAAGACGTATTAGTCTCAAGTTTGAAGCGCTTGTTCACGGAATAGGCTTCGTGATTTTAATGGCTATAATTTTCTTCATCACTTATAATGATATTCTGACGTTTTTCTAAACCAAAGATAAAATTTGTTGCGCTTCACGGAAAACTGGGGCCACGTAGCATTGAGTGTTTGTCAAATATGTATTTTGGTTTTAAAAAAAATCAAGAAATTGTATATGTCGGGGCAGGAAGGTGCCATAATTAGTATCAGGCTGAAAGATAATTCTAACCTTGTGGCAGCCAAAAAAAGCAGCTAATATTGCTCCTGCTCTCGGCTGAAAAATAAGTGATAGTCTTTCAAATATGCATAATAAATCTCTTTGGGAGGATGTACTGAAAAGTCTTTCTCCACAGATCGGAAAGTCCTCAATTTTATCACTTTTTAAAGATTCCATTATTTCGGGCATAGAAGAAGGGGTAATGACAATATGTGTTCCGAACCATATTGTGCGCGGTTTTATTCGTGATCGTCATGAAGCCCAGATTTTTCGGGCGGTCCAAAATATTGATCCGGGGATTAAAGAGGTTAAATATGATGTAATGGGGTCGCTTGCCGATCAGGATCATCCTTTCAAAATAGATATAAAGTTATTTCAGTCTCAGGATGTTCGCAAGATGCGCAAGGTACCCAACAAGCAGGAGGTAATTATTGACGGGGAGGTTCGCAGTAAAATGTTTAATCCGCGCTATACGCTGGATAATTTTATTCCGGGACAGGAAAATCAGCTTGCTCTTGCGGCTTGTAAGGCTGTGGCGGCCAAGCCGGGTAACATTTATAATCCACTCTTTCTGTATGGCAACGTTGGTTTGGGGAAGACCCATCTGCTTCAGGGGGTTGGGCTGGAAGTTTTGAAGAATTATCCCAATAAAAGTGTGGTCTATATGACTTCAGAGCGGTTTATGAATGAGATTATTACCGCAATCGGCAAAAAAAATACGGGTTCTTTTAAAGAAAAGTATCGCAATATTGATTGTTTTATTGTTGATGATGTTCAATTTTTTGGCAATAAATCCTCAACGCAGCAGGAGTTTTTTCACACTTTTAACGAGCTTTACGACGCTGATAAGCAGATAATATTAAGTTCCGACAAACCGCCCGGCGAGCTGGATGGTCTGGAAGACAGGCTGGTGAGCCGTTTTGGCATGGGTATGGTGGTGGAAGTTCTTTTGCCAGATTTTGAAACCAGGATGGCGATTTTGAATTCAAAGTGTCTGGAATATCAGGTGATTGTTGGCAGAGATGTTCTTGAATTTATCGCGTTTAACGTTCGTCACAGTGTGCGTGAACTGGAAGGGATTCTGGTCAAGGCCGTTGCTGAAGCCCGTCTTATGCAGACAACTCCGACAATTAAATCGGTGGCCGATGCAATCCGCAAGTTAAGCAGAGACAGTGATTTGCAGGGTATTTCATTGGACACGGAGAAGCGAATGGTTGTTCGAAGCAGTGATGATGTTATTGATCTTGTCGCGCAGTATTTTAAATTAACCCGTAGCGATCTTACGGGCGATAATCGAAAAAAAGAGGTGATGATACCGCGACAGATTTGCATGTATCTTATTCGTGAAACTTTGGATCACTCCTATGAAACTATCGGGGAGAGTTTTGGAGGACGAAATCATACAACGGTACTTCATGCCTGCAATAAAATTTTAGGGCAGATGAAGGAAGATAACAGGATTATGCGTGATATTAATGCGATTAAACGCGAGATAGGAGTGTAAGTATTCGTAAGTTTGATTGATTTTTTTTCTTTACAGCAAGCGTTTTGCTGTTATATTGGTAGCGAATTATTTTTCGTATTTTTATGCGTAGAGTAAATCGTCGAAAAAAGCCCGTTGATTTTTTGCTCCCGTTTCTTATTTTGGTGAGTATCGGCATTATTGGTGTTATGGCTTTTCAGGTTTGGCAAAATTGGGATAAGCAGGGGAAAGCTGATGCTTATTTTTATGTAATTGACGGCAAGGCCAAGATTTTACCTTATGCCCAGACCGAATGGAATAATGCGTACAGCGGGACCAAACTTTTACTTGGTGATGCTTTAAAGACTTTTCCGACCGGCACCGCGGTGATTGAATTTTTTAACGGTACCAAAGTGCGTCTTAATCATGATACGGCGGTCGTGCTTGCCGATTTGAGTAAGACTTCCGACCTTGAGACGATTGCAATAAATCTGGATAATGGTGTCGCATGGATCAAAGGTGCCAAGAGCGCCGGTGTCCGGGATGCGCATTATGAGGTGCGAACGGCGGATCTGTTGATTAAGGCGGACGGGACTGTGTTTGAGGTTGAAAGCAAAGATACCCAGATTGTGAGGGTTCTTGACGGAGACGTGTCGGTGGAAATTTTGGTGAGAACAAACGGGCAGGAACGTGTGGTTGATACGGTAAGCGTTGGAGTAGGGCAGGAGATAACCATTGATGATGCAGCTTTAAAGGCTTTTGTGGAAAATCAGAGGCCTTCCGTATTAAGAGCTATCAGTGATGATTTTAAAGATACTGATTGGTATAAATGGAATACGACAGAGGATCGGTCCCCGACGAATTTCAGTTTGTATTCTGGATCCACGAAGATAGATATTGCAACTCTGGATGATTCCCAGCCTATTATTTCCATCTCCGGCAGCGGCGAGGTTAAAACGGAGGTTGATACGATCAATAATACTGTAGCGGGTGATGAGAGCGATGCGAAAGTTGAAGAAAGCGGAGTGCTTAAAACTCCCGTCATAACCGAGCCCAAAGAAACCACTGTTAAGGAAAACAGTTTCGTGCTTAAGGGAACGGTTGCCGAGGGCACGGTCAAAGTGGTTGTTAACAGCAATATCGGCGATTATGAGTTGGGTAAATTTCAGAAAGGTGATACCGATTGGTCATATAATATTTCGGTGGCAATCGGAAATCTTCTTTCCGGTGAAAACGTTTACAAGGTTTATGCGGTGGATAAAGACGGTAATAGAAGTACACCGGCAAAAATAACCATTACCTATAATAAGGACGCTGTCACAATAGAAGATAAGCTGACGAATCCGGTGGTTCTGACATTCAACGGGTCCACTTCTTCAGTTGTGGACACGGATACCGTTACAGTTGAAGGTTCGATCAAAGGTGCCGAAAAGGTTGTTGTAAACGGTTATACTTTATCTCAATTTGAGGCCGGCGCCACGACATGGAAATATGTTGCCAGGGAGTCGGTTGGTAATCTAAAGTCTGGGGAAAATGAATATGAGGTTTATGGGATTGATCCAGATGGAAACAAATCGGCGGTTACGAAATTTACGATTACATACAATAAGCCGGCTGCGGCTCCGGCTGCGGAAAGTACTCCGGCTCCGGGCGGATCGGTTAATTATGGCTTCTAATTAAGGTATCTTGCCTTGTTGGAATTGTGTTCGTCATTGGTTTTGGCGTAGATTACTTCTCCGGTGTCCAGTGTGGTCAGGTAATACCAGTAAGGACT
>JAHJEW010000094.1 GCA_018825335.1 Patescibacteria group bacterium | reverse complement strand
GATTGTTAACATTTCTTCTATTGATGCTCTGCATCCCTCGTCTGTCGGGCTGGCGCATTATGACGCATCCAAACACGGCGTATGGGGCTTTACAAAAAATTGCGCGCTGGAAATGGCACCTCACAAAATCTGGGTTAATGCAGTTGCCCCGGGTGCCATAGCCACTCCGGGTGTTGAGGAAATGCAAAAGGCAACCGCCGGCAAGGCAGTTGATATGACAAAAGTGATGGAAGCTTTCATGAATAAAATCCCGATGCACCGCATGGGTGAACCGGATGATATTGGCAAGGTTGTTCTATTCCTGTCTTCCGATCTGGCATCTTATATAACCGGAAGCCAGATTGTGGTTGACGGCGGCGTGCTTCTTACCTGAAAACTACAGGCCGGAGAGGGAATAAAATATCATTTTTTTTGAGAGCCTATTTGTTTACCGCCGGAAAACTTTTTCTTCCTTATGGATTTAAGTTAATTTCAACTGGACGGAAGCCACGCTATCCACTTGTTCAAGAGCATTGCATAGCGGCAGGATGATATCTCTAAAGGTGGCCAGAGTCAGACTCTCACGAATCTTTAATTCCACAATTCCCGGTTTTGCGATTTGGGGAGAGTATCCTTTGATTTCATGGATACTGAAATTAAATTTCTGAAAAGTATAAAGAATATCCTTAACAAACCCGACACGGTTCCTGTTATTTATTATTCTCATCATGATAAACTGTTTTTTGAGTGTAGAAAAACATTGCAATTTATTGCGGGAATAATGAAAAAATAAAGAATAGACAACACGACTAACATCAATTTTTCCGCGACCGGCTTTTTCATAAAGATCAATTTCGGAATCAAGATCCAGGACTTTAATAACTGACGCAACAGTCCCCGCGGGAAATTCAGAGAGCATTGGCAATCCCCAACGTTTCAACTCACTTTCCAGAACTTTTTTACCTGCCGATACGGCATCTTTCAATTTCTGGGCGGAAAGCGCTTTCTTAATGCTTCTTTTTGCAAGGCTGGTCTTGGCATAACGCAAGAAAAAAGGGGTTACTTTCTGGTCACGGTTTCCGGCCGTAAATTCAATGACATCATCTTTCTGGATGATTTGCTTTAATGGCGATTCCCGGTCATTTACAAGAGCACCAATGGCGCCGACGGAGACAATTTTTTGTTGCTCTTGCAGATAAAAGAAAAAATCAATTATGCTTGAACCCTGCGGCAATTTATATCTATTCCCCTCATTATCAAAAAAATGTACATAACGACAAAAAACCTCGTCGGCAACACTCTTTAAATAGGATTCGCTGCTTCCCTTTTCATCCAGATGCCCCAAAGAGGTTTTGAGATCATAAACCGAATTAAAATCAAAAGGAGCGCTTTTTCTGGAATATCGATTCATCGCCATAGTCTGGATAAGTACCATTAAAAGATGACCCTTGATCCCTATCACAGAGGTGTGCAGAGCCTGATAATGGTTTTCCTTCGGTACGGCTATAAAGTCGTTAAAATACTTCAAAACGGGTTTCCAAAGCATATGAACGACGCCCAATGCTGAATAACAATGCTCCTCCGAATCGGTGCAAATGACAATCTGGAAAAAATGTTTTTTGATATCTACACCTTTTTTCTTCAATTCATGAATTTCATATGGTGTAAGAACAACTATATATACTTTAACCGGTATATTTGTAGATGAAAACGCCCTATAAATACTTTCTTCAATATCGGGAAAATACTCACGGTAATCATGCGCAAGTGAATTAAGCAATTTTTGATAATAGAAATATTGAGATGGCCGCAGATTCATGAAACAAAGATTTTCAAGGTCCGTTTTTAATTCCCACAGGCTTATGCTCTTGGCCAGAGGTACATAAAAATCAAGAGTTTCACGGGCAATTTTATGCTGCTTGTCCGGGGGTATATGAATTAAAGTCCGCATGTTGTGCAAGCGGTCTAGAAGTTTTATTAAAAGGACCCTTTGGTCCTTTGCAATTGAAGAAATAATTTTCCGCAGGGTTTCCGTTTTCTGTGCGGAAGAAGCAGCTTTTTTAAACTCTTTTCTGACCTTCGTGACACCGTCAACCAGAAAGGCAACATTTCCGCCGAACTTTTTTTCAATGGTTTTTAGATCATATCCGGTATCTTCGGGAACGTCGTGTAGCAGGGCGGCAATAATGGTATCTTCATCAGCTTTGTATTCAGTGAGAGCATTCGCTATGCAAAGAGGATGTGTTATATACGGCTCACCTGATTTTCGTAATTGTCCGTCATGGGCCCTTTCTGCAAATTTATAGGCACTTTTAATCCTCGGAGCATTGCTCTGAGAATTATAATTTCTTACCTTTTCGATTATGGTTTCGATGTTCACCATGCCGGTAAAATTGATAAAGGCTGGTATAATAAAACACTATCAGTGAAAAAATAAACCAAAAATCATCCAAAAAAGTGAATGAAATAATTAAAAAATAATTACCCGCCCAAAACGGGACGGTTACTTCATGGAGCGGGTAAGGGGATTCGAACCCCTGGCCTCAACCTTGGCAAGGTTGCGCTCTAGCCAACTGAGCTACACCCGCCCGCACCAGTGAAGAAAATTTAGCGGAAAAGCGTAAAAAATTCAATGTTTTTGTGATGTTGCGGATTTACCGGAATAGAGCTTGACAAAAGGAGTAAAAATTATACAATAGCGGCCAATAACATTTCTTATGTCAGAAAAAGATTCATTGAAGGATCAAAATCAGGATACAGGAAACGACCTTCCGGATTGGCGAAAAGAATCCATTCAGAGCAGGGCGGCAGAGATTGCGGAGGATATAAACACACTGGACGCGTTTTTTAATAAACTAATAAGAGAAGCCGCTGAAGAAACTCAGAGAAGAAAGAGTATGGCCCCGCAAGACGGTAACAAAGCTCTGTCGGAGCAGGCACCCGTGTCCGAGCCGGCACGGGACTCCAACCCGGAACAAGTCTTTGCTTCGATTCCGGCCCCCAGCCCCAGCATACCGCCAAAACATCTAAGAACCCTTCTGCTTCACACTTTCAGATTCGATTCCATTGTAATTACAATTCCCTACGATGAGGCGGAAGCGCCGTCAATCCTGCCAAAGCTAAATTCCATCTGCAGGGCCGAAAAACTGCACATGCATGTAACTCTGGATGAGGAAGACCAACACTTCGACATAGTTATAGAAAAACAACCCAATGGAAACCATGAAAATAGAATAATGGCTCTCGAACACGTACAATATTTACTCAACCTTGTGGGGAAAGGTTATTGCACGCTTTTCGCGGATACGGTTGAATAAAGCGGAGCTGAACGGCGAGCATGAAAAAGACCGCATTATGGCTACATAATCAGCAGCCGTGGATTTCGCAGTAAACTAAATAAAATCACGACAGGGGATTTTTACGCCCCATAAGCAAAGGCAGCGGCAGATGCCGGCGCGCCGTTTCGCCCTTTAGACGATTAAGTTTTCGAAGTGGCAGGTCTCGCCGCGCGGAAGCATTTTGGTCGATGCCGGAACCGTGCGCCGCGCCGCCCCCGTGCGCCAGCGCGCTTGTACCCATGTAAACGCGATGTTTCCCCATCCTTCCCGCCAGATCATCAATCGCGTCATAAATTTTCACCATCTTATCCACCTTCAGCGGCGACTCAAAAAGCGTCATCTGAACAGACTTGCAGGAACAAAGCTTCCCAAGAACAACCCCCGTAGCCCTGTACTCCACCCCCGGGCGGTGCAGTCGCTTAAAAAGAGACCTCAAAACCGGAATAAGCTCATGCGGATAAGAAGTCGCCCGGTTTAGCTTAACCTCCAGCCCGTGGGCCCTAAAATCCTGCGTCTTCAAAATAGCGATCAAAGTCTTCGCAACCAGCCCATGCCTTCTAGCCTTAATACAGGCATTCTCCAGATTTTTGGCAATCTGCGCGAAAACAAAAGCCGCGTCCACCGACGGGGGAGTAAAAGTTTTCATCTTG
>JAHJEW010000020.1 GCA_018825335.1 Patescibacteria group bacterium | reverse complement strand
GATTGAACCGGAAATCTTTCGTTCTTATTCGATTGTCGGAATTGAAAACGGGATTTTGTCCTTATTGATAGACACGCGTGTGGGCGGACCCGCTTCCATTTTTTTTGATGCGGCTGAAATGGGTACGGAACTGCACTTGATCGGGGTGCCGATGGGGAAATTCGTGGTGCATGATACGGGCAAAGATAAGGTTTTTGTGGCTACCGGAACCGGCGTCGCGCCTTTCGTGTCTATGATCAAAGCGGTGCTTGGCAGAGATGCCGGAGCGAGGGTGAGGCTTTATTTTGGGGCGCGCCATATTAAGGAAGATTTTTCCGTGCGCCTTTTTGAAGATATTGTCGGTGCCCGGGCCGGTACCAAAGGCCGATTTCCGAATTTTTCAATTATCCATTGTATTAGCAGACCCGAAAAAGAACCCGGTAAAGGCTTTCTGCAGGGACGGGTCACGGAAATTGTTCCCAAGAATGAAAAGGACTGCCGCGAACCGGAGTTTTATTTGTGCGGCAATCCTAAAATGGTTGACGATATTCAGCATGTTTTGCGCCTTTGCGGCGCCGACCGGAATCTGTTCACGGAAAAGTACGGCTAAACCTTCCTGTGAGAAATTTTTCACTATGGCGCGCCGGAAAAAGAGAGGCTATTATCTTTATATAAGTAACGTGGATTTTTTATGGCAAATATCTGGCTTTATACAATTGGCAGCACACTTCTTGTGAGCATCATTTCGCTTATCGGGGTTTTCACTCTTAGCGTTAATGAGTCGCGGCTAAAAAATATTGTTCTTTTTCTGGTCAGTTTTTCCGCCGGAGCTCTTATTGGCGACGCTTTTATTCACATTCTTCCGGAAGCTGTAGAGGAGTTTGGGTTTGATCTACAGATGAGCCTAAGTATTCTTGCCGGTATTCTGGTCTTTTTTATTCTGGAAAAATTCATCCACTGGCATCATTGTCACAAGCCGGAACATCATCACCATAAAGCTCTTGTTTTTACGAATATTTTCGGCGACGGGCTGCATAATTTTGTGGACGGCCTGTTTATTGCCGCGAGTTATATGGCCAATACGAATCTTGGAATAGCCACCACCGTTGCAGTTTTGCTGCATGAGATTCCGCAGGAAATAGGCGACTTCGGGATTCTTGTTCATGGAGGTCTGGGGCGAAAGACCGCTCTCTTGTTGAATTTTATTTGTGCTCTGTTTGCAGTTGGAGGTGCAATATTCGGACTTCTGCTGGGTGGCGTAAACGAAGATTTCCTAAGATTCATCCTCCCGTTCACCGCCGGTGGTTTTATTTATATAGCAAATACCGATCTTTTTCCCGAACTTCACAAAGATTCCAAAAAAGGACGATTGTCCATTTTACATTTCCTTCTTATTCTTGGCGGAATAGGGACAATGATGCTTTTACTGCTGCTGGAATAGGCCTCTACTGAGAATCAAGCCAGGTGCTTCTTGATTTTCTCCATGACCGATTTGAAAGACTCGTCGCCTTTAATAATGTAGTCAATGGCTCCGAGCTTTTTTCCTTTGTCGAAATCGGATGCCTGACCCAGATTGGAAAGTATGATTACCGGTATGTCTTTTGTTTCAGGATTGGCTTTGATCTCCTTTAAAACATCGAATCCGGTTTTTTTTGGCATAATCATGTCCAGAATCACCAAAGAGGGCTTGTTTTTGGTAATTTTATCAACAGCCTCCACGCCGTCGAAAGCTATTTCCACTTCAAATCCCTCGTCTCTGAGCTTTTCCCTGTAAACTTTTGCCATGAATTTATCGTCCTCGGCAACAACTATTTTTTTTCCTTTTTTTTCCATAATGATTATTTATTATACAAGATTGATCTGATTTCCGTTCCTATCGAGCGCTCTTAATCCCGCTCCCGTGGCAATCGCCACTTCCGGCACAGCTGTTATGGGGACTTTGACGGCCGACTGCAACGATTTTATGATAATATCCGCTTTTTCCTGATCGGCAGCCACCAGAATTTCCGTCACCTTCCGCCTGCTTTTCTCCTCAAAATAAATTATTGAGGCTACAATGTCCTCGGGTAAATCTTCTATAGATACGGCATTACTGTCAAATATTTTCCCTTTCCAAAAAAGTACCCAGTTTATTTTGGTTTCGCTTTGATCAACGATAATTATTCCCTCATCCTGCGTAAAATCGGCCTGTACGGCACGCGCCATGCCAAGGTGACGGGGCTCGATAATCTCAGGATCGAGATTGCAGTTTTTCTTTAATGTTTCAAGGTAAGTGTTCGCCGAGTTTATGTCCATGGCACATACAAAAACTATCTGCGTTTTAGTCAGTGGCATAATTTTTATTTTGTATTTTATTTCTCCTCTGCTTAAAGGCAGAGTTTCTTCAAGTTCTTCATTCAAAAATTTTTGGATCTGGGGGCTTCCAAGATTTTTTTCCAGAAAAAAAACGTGTTCAAATGTCTGGGATGCGGGAAGCGCCAATATACATCTCTTGACTTTAATTGGTTGCGGCTTTGTTTCCGCCAGCAGCTGCTTAATAATATCGGCCAGTTCTTCTCTTTTCATAATCGTACCGTTCTGCACAATGCCCGCCGGCAAAGCTTTTTGACCCGATGCGATTATTTTTGGTTGTTTCATGTTCCCGTTCAGCAAAGTCGCCTGAACGTATTCGTCGCAGATGTATAACCCGAATGGTTTCTTTTTGAACAGATTGTGTAGAAAACTGAACATTTTTATGTGGTTATATCCTGCCAGGAAGATATTGAGAATGGTGAAAGTATAACACCGATCTGTAATTTTCTTGTATAGTCCGCATCCGAGGCGGAGATGTTTATTGTTCGGGTTCCGCCGCTGCCGCTAACTATAATTATGCAGGTTGTAGTGTCTATTACCAGCGTTTCTCCGGTATAGTCGTTATGGCGGTTTAGTCTGATCAGCGATTCCTCGGCGCATCCCTCCGTGTTTACATAGAGAGTCGTTGCGTTCGTATGGTTTCTGCTTATCTGAATTACGGACAGGTTCAGCATTGTCATGGAGATTCCTATGATCAGAATGATCATGGAAATGATTACAACTCCTATTAGTACGGCTTCGCCTTTTTTGTTTTTCATATTATTTTCTTACGGATACGGCTGTTTCAAT
>JAHJEW010000019.1 GCA_018825335.1 Patescibacteria group bacterium | reverse complement strand
TGGATATGGCCTCCGCGGTTGTGGTTGGCGATGATAGTGATGTCTCTGTGGTGGAGAAATAGACGTTTTTTTGCTATAATAGTCTGATGAAAATAAAAATCGCCCCTTCAATTTTGTCCGCGGATTTTGGAAAGCTCAATGACGAGATTGCCGAGGTTGAGCCGTACAGCGATATGCTTCACGTGGATGTTATGGACGGGCATTTTGTGCCGAATATAACAATCGGGCCGCCGGTGGTGAAGAAAATCGTTTCAAAGTTACCACTGGATGTTCATTTGATGATCGAAAATCCGCAGCTTTATATTGAGTTATTTGTGAAGGCCGGGGCCGCAAGTATAACGGTCCACCAGGAGGCCTGCACGCATTTACACAGGGTAATTCAGCAAATTAAGGCGCTCGGCGTTCGTGCCGCGGTGGCGCTGAATCCGGCCACACCGGTTGAAACAATCAAGCATGTGCTTAATGATCTGGACATGGTTCTTGTTATGAGCGTAAATCCGGGTTTTGGCGGACAAAAGTTCATTCCGGAAGTTTTGGTAAAAATCAAGGAACTGCGGAATCTTAAGCCGGATCTGGATATTGAGGTTGATGGCGGTATCAACGCGGAAACGGCCCGCCAATGTATTGAGGCCGGCGCCAATGTGCTGGTTTCAGGTTCTCATATTTTCGGGGCGAAAGATCGTAAGGCCGCAATAGAAAGCTTAAGACAGTAAATGTAAAGGTTGTTTTCCGGCGATTATACGATCGCTTGCTTTTTATTTGCGGACTGTGCTTTTATATTTGCCGGGATATGCATTCTTAACTTTTATTTATGTCTACTTCTATCGGTTCCATCAAGGAGGTGAAAAATAATGAAAACAGAGTCGGGTTGACACCGGCGGGCGTTAAAGAACTAACGGCGGACGGTCATAAGGTTTTTGTGGAAAAAGGGGCCGGTATCGGTGCTGGATTTAGCGATGAAGAGTACGTGGCCGGTGGCGCGGAAATGATGGAAACCCCCGAAGAGGTTGTGCAGGCATGCGATATTCTTGTGAAAGTCAAGGAGCCCGTGCAGGAGGAATATCGACTTTTGGATATGCTTAAAGGGAAAACTCTTTACACCTATCTGCATTTGTCGGGCGTGGATAAAGGGTTGACCATGAAACTTCTGGAAAATGAGATCACTTCGGTGGCGTACGAGACCGTTGAGGACGAAAAGGGTCAATTGCCTTTGTTGGCTCCCATGAGCGAAATTGCGGGTGTTTTGGCCGTGCAGTACGGGGCTCAATATCTACAAAAAAAATATCATGGTATCGGTGTGACGCTTGGAAGTATTCATGGTGCCGATCCCGCCGAAACGGTGGTGATTGGCGGAGGTTTTGTTGGCGCGACATGCGCGCGGACGGCTACCGGAATGGGGGGAAATGTGACGATTGTTAACAGGAGCGCGGAGCGTCTGGAAAGATTGAAAAAAGAGTTTACGGATTTTTTTGGTGAAAAGCTTGCTTCTAATGTTAGTTTTGTTCAGTTGAACGATGAAAATCTGCGCGCGGCGGTGGCAAAGGCGGATCTGCTTGTCGGCGCGGTTCTGGTCCCTGGGGCGCGCGCTCCGCAGGTTGTAACGGAAGAAATGGTCGGATCGATGAAAAAGGGCGCCGTTATTGTGGATGTTTCCATTGATCAGGGCGGTTGTATATGGGGCGCAAGACCGACTTCCCACAGTGAGCCGATTTATGAAATCGACGGCAAAATTTTCTGCTGTATTACAAATATGCCCGGGCAGGTTGCAAGGCAGTCCACCCAGGCGCTGACGCATGCGACTCTTCCGTATTTGAAGATGATGGCCGCGCAGGGATCAGTTGCTTCCGTTGCGGCTTCGTTAAAAGGTGACGGCCGTTTTGCGCGGGGAATAAATACATATAGGGGAAAAATAACCTATGAATCTGTGGCGGATGATCTGGATCTGAAAGACAGGTATCAGGACCTTAAAGGGCTGATTGTCTAATTGTTTATATGGTGCGCCCGACAGGGTTCGAACCTGTGGCCTCTGGCTCCGCAAGCCAACGCTCTATCCAGCTGAGCTACGGGCGCGCATGTCGCTTTTGTATGAAGCACGCCATACTGTAGGGATTTTGAGTGGGCGGGTCAAGGTGTGGCCGACTGGAAATATCCGGTCATTTCTTTGTGGATGAGGCCGTTGGATGCGAGGACTTCAATGTCGTACAGATTGAACGGAGTGCCGTTTAAGCTTGTAATAAGGCCGCCGGCTTCCTCCACGATGATTTTGCCGGCCGCCATGTCCCATGGTTTTAATCCTTTTTCCCAGAAGCCGTCCACTCTGCCGGCGGCTGTGTAGCAAAGATCCAGTGCGGCTGCGCCGCATCTGCGGATTCCGTCGGTTATTTTCTGAAAATGTACGAAATGATTGATATTTTCCTCGAGAATTTCCGGTATGCCGGGATTGAAGCCGGTTGCAAGCAATGATTCATCAAGGGTTTTAATCTTTGAGACGGAGATTTTCTTATCGTTCAGAAAGGCTCCAAGTCCTTTGGCTGCGTAAAACAGTTCGCCGAAGGCCGGCGCGAAAACCACGCCAACCATTATTTCGCCATTTATCTCCAGGCCGATTGAAATGCAGTAGTATAGGTGTCCGTGGGCAAAATTTGTAGTGCCGTCAATCGGATCAATAATCCATTTATATTTTTGATCGTTGGTTGTGTTTCCCATGTTTTCCTCCCCCAAAATGGAGTGCGTGGGAAAGGCTTCAAGAAGCTCACGCGAGATAAGTTGTTCAGATTTTTTATCGAATTTTGTGACCAGGTTGTGTCTACTTTTGTATTTGATGTTAATGTCTTTCTGCTGCGCTTTAAGTACCATTGCGCCAGCTTTATGAGCAATTTTCTTGCTCACCTCGAGATACTGGGAAAGGTTTTCCTGCATGCTGTAAATCTAAATGAAGTTTTGTAAACTGGCGAGGCGGGATGATAACATTTTGTGTTTTATTTTTTCAATCTATTTGGGTTGATAGGAATGGTCTTTTATTTTCGGGATTATCTTTTTATATAGTAAAAGATCAGGTTGCTCATGAAATCAAGTGAAAGAACTTAAATCGGGGGCTCTTTTCTTGACGAACCATTTTTCGAGGATTATTGTGTTTCGTGTTCTATATATAGTGGTCAATTTTCTAGGGTGGCCTATATCTTGTAGGTGCTCCGGGTTTATTTTCGCTCCCCACCGTTCATACTGTAATTCCGGCCCGTATAAAATTATAACGAAAAACATTTATTAACGTTACTGTGACATGGCAAATGCTCCAAAACAAAAATCTCTCATAAACGGATTGAAGGTGGATCGTTTGTTTACGCAGGAGGGTAAAGATCCTTTTTCATATTATAATTTCGAGAAGAGGATTTCTAAAATTACCAACCCTGATGGTAGTACGGTTTTTGAGATGGACGGAATTGAAGTTCCCGAGAGCTGGTCGCAGGTTGCCACGGATATTCTGGCTCAGAAGTACTTCCGGAAGGCCGGGGTTCCGCAGCTGGATGAAGAGGGTAATCTTCTAAAAGATGAAAACGGTGAAGCTGTGTACGGTGCCGAGAAATCGGTGAAGCAGGTTGCTTCCCGTTTGACTTCAACCTGGCGCCACTGGGGTGAAAAGTATGGTTATTTTGACAGTAAAAAGGATGCGGACGCTTTTGAGGATGAGCTTAATTATATGCTCGCCGGTCAGATGGCGGCGCCAAACAGTCCTCAATGGTTTAATACCGGTCTGGCGCATGCTTATGGCATAAAAGGTGATGCGCAGGGTCACTATTATGTCGATCCGGAAACCGAGAAGATTACCAAATCAAAAGATTCTTATAGCAGACCTCAGCCGCATGCGTGTTTTGTACAGTCAGTGCAGGATGATCTTGTAAATGAGGGCGGTATTTTTGATCTTGTGACAAGAGAAGCCCGTTTGTTTAAGTATGGTAGTGGCACCGGGACAAATTTTTCCAGACTTCGCGGCGAGAATGAGTCGCTTTCGGGTGGAGGGAAATCTTCCGGGCTTATGAGTTTTCTGGCTGTTCTTGATCGGGCGGCGGGGGCTATTAAGTCCGGCGGGACAACCAGGCGTGCCGCCAAGATGGTTTGTCTGGATATGGATCATCCCGAAATAGAGAACTTTATTGACTGGAAGATGATAGAGGAACAGAAGGTCGCGGCTTTGAACGCGGGGTCGCATATTTGTTATCAGGAGCTTAAGAAGATTGTTGAATGCGCATATAGCGGCGGGCTGGATCCGGAGAAAAATCCGCAGCTGAAGAAACTTATCCGCGCGGCGGACGGTAAATTTGTTCCACTCAAGTATATTAAGCGCGTTCTGATGCGGGTTGAAGACGGCATGAAGCCCGAGGAGTTTTCTTTTAAAACTTATGATACCGATTTCAGGTCGGAGGCTTACAGAACGGTCGGGGGGCAGAATTCGAATAATTCCGTGCGTGTTCCCAATGAATTTATTAAGGCTATTAAGGAAGATACCGACTGGGAACTGAAGAATCGCGGGGACGGAAGTATTTATAAAACTATTCCGGCGCGGAAGCTCTGGGATAAAGTGGCTTATGCCGCATGGTCATGCGCCGATCCCGGTATCCAGTATGATACTACCATTAACGAGTGGCATACATGTCCGGAGGACGGCCGCATTAACGCCAGCAATCCGTGCAGTGAATATATGTTTCTTGATGATACGGCCTGCAATCTGGCATCTTTAAATCTGATAAAGTTTTACGATGCGGAGAGCGGGGTTTTTGATATTGAGGCTTTCAAACACGCGGTAAGGATCTGGACTATTGTGATGGAAATATCGGTATTGATGGCACAGTTTCCATCCAAAAATATTGCGGAATTGAGTTATGATTTCCGGACTTTGGGTCTGGGATTTGCGAATATCGGGACTTTGTTGATGCAAATGGGTGTCCCTTATACTTCGGACGAAGGTTATGCGGTTACCGGGGCGATTTCGGCTATTCTGTGCGGACAATCTTATGCGACATCCGCGGAGATGGCTGCCGCGCTCGGGCCTTTCAGAAAGTTTGAAAAGAATTCGGAGCATATGCTCAGGGTGATTCGAAATCATCGTCGGGCGGCGTATAATGCGGGATCGGAAGAGTACGAAGGTTTGACGGCGATTCCCCAGGGTATAGATGAAAAATATTGTTCTCAAAATTTGCTTGAATCCGCGTGTGAATGTTGGGATCGCGCTCTGGAATTGGGTGAGCAGTATGGTTATAGGAATGCGAATGTTACTGTAATTGCGCCGACGGGAACGATAGGTCTTTTAATGGATTGCGATACCACCGGAATTGAACCGGATTTTGCTTTGGTTAAATTCAAGAAACTGGTTGGCGGCGGGTATTTCAAGATTGTTAATCAGTCCCTTAAGCCGGCACTTAAGTCTTTGGGGTACAGTGATCAGCAGATTGAAGATATTGTCGCTTATACCAAGGGGCATGCGACGCTTGATGGTTGTCCCCACATCAATGCA
>JAHJEW010000093.1 GCA_018825335.1 Patescibacteria group bacterium | reverse complement strand
TAAACAAAAACAACGTCAGCAAAATCATTTTCCAGCTGGTCCATTTTGGTAAGGTAATCGTCCACCTGGGCTTCTGTCATACTCGAAAGCTGGCCGCACCATGACCACATCACCATGTTGATATTTGAAGTGTTCGCATTTAGCAGCTCGCGCGTTTGGGTTTCAAAGTTCCCTCCAAGATCCCCATACAAAATGTTCTCATTGAAATAAAGCGTCCCCCCGCTGCCATCGCCGGAAGAAGCATAAACGGAATTCTGTCCTTCAAGTACGTCAATGCCCGTTGATATCTGGCTTCCGTGGGAAGTGTGCCCGTAGGCTATTCTGAACATGGCCTTTGCACTCTCCACATAACTGTCAGGGACTTTACCAATATCCGTGTTTATATGATTAATAATGACAGGCGCAGACCTGTTGATGGCAGTTGCTGAGACGTTGGCAGGAATCACCGGTACAGCCCCTTCCAGCGGAGCCGCAAAATTATCACGCGCGTTGCAGATAAGCTGCGCCGCCTGAGCCCGTAAAAGCTGGTCGTTGGGGCCGAACTCCGTTGGATTGTAGCCTTTTATCAATCCTCTTCCATATGCCATGTTCACCACTATCTTTTGCCAGTCTGTTGTAACATCCTTGAAAGGAGCAGTCGCGTCTTCCACTATAGGCACATGCAAAGCTTTTACCAATATCGCCGCGCCTTCCGCCCTTGTAATGTTCCTTGCGGGTCCATAGGTCCCGTCGGTATAGCCCTCAACTATTCCGGACTCTTTCGCTGCACAAATATAGGGTGCATACCATGTCGAACCAATAACATCCTTGAAGCAGCCTGAAGCTGCTCCCGCCACCGAATCCTGATAATAAGTCTTCATCACAAGTTTCAGGAATTCGGCGCGATTGACGGAACTAGCCGGCCTGAAAAAAATACCCTCACCCGACTGCACAATACCATCTCCGCCCAACTCTGCCACGCAATCAGCAACCCAGTGGTCGGTCGGCACATCACCAAAACCTTCCACCATTTCAACCGTTGCGGACTCTGTCTCCTCTGCCGCAACAACCGTCGTTCCCTCTACCGCAACAACCGTTGTTGAGCAATACCTTTTGGGCGAAGCTACATGACAGACACGATAATAATTTTTTCCCACGGGAACATCATAATCGGTATAAGAAAGACCTGTAACGTCACTCCCGACATAAATATAACCGTCATCCGGATAAACAGGGTTACTGTTTTCTTGAGACCTTACAACCTTGTAATAGGAGAATTCTTCCGCGTGTGAATATTTGTTCCAAGTTGTCTTAACCGATCCGTCGCTTTGTACAACGGCTGAAAAAGAAATCGAATCATCATAAGTAACCGGATCCCATGAGGAAGACGTTCCCGTGGCAGAAGCAATACCTGTCATAATCATTAATAAGGTCAAAACTAAAATGGATAATAATTTCTTTTTCATAAATATCGGTTAAATATTATGTCGGATTCATTGTACATTTAATGTCAATGCTCCACAAATTGAGCACTGTCATAAGGCCAAACATTGCCCCGCGCTTTCTCACTCATATTTTTGCCTCTACATTGTCAGAAAAGCCTTAATCGACTAGAATGAGCCAAGTATGGACAAAAAAGAAGCCAGACTGCGAATCGAAAAGCTCCGTGAAAAAATAAAGGAGCTGAACTACCAGTATTTTGTACTGGATAAGTCGGAAGTTTCCGAGTCGGTCCGCGACTCGCTGAAAAGGGAACTGATAAGTCTGGAAACGCAGTTTCCGGAGTTTATTACGCCCGATTCCCCGACGCAGAGGGTTGGCAGCATCCTTTCCGGCCGGTTTGAAAAAGTAAAACACCTGACGCCAAAGAAAAGTTTGCAGGACGCTTTTGGCGAAGACGATATTCTTGACTGGCACAAGCGTATTTCCAGGCTGGTGGGAGACGAACCGATCCAGTTTGTGTGCGAACTTAAAATCGACGGGCTCAACATAACTGTAATTTATAAAAAAGGTCATTTTACGCAGGCAATAACGCGCGGCGACGGCATACAGGGGGAAGATGTAACTCACACGGTGCGCACAATCGAGAGTATCCCGCTTGTGCTGCGTGAGCCGGTCGACCTTGAGGTCTCCGGCGAAGTTTACATTTCCAAAGCCGATTTTCAGAAAATCAACGAAGATCAAAAAAGGCTTGGCGAAGAGCCTTTCGCAAATCCGCGCAACGCGGCGGCAGGTTCCGTCCGCCAGCTGGATCCGGCCGTTGTAGCTTCCCGCAATTTATCGGCGTTTTTTTACGAACTCGGGAAAAACAACCTGTCGCACCAGCCCAAAACGCAGCTTGAAACGCTGGAAAAATTCAAAGATCTGGGGCTCAGCGTAAACAGGGAATATAATTTTTTTGGAACGATAAAAGACGTGGTCAACTTCACCAAAAGCTGGCACGCAAAGCGCGGCGCCCTGCCGTATGAAGTGGACGGGATAGTTATAAAAGTAAACAAAAAGGAGCAGCAGAAAGTAATGGGGTTCACCGCGAAGGCGCCGCGGTACGCCATCGCCTACAAATTCCCCGCCGAACAGGCAACAACCAAAATTCTGGACATACACGTACAGGTCGGCCGCACGGGAATACTCACTCCCGTGGCTATTCTAAGCCCCGTAAAGGTCGCCGGCTCCACTATCTCCCGAGCGACTCTCCACAATGAGGACGAAATGAACCGCAAAGACACAAGGGTCGGCGACACGGTAATCATACAGAAAGCGGGCGACGTCATTCCCGAAGTCGTGCAGGTTCTCACCGATCTCCGCACCGGCCACGAGAAAAAATTTATCTTTCCGAAAAAATGTCCGGTTTGCGGCTCACGGGTCGAAAGACTGGAAGGCGAGTCCGCGCATCGCTGCACCAACAATAAATGCCTTGCGCAGGACCGCGAGCGCTTTATCCATTTTGTAAGCATTCTGGACATTGAGGGTCTTGGCGAAAAAGTCGTCATACAGCTCATGGAAAACGCGCTCACAGAAGACCTCGCGGACATCTTCGCCCTCACAAGGGAAGATCTCCTTGGTCTGCCGCTTTTTAAGGATAAAAGATCCCTGAACGTTGTATCGGCAATCGAAAAAGCCAAAGCGGTACCGCTGGAAAAGCTTCTTAACGCTTTGGGAATCCGCCACGTGGGTGAGGAAATGGCAATAGAACTGGCGCACTTTCTCGAGTCCGAAAGCAGACATCACAAACTGACGATACCGGAACTTGTTCAGATCGGAACGGCGCTTACCCCGGCCAAACTGCGCGAAGTGGAGGGATTCGGCGAAAAAGTCGCCGCGCAGGTATGCAAATGGTTTCAATCCGAAAAAAATCAGCAGCTGCTCGGAAAAATGGACAAACTGGGCGTGCATATAATCGCGGAAACTAAAGGAAATCAGCGCCTGTCCGGAAAAAGTTTCGTAATAACCGGCACCCTGGGAAGCATGTCGCGCGATGATGCAAAAAACGCCCTCCGCGCCCTCGGCGGCAAAATCCAAAGCTCCGTCGGCGAAAAAACGGACTATCTTGTAGCTGGCGAAAAACCCGGCGGCAAATACGATAAAGCCAAAAAACTCGGCATTAAAATCCTTGACGAGAAAGCCTTTCTGGCTCTGATTTAGAAAGCCATCACGCCATCTCGCCCTCGAACATGGAAATAACCTGTGCGGCCAGATCATTCGGCTGCGCGGCGGCCTCCGCTTTATTTATAGGTTCCGTTGCAACGTCAGAGCCCTCTTCCGGAAGGGCACGAACGGTTTCATTACTTACTTTTTGCTCAAACGCGCGCACTTCACCGTCAATCTTCAAATGCGCGCCCAAAGTCTCCTCGATCGCGCGCTCGGCATCTGTGCGATTCATGGTTTCCATGATTTTATCCATATGGAACTTTGACGCAAACACAAGCGTTAAAACGCCACCTTCCAGTTTAACCGGCTCCGCCTGCTGAAAAGAGCGCCGTGCAATGGGGCTTCGAATAATTTCAGCTATTTTACGCCATTTTTTTTTTATCGATTCAAGTTCCGGGCTTTTTTTTTCAGCCGTGGGCTCCGCTGAAGTGTTAACGTGAACACCACGCAAGGCGGGCGCTACATCGCTCTTAATATCTTCCTCCTTCCGGGGAGCAAGACTTTGATGCGGCCGCTCCGATGCAGGTTTATCAGCGTTCACGGGAACGGCTCCTTCATCTCTAACAGACGAACCACCTGCCAACGCTTCAACGCGGCCGCTTACAACTTCGCAACTCCTGATAATCGCAATTTCCAGAGGTAATTGCGGGATCGTCGCGCTCCGCGCGTGGGTATAAGCCGCGTGAAAAAACTCAATAAACTTCAAAATACGCGCCGTATCCGCCGGCCGATTTTCCTCCACGCTCTTTAACATTCTCTTCCGTAAATACTCAAGAAAACGCTTGTTAAAATACGCCAGCTCGTGGCCGGCGCTGTAAAACCCGCTCAGTTCGTCCAGCGCCTCGCCGGCGCTGCCGCTCTCAATCAGGCCATAAAGCTTCTCAATACTCTCAAATCCGCCAACTCCCAAAACCGTGCAAACATTCTCATAAGACAAACCCCCGTCCACGGTAATCTGCTCCATAAGCCCGATAGCGTCGCGCATCCCTCCTTCCGCATGATGGACAATCACCTCCAAAGCCTTTTCCTCGGCCGAAATATTCTCTTCACCCGCAATAAACTTGAGCCTCTCAAGCAAAACCGTCTCATCGATCCTCTTGAAATCAAACCTCTGACAGCGGGACAAAATAGTTTCCGGAATCTTATGAACCTCCGTAGTCGCCAGCACAAAATAAACATGCGACGGCGGCTCCTCCAGCGTCTTTAAAAGCGCGTTAAAAGCCTCTTTGGTAAGCATGTGCACCTCGTCGATAATATAAACTTTCGACTTCGCGCGCGTTGGCGCAAAATTAATTTTCTCCCTAAGATCACGTATCTCGTCTATCCCGCGGTTGGAAGCGGCATCAATTTCAATAATGTCAATAAGCCTTCCCTCCGCTATTTCCAGACAAATTTCGCACTTGTTGCAGGGCTCGCCTTCGCTGACATTCAGGCAGTTGATCGCCTTTGCCAGAAGCCTCGCCGTCGAAGTCTTCCCCGTGCCCCGCGGACCCGTAAAAAGATAAGCGTGGCTTACCCGACCCAGCTTCACGGCATTCAAAATAGTCCTGTTCACATGGTTCTGCCCCACCAGATGGGAAAAAGTCTGCGGCCTGTACTTGCGATAAAGAGACAT
>JAHJEW010000092.1 GCA_018825335.1 Patescibacteria group bacterium | reverse complement strand
ATACCCGTTGCATTATACGGGATGAGATTAACATGGCAAAGCTGATCTTTGATGAGGGCTACAAGCTGTCCGGCCTGCTCGGGACCGTCATTAATGCCTTTTAGCATTACGTATTCATATGAGACGCGACGATTGGTTTTATTGATGTAGTGATTGATTGCACTCATTAGCTGATTAAGTGGGTATTTGCGAGCTATCGGCATTATTTTCTCTCTTAATTGTTGAGATGGGGCATGAAGACTGACAGCCAGATTAATTTGAAGTGGGAGAACGGCAAGTTTGTCAATATTCTCACAAATTCCTGATGTTGAAACTGTAATATTACGTGCACCTATATTCAGGCCATTTTTCTGGTTGAGGATTTTAATAGAATCAATAACCTCTTCATAATTCATTAGAGGCTCCCCCATTCCCATATAGATTACGTTCGTGACATGCTGATTCTTCTTTAAAAGTTGTTGCTGGAAATATAGAACCTGATCAGCGATTTCTTCCGAGGTAAGATCTCTGCCGAATTTCATGGTTCCGGTTGCGCAGAATTTGCAGCCAAGCCGGCATCCGACCTGACTGGAAACGCAAACGGAATTGCGGCCGTCTTTAAAATGCATTAGGACGCTTTCAATCTTTCTGCCGTCAACTGTATTGAAAAGTGCTTTTATAGTTCCGCCATCTTTGGTTTTGCCAATGTGTAGCGGTTTAATGCTTAATATTGGAATTTCATGTTCGAGTATTCCCTGAAGATCAAGCGGCAAAGTGGTTATGCAGCTGTATGATTCTTTTCCTTCTTTACAGATTGCATGCAGAATTTGCCCGGCCCTGTATTTCGGAATACCTATACAGGTAATTTTTTCTAATAATTTTTGATATGAAATCATATTGTTGTTGGGAAGGCAACAACAGGATTTTATTGGTCTTTTTTGTTTTTGTGAAGTCATTTTT
The DNA here is from genome assembly GCA_018825335.1 of Patescibacteria group bacterium. GTDB lineage: Bacteria > Patescibacteriota > Gracilibacteria > UBA1369 > UBA1369 > JAHJEW01. The sequence goes on along the minus strand of JAHJEW010000092.1, from coordinate 18,953 downwards.
GCCCTCACGGTGTTTTAGGGCTATTGACATTGATCTTTCTATTTCCTATTAAACTATCCTTTATTTCGTATTACATATTCTATGCAAAGTCTGATCATTACCGATAACCTGAGACAGGCCGAATTTCTCCAAAAGGGGTTTCTTTGTGAAAATTTATCCGCTGATATTTGTTTTTTTGAAAAAGTTTCCAGGTTGCAGGATCAACTTATTTATTACGATGGTGTTTTTATTTTTTTGGAAGATTATGGAAAAATTCGTGAATATGTGCTTTTTTGCAGGAATCTTAAACCGGAAATACCAGTATTTATTCTTTTGCATTCAGATACTCCGGATTTGCGGAATTTGTTGCAGGAGTTAAGACCTGATTATCATGCTGTGAGACCTTTTTCTTTTAGATGCATTGCTTCGGAAATGAGGAATGATATTTTTCAGAAAAAGGAAAAAATTGAAAATAGTAGATTTATCTTAAGAGATCTTGAGCTTGATGTTCTAAGCAGAAGGGTTGTTTGCAACGGTAAAGAAATTCGTCTGCGCAACAAGGAATTTGCATTACTGCATTTTTTCATGATGAATAAGGGCAAGGTTTTAAGCCGGTTGATGGCACTTGAGCATGTATGGGATCGTAATGCTGATTTATTAACAAATACCGTTGATGTTCATATTAGTCAGCTTAGGAAAAAAATCGGGAAATGTTCCGATGATACTTATATTCATACGGTTCCTTGCAGTGGCTATTTAATGGTTTAAATAAGCCCTTTTTATGTTATTTTATTTAATTTACTTTTCTTAATAAAAAATGCTGCTATAATTCGATGATGTAGCAACTGAATTCTCAAGTATTTCATATGGATGATTCTACTATATTGGAGAGAGATGGAGTTAGGTTAGTGGGAATTCTTGAAGGGCTAAATGATCAGGTAGCGGGATTATTGCTGCTACTCTCGGAGAGGGAAAGATTTGTTATTGAAAAACGTTTTGCACTGACAGCCGGTGAAAAGGCTACTTTGGAAGAAATCGGCCAGCATTTTTCTGTTACAAGAGAAAGGGTTAGGCAGATTGAAAAAAATGCTCTACAGAAACTGACCAGAAATGTTTCTAATTTCGACGTTATTGAAATTAATAATTTTGCTTTTGAAATTTTGCAAAATAATGGTGGTGTTTTGGATGAGATTGGAATGCTTTCAAAACTGTTGAATAAAAGTACAAGATATTCGGTCTCTGCGCTTTTGTTTATTCTAAGCCTTGATAAAAGGTTTGTTCGTTTATCAAATACTATAAATTACTATCCTTACTTCAAGGTGTCCTCTATCGACGGAGATGTTGTAAATATGGTTGTAAAGTCCACAATTGATATTCTTGAAGAAAAAGGTGATGTTATGTCGATCGCCGATTTAAGAGATGCAGTATTAAAAAATAGGTCCTTTGACAGCGGGCTTACAGAAAGGTCGTTTGCTTCTATTTTTGTTATAAGTAAGCAATTGAAGGTAATGGAAAGTTCCGTCGGCCTGATTAAATGGAAGCATATTCATCCGCGCACTTTGCGTGACAAAATATTCTTCGTGCTGAGAAGAGAAAAAAAAGCACTTCATTTTGTAGATATTGCGAATATGATCGTTTCTGCGTCATTTGATAAGAAAAATGTTAATTTGCAGGCGGTTCATAATGAACTAATCAGGCATGCAGATTTCATTTTGATTGGAAGAGGTATTTATGCTTTGAAAGAATGGGGGTTCAATTCCGGTACAGTTGCCGAAATAATAAAGTCTATTTTATCTACCAAAAAAGAGTTGTCCGAGGAGGAGATTATTGCTGAGGTTTTAATGCAACGTCAGGTTAAACCAATTACGATAATTCTGAATCTAAAGAACAAGCCTCAGTTTGTACGTACAGGGCGAAAACATTACAAGCTGAAAAAGTAGATTAAGTTTTTTATATCTTGATAAAACTGCTATTGTCTTTGTTAAAGTCTTCGCGGTTTTTAAGGTGGCCTTTTTTCATTTGAGCGATAAGTTCCGTGTCTATACTTTTGGCGAATTTCCTTTTGGATAATATATGCAGGTAATTTGCTTTCTTGTTATCCGCATCTATATCCAGAATTTCGCGTGAGGCAATCATTGCTTTTTCGTATTTTTTAAGCTGCATCAATGTTACGGTTTTTTCCAGACCCTGATAAATGAAATCTCTTTTTTCCATTATTTTAAACCGTTTATATTTTTTATTTGTATTAACAAGAAGTTTTGCCAATTTTGCCGAATTTGGATCGATTTTTTTAATTCTTTGAAGAGTAAGCAATATGTCCTCGTATTTATCGCTGTCCAGAAGAGTTTTGCATTGCTGAAGTTCATAATTTATCCATTCATACTTGATTTTTCGAATAAGTTGCTTAACTTTGGATTCGTTGAATTTCAGTACGCGAAGTTTCTGTGCAATGCGAATCGTTTCCTGATATTTGTGATCTTTGAGGAGTTCATTGATTTTCGCCATATCGGCGGCATTTTCCTCTTTGGTTTGTTCTCTGGTTTGAGCCAGATACTCAATTTCGACCTTCCTCATGAATCTTTTCAGCGGATAGTAGTCATTTTGGTAGGGAGCTAGTTCCTTAAGATGTTGAAGAAGCTCCGTATATTTTTTTTCTTTCCAAAGCGACTGGATGTTCTTCAGGTCCTCTTTGATAGCTTTAATGTTGATCTGCTTTACTTTTCTCTCGATAATACCTTTAAGGCGGATAATTCTAAGATTTTCGGGATCGAATCTCAGTATTTCGAGACAAGCCCGATGGGCGTCCGCCCATTTTTCCTTTTTCATCAAATCTTTTATTTGATGAAATGCTTCGCTTATAATGATTTGTTCTTCGCCTTGAGCCATTTTGATAAATTATATTTCGATATTTTCCAGTTCGGTGATCTTTTTTTGAAGGGTTAACAGCTCTGTTTCAAGTTCCCGTAATGTTTTCTGTTCTTTTTTTATAACATCTGAAGGCGCATTTTGTAAAAAACCTTTGTTTTTAAGTTTTTGTTGAAGGCCATTGATTTGAGCCTGAGCTTTAGTGAGCTTCGCTATCAGTCTTTCTTTTTCTTTTGAGATATCGACAAGATCTCCAAGAGGTAGATAAATATCTATGCCTCCAAGATACTGCCAAAGAGCGTTTTTAATCTTTGGTCCCTGTGTTTCGATAGTCAGTTTATCAAGTCTGGCAAGTCTGACAATTGGGTCGCGTTTTTCTTCCAAAAGAGTTGTCCAAAGGTCACCGTAAATAATGGCATTGATTCTTTTGGCGGGCTCCACTCCCCTTTCAGCTCTTAATTTTCTGATTGTGGAAATTACAGCATGAACAATTTCCATTTCTTCGGATTTTTCCTTGAATATTAGTTTCTTATCCTGCTTTGGCCATGGCTCATTAATGAGCATGCCCGGTTGTCCAAGATGACTCCAGATAGCCTCTGTTACAAAAGGAACGAATGGATGAAGGAGTTTTAGTATTGTTTTAAGCACGTACAATAGAACTACAGGGTTGAGATGGGTTCCTTTTGATATTTCAAGATACCAGTCGCAATAGTTTTCCCAGGTGAATTCATAAATGCGCGTTGCGGCATCGGAGAAGTGATATTTCTTCAAGTCGGTATCTACGTGTTTTATAAGATGGCTTAACCTTGTTAAGATCCACATATCAGCCCTGCTTTTAATGTGTTTGTGTATGTTATGGGTATTTATTGAAGGATCTTTTACATTCATCAAAGCAAAGCGGGAAGCATTCCAAATTTTGTTTATAAAATTGCGGTAACCGGCAATTTTTTCTTCGTAAAGTCGCATATCGTTACCGGGGGTATTGCCGACAATTAAGCTTAGGCGAACCGCATCAGTTCCGTATTTTTCGATCATGTCCAATGGATCGATGCAGGTTTCAGGTTTGGTTTTGGACATTTTCTGTCCATTTATGTCGCGTATAAGTCCATGAAGATATACGTTTTTAAACGGAATGCATTTTTCTTCAGGAAATCCGCTATTTCGTAAACAGTAAGTTGATGCCAAAATCATTCTTGCAACCCAGAAAAACAGTATGTCGTAGCCTGTTTCCAGTACATCGGTGGGATGAAAGTACTTTAATTCATGCGTTTTATCGGGCCAGCCAAGTGTTGAAAAAGTCCATAGTGCAGAAGAAAACCAGGTATCCAGTGTGTCGGGGTCGCGGATCCATGAGCCTGTTTTTGGTTCATTAACATTATATTTTATTTCTTTAATTTTTATGCCGAGGCTTTGCAGCAGATAACTGGACGATTCGGGGTGTTTTAGCCACTTTTTTTTGTCTTCCGGAGAAACTTTGTACCAAACGGGTATTTGATGTCCCCACCAGATTTGGCGGCTTATGCACCAGTCTCTCAGGTTATCTATCCAATGAAAGTATGTTCTTTCAAAACGTGAAGGAATTACTTTTATCATGCCGGACTTTATAACATCCTGCATGACCTCTTTTATGCTTAGTTTTTTTCCTTTCCAGTCGATTACCTGTTTATTAACGTCGATGAACCATTGTTTCATGATTTGGGGTTCCACAACTCCTTTACCCCGATAGTTAACCGCGATGTTATGGACATAATTTTCATCAATTTTTACCAATAAACCTTTTTCCCTTAGTTTTTCTACGATTTTTTCGCGCGCTTTTTCAATATGCATGCCAGAGAATTCATCGGCGATATCCAGCAATTTTCCGTCATAGCCAATAATTTGAGATTTTTCAAGGTTGTACTTTTCTGCAAGTTCAAAATCAAGGTTTGAATGAGCGGGTGTAATCGTCATGGCACCGGTACCAAGAGTGTGATCGGCACATTTATCGGCTATAACGCGAGCTCTTATAGGACCGTTTATCCATTCAACCTCAAACTCTTTTCCGATAAGCTTTTTATATCTTTTATCTGTAGGGTGGACGATGATAATTTTATCGGCGAATTTAGTTTCCGGGCGGGATGTTCCAATTACGACAGGGCCATATTTTATATAATAGAATTTGGCTTTTTCCTCTTTATATTCCAGTTCGTCATCCGCAACAGTGGTTTGCATTTTCGGATCCCAGTTAACAATGCGGTCGCCGTGGTATATAAGTCCGTCTTCGTACATTTTCTGAAAAAATGTATTTACGGCTTTATTTAGTTGATCATCGAGTGTGTATTTTTCACGGGTCCAGTCGCAGCTGGCTCCCATTTTGCGGATCTGATTGCGAATTGTATCTTTGGATTCTTCCACAAATTTACGAATTTCGTTTAGAAGTTTTTCACGTCCAAGGCTTACGCGCGGATTTGCAATTCCCCCATTTTGAAGTTTTTTCTCTACAACGCTTTGAGTTGCAATAGCCGCATGATCGGTTCCCGGAAGCCATAATGCGCTATAGCCATCCATTCTTTTTTGACGGATCATAATGTCTTCAATCGCCAGCATGGTAGCGTGGCCAAGATGAAGAGTCCCTGTGGCATTGGGTGGCGGCATTGATATTGTGAAAGCTTTTTTTGCCGGATCTAATTTTGGTGTAAAAGCACCGGATTTTTCCCATTTTCTGTATACATTATCTTCATATTTTTTGGCATCGTATGTTTTTTCCATTTCCAGCATTGAATTTTGGTTATTAATGCTGCATGAATTAATAGCATAAATTGGCTTTTTTCCATAGTGGGATTGACAAAAGGCTCGTTTTTGGGTTAAATTAGAGTGATATTAAATATATATTTGTTGTGAATAAAGGTACCCCCGTTAATCCGGAAAAGGATATTGAAAAAGGTGCTGAGCCTAAAGAGTCCGCGCGTGAAGCCGAGCGTGAGTCGAGGGAAATCCGGGAAGTTGTAGAAGGTACTGAAGTTACAGAGTTTATTGAAGGTGAAGTTTCCGAATCCGCAGGTGAGGGTAAAAAGAAAGTTGGCACCGGTATTCCGGCTCAAAAGGCGGTAACTACAGATGAAACGGATATTCCCGTTTTATCTTTTCCCAAACTGGAAGTAATGAGGATTCAAATTGCAACAAGGGTAAAAAAAGAAATAGTTGAATTGGAGAAAGAAGCATCGCGCATTATCAGCAGCCCCGGTAAATTCGACCCATTTCGTTTAAACAGGGTGGTTGCAAGGATACGATATTTGAGGGATTTTCTTTCTGAATTGGCCTATGCGACAACAGAAAAGCTTAAAATGCTTTGGCAGAAGTATGTTAAGGGTGGAAGTCCTTTTTAGTCTGGAGCACTCATTAAGTGCAGATGAAGGTGGAATATTTCCTGACCGCCTTTTTCGCCCACACTGATCAATAATTTATAATGCTCAAGATTATATTTTCTGGCGATGTTTCTGGCTGTTATCATGATTCTTCCCATTGTTTTCTCGTCTTCGTCGGCAAGTTCGTTTACTGTAGGGATGTGTTTTTTTGGAATGATTAGAATGTGAGTTTTGGCCCGTGGCCTTATATCAGGAAATGCCATGCAAAATTCGTCTTCGTATTCAAGTTGACATGGTATTTCTTTATTTGCAATTTTGCAGAAAATACACCCGCTTTCCATTTAGAACAAAATTAAAATGTTTTTAACTATTTGCCCGAAAATTTATAAACGGCGCGACCAACTCGGACAAATTTAGGGTTCTTTTGCAGGTTAAGCGAAATAGTTCCTTTTTTAACCTGTCTTTGTTTTAATACGCCTTCAATGATTTCCTGTTTGGTCATGGGGCTCTTTCTGCGAAGAAGATCTTCAATTACATCGGCCACCGTTCCTTTCCTATAACCCCAGTCTTTCAATGCGTACAGTCCACGTCCCACAAGCACAAATTGTTCATATCTTATCAATTCATTGTGTACTGCCTGGGTGGTGACAACTTTCTTATCGAAGCCGGCCTCGGAAATTTTATTGGCTATTTCCACAAAATGCAGAGGGGACTCGTTTTTCTTCAATACAATAAAAGCTTTATCGCGAATGCTGCGCGGATTTATATGTCGCCATGACATCAGCCCAAAGCCTTCTTTGATTCGTTTAACTCTTTTATCCACCTCCATAGCCGAAAGAATAAGCGCAGATTCGATCTTTTGATCTTTCTTATCCATGGATGATCTAACACCGGTTATCATTTCATTATCATCCAAAACATCGTTTTGCTTGTTAAGAAGATCTATTCCATTGACAATAATGGTTTTTATCTGATCAAGAGAGATATTATGAAGTCTCCAAAATGGTTTGAATATGTTTGTTTTATCCATTTTTATGAGATCCGCATTTATGTTTAAAGCAAGTTTAATGATATTGGCATCTACAGGATGACTGCTTACGATCCTGTTAAGAATTGCCGCAACAAGTTTATTCTCCGACAACAGGCCTCCATTGGCTTCCAGAACCTCCTTAGCGATAGAGTTGATATATTTGAGTTTTGAATTATCAACAGTTCTGCGCAGTTTGGCCAATGCAATTTTTTCGATTTGTCTTATTCTTTCGCGAGTTACTGAAAAAGACTGGCCAATTTTCTCCAATGTTTGTTTTGGTTGATCGTCCAGGCTGAAACGTTTGATTATGACCTCTTTTTCTTTATTGGTCAGTACCAGAAACATGTCCTCGATAATTTCGGTTAAATTTATCTTCTCCATTTGTGTCATGTTCGAGTTAGTGCCTTTTTGGGAATATTTATTTGTATCCATGTACTGACTTTATGAATAACTAGTTTGCGCGGTATGAGATTATTCAGAATCTATATTAATGTCAAGCAAGAAATTTGATTTCCGTGCAAACATATTTTATTAAGCTGAAAGGGTAAAGGTGTGAATGATAATCTTATTTTGGATGTTTTGTCAATATCATTGCAATATGCTTTCATGTTTTCGTTTTTTTGATACTATATTGCAGCAAAGTTTGGAATATTTGCCGGGGTGGTGAAACTGGTAGACACGCTAGCCTTAGGAGCTAGTGCCCTCAAGGCGTGGAGGTTCGAGTCCTCTCCCCGGTACCAAGAAAGCGCTAAATTCAAGTCATATGTCTTTTGTTCATCTGCATGTCCATTCACATTACAGTTTGCTGGATGGTTTTGGTACGCCCAAAGATATTGTCAAAGCTGCCGTGGATCATGGATCCCCTGCCATAGCACTGACGGATCACGGGTCGATGTATGGTGCCATTGAGTTTTATATAGCGGCCAAAGAGTACGGTATAAAGCCAATTATTGGTTGCGAGGTATATGTGGCTCCGAAATCTCGTTTTGATAAAATTCCCGGACCGGAGAATAAGCCATATCACCTGACACTTTTGGCTTTAAATGAAGCCGGATATAGAAATTTAATGTTACTTGTGACGAAAGCTTATCTTGAAGGGTTTTATTATAAGCCCAGGGTTGACCATGGTCTTTTGAAGGCACATAGCGAAGGCCTGGTTGCTTTGAGTGGTTGTCTGGCGGGGGAAATGGCAAAAGCGGTTTTACAGGGCAAAGAAGAAAAGCCGCTGGAAACTATAAAGATTCATCAGGATATTTTCGGGAAGGATAATTTTTTTCTGGAATTGCAGAACCATGCTCTTCTGGATGATCAAAAAATACTGAATGAGAGACTGATTGAGCTTGCAAAGGCCAATGATATCCCCATGGTTGCTTCCCAGGATTCCCACTATATTCATAAAAATGATGCAAAAGCACAGGATATTTTGCTTTGTATTCAGACGCAAACAACTATTGATCAGGAGGACAGAATGAAATTTGAAGGTGATTTTTCACTTTTATGTCCTGATGAAATGAAGGAGCTTTTTAAACATGTACCTGAAGCCATTGAAAATACGCTTAAAATAGCCGATCGTGCCAATGTTGAAATTAAATTCGGACAAAATCTTATTCCAAAATTTAAAACACCGGCAAATGAGCCGGCCCATGAATATTTAATCCAGCTTTGCGATTCAGGACTTAATATGCGTTATAATGGAAGTCCAAGTGAAGAAGCACGAAAACGGCTTGTCTACGAACTTGAAATAGTGAATAAAATGGGTTTCAGCGACTACTTTTTGATTGTATGGGATTTTGTTAAGTTCGCTAAAGACAGAGGAATTGTGGTAGGCCCGGGACGCGGCAGCGCAGCAGGTTCGCTGATTACATATTGTCTGGAGATTACCGATCTTGATCCGCTTAAATACGGGCTTATTTTTGAGCGTTTCTTGAATCCTGAGCGTATAAGTATGCCTGATGTTGATATTGATTTTGCGGATACGAGACGTGACGAGGTGCTTGAATATGTACGTGAGAAGTATGGACGCGATAATGTTGCGCAGATCATTACTTTTGGAACAATGGCCGCAAGAGCTGCGGTAAGGGATGTTGGAAGGGCAATGGGTTATCCTTATGCAGAGGTTGACCGGATAGCGAAACTTGTACCGCCGCCACTACAGGGGAAGCATATCCCTCTAAAAAAATCTATTAAGGAAGATCCTGAGCTAAAAAAAGTTTATGAAACCGAAGAACGTTCAAGGGATTTACTTGATAATGCCGTAAAGTTGGAGGGTACGGTTCGACATGCAGGTACACACGCTTGTGCCGTTGTTATGTCAGAGCGGCCGCTGGTGGAGTATGTACCTTTGCAGAGATCGACCGGGGGCGGTGAGGAAATTATAACTCAATACGATATGCATGTATGTGATGATATTGGCTTATTGAAGATGGATTTTCTCGGACTTAAGAATCTTACAATTATTGAAAATACAATTCAAATCCTTCGCAGAACCGCAGGTATAGATTTGGATGTAACGGCGATACCCATGGATAATGAAACCGCCTATAAATTACTGCAGCGCGGCGATACGACAGGTGTTTTTCAGCTTGAATCGGCAGGGATGAGACGATATATAAAAGAGCTTAAACCTACCCGTTTTGAAGATATTATCGCGATGATTTCCTTGTACAGGCCAGGGCCGATGGAGTGGATTCCGGGTTATATCAAAGCTCAGCACAATCCCGAATCCGTGAGATATCTGCATTCATCTTTCGAGCCGATTTTGAAGGAAACAAACGGGGTGGCCATTTATCAGGAACAGATTTTACAGATTGCGCGTGATTTTGCAGGTTTTACGCTTGGTGAAGCCGATATTTTAAGAAAAGCGGTTGGTAAAAAAATAGGTTCATTGCTTAATGAGCAGAAAGCCAAGTTTATTCAGGGTGCGGTAGCCAATAATCATGATGAAAAATTTGCGGCGGAGGTTTTTGAGAAAGTTATCGAACCTTTTGCCGGATATGGTTTTAATAAGTCGCACGCGGCCTGTTATGCCATGATTTCATATAGAACGGCTTATTTGAAAGCACTTTATCCTACGGAATTTATGGCGGCTTTGCTTTCGGCCGACAGTGATAATACCGATAGAATTGTTATGGAAATAATGGAATGTGAGGAAATGGGTATTGCCGTTCTCCCCCCCTCAATCAATGAGTCTTTTGCAAATTTTACGGTTGTTGAAGGAGGGAATATCCGCTTTGGTCTCAGCGCTATTAAAGGTCTGGGCGCATCGACGGTTGAAGAAATTCTGGCTGTTCGCGGCGATGGGATTTTTACTTCTTTGGATAATCTATTGCAAAGAGTTCCTGTAAAACTTTTAAATAAAAAAACAATGGAGGCTCTTGCATATAGCGGAGCTCTGGATGATCTGGGTGAACGAAGAGCAATTGCATTGAGCACTGATGAGATCAGTTCTTACGCAAAATCGATTCAGGAGATGAGTTTACAGGGACAGGAAAGTCTTTTTGGCAACCAGCAAAGTGAAGCGTTATCCCCTTTCAATCTAAAAAAGGTCAAACCGGCGAGTAATATGGATCGGCTGCGCTGGGAAAAAGAGTATCTGGGGATTTACGTTTCAGGGCATCCATTAAAAGGGCTTAAAAAATATTTATCCAAAAAGGTAATTCTTATCGGTAGTATCACGAAAAAGAATATTGGAAAGAAGATTATTTTGGGCGGATTGATTGCAAGAGTAAAAAAGGTTTTTACGAAATCGGGCAGTTATATGATTTACGGAGAGCTGGAGGATCCGACCGGACGGGTTGAAATTGTGCTTTTCCCAAAGGTGTACAATCAGTATCATCATTTGATTGACGAAGATAAAATTGTGATTATGGAGGGAAGACTTGATCACAGACGTGATGCTTTACAGTTCGCGGTTGATTCAGTAAAAGCTGTTTCACTTGAAACAATGATAAACAATGCGAAAGAGGCGGGTTTGTATAACGAGAATGAAAACATAATGAGAAGGCAAAAAACGATTGAAGTTGAATTGAAGGGCAAGAAGGTTGGTACGGATTTGCGCAGAGAGCCGGATGTGGCCGGTGAAGGGGTTGTGATGGAAACCGCGGAAAAGCATACGATTGATGCCGGCAACACCGAGTGGAGCGAAAATCCATATGTAATAGATGTTCCGGAAGGTACGGATATGGGTATTTTAAAAGAATTAAAGAGTCTTTTACTGGAGAACCAGGGAGAAAGGCAGGTTGAAATTCATCTAGCCCAAAAAGGCCCAGGGGGCATAGCTCAAACAAAAAGGGTAAGAATTCCTTTTGGTATTCATATCACGGATGAACTGGAATCGGATATTGATAAAGTGTTTAAGAAGGCCTAAAATGGGCTGGAATGCGTAAATTTGCTTGTAAGATTTTCATATATGCTACGAACTCACACCTGTAATGAACTTGATAAAACTTCAATAGGAAAAGAGGTGACGCTGTGCGGATGGGTCCACAGACGAAGAGATCACGGTGGGCTGATTTTTATTGATTTAAGGGACAGATACGGTTTGACCCAGATAGTTTCCGATCCTACGAAGTCTTCAGATTGTCATAAAACAGCGGATGAAGTGCGCAGTGAGTTTGTGGTTCAGGTCAAGGGAACTGTGCGGGAAAGGCCTGAAGGTATGCGAAATACGAATTTGAATAGCGGTGAAATCGAGGTATTAGTGAAAGATTTTAAAATTCTTAACAGATCGGATACTCCCCCGTTTGAAATCGACCAGGATAAGGAAGTGGGTGAAGAATTAAGGCTTAAATACAGATATCTGGATTTAAGAAGGCAGCGACTGAAAAATAATATTATGATGAGGTATAAAATAATAAAATTGCTGCGCGACGACCTGGACAAGATGGATTTTGTGGAAGTGGAAACTCCGATATTGATTAAAGGAACACCGGAGGGCAGTCGCGAATATTTGGTGCCGTCGCGCCTGTATCCAGGCAATTTCTACGTTCTTCCACAATCACCCCAGCAATTAAAACAGCTTTTAATGATTGCAAGCATGGATCGTTACTTTCAGATTGCCCGTTGTTTTCGTGATGAGGATCAGCGAGGTGACAGACAACCGGAATTTACGCAGCTGGATATAGAAATGTCTTTTATTGAAGCTGAGGACATAATGGCGATTAATGAAAAACTGATTATAGATCTTATTGAGACTTTAACACCCGGAAAAAAAATTCAGCAAAAACCTTTTCCACGGCTGACCTGGAAAGAGGCGATGGACAAATATGGCTCGGACAAGCCTGATGTTCGCTACGAGATGCCGATTGTGGATATAAGTGACGTTGTTAATGACTGCGAGTTTAAGGTTTTTAAAGAGGCGGTAAAAAATGGAGGCTTTGTGCGGGCTCTGCGGGTGGAAGGAGGTGCGAAATTCACGCGAAGGGAAATAGATGAATATACAGATCTTGCAAAGCAGTATGGAGCCGGCGGTCTTGCATATATTCAGGTTACGGAAGAGGGCCCGAAGGCTCCGGTTCTGAAATTTTTCAAAGACGATGAAATTAAGGCAATTCTTGAAAAAACAGGAGCGGTAAAGGGTGATATTGTTTTCTTCGCGGCCGATCAGTTTAAAGTCGTTTGCGAGGTATTGGGACATATTCGTTCTGTCTGCGCCGAAAAAATTAGACCTCCGGATCCGAATATTTTTGCTTTTTGCTGGATTTACGATTTTCCCCTGTTTGAATGGAGCAATGAGGAACAGCGTCTGAATGCGACGCATCACCCGTTCACTTCGCCGCATATGGAGGATCTGGACAAGCTGGAAAGTGAACCTGAGTCAGTTAGGGCTATGGCATACGATCTCGCGGTAAACGGAAATGAGATAGCCGGTGGAAGTATTAGAATCCACGATGCGGTACTACAGGGTAAAATTTTTAATCTTTTGAAAATTGGTACTGAGGATGCGCAGAGGAGTTTCGGGCATCTGCTTCATGCTTTTTCTTTCGGTGCGCCTCCGCACGGCGGTATTGCATGGGGACTGGACCGCCTGGTGATGCTGATGTGCGATGAACCGAACATCCGCGAGGTTATTGCTTTCCCGAAAGATCAAAAAGCGCGAGATCTTATGTTAAGCGCTCCCTCCGAAATGCCGTCCGATCAGGTGGCGGAGGCGCATATTCGCATTCATCCGCCTAAATAATACTTTTGCAGTGGCGTTTCCGGTGTTCCGCGATTCCTTTTTTCGTGTATTTGAGATATAATTTAGAAGTATAAATGTTGATTTGTCATGGCATTTTTTCTTAACATCCTGGTGTCGCTGGCGGTTGCAGTCATATTGTACGGTTGTTTTCGCGCCGTCAGATATTATATTCAGAGGGTTGCGGACCATAACCGGACGCTGAATATGGTTTTTTTGCGCATCGCCATTCCGAAAAAAGAGTCAAAAGAAGACCGCGAGGAGGAACAGGCGGCTTCGTCGGCCCAGAGGGATTTTAAGGAGGCCGTGGGTGTGGCCGCGCATATGTTCGAGTCCCTCCACAGTATTTATCGCAGCAAGATAAAATATTATTTTATCGGCCAGGATTTTTTCTCGTTGGAATATGCGGCAATCGATAATCAGATAAATTTTTATGTGGTTGCGCCGAAAGGTCTTAAGTCTCTTATTGAAAAGCAGATTACGGCTTTTTATCCGGACGCTTACGTGGAGCAGGTCCAGGATTACAGTATTTTCAAGGAAAATTCGAAAGTGGCGGCCACCACTTTGCAGCTTTCCAAGGATTATATTTATCCGATAAAAACCTATGAACATCTGAACTCTGATCCTCTGAATAATATTACAAATGCTCTTTCGAAGCTCGGGTTTGATGATGGTGCTGCCATTCAGCTTGTTGTGCGGCCAAAGAAGGACGGCTGGCAGAAGAAAGGGCGGGAGATGGCCAAAGATATTTTCAGCCAAAAGAAGAGTCACAAGTTTTCCTGGAATCCGCTGACCTGGCTTGGAGGATTGTTTGAAATTTTAGTGATGGGAGGGGATGCGGTCGCCGGTGATACACCCGACTCTTCAGGTGGGAGAACGACGCCGCTTACGGATGAGGAGGTTAAGGCTCTGGAAAGCAAGAATTCCAAAGTCGGTTACGATACGGTGCTTAGGATTGTATGTGCGGCGCCGACCGACAGGGAGGCGCAGGGACATCTCGACAATGTTGTAAGCGCGTTCGCCCAGTATAGTTCGCCGACGGCAAATAGTTTAAAAAAACCGAAGGTTAAATCCGATAAGATCATTGTCCGTAACTTCATATTGCGGAATTTAAAGCGTGGATTTGGTCAGGTTATTTTGCGCCGATACAATTTATTTGCCGCAGACGAGCTGGCCAGCTTATTCCATCTTCCCAATATTCGCTATAATAAGGCTCCCACAATCGCTTGGCAGAACTTCAAGATTGCGGCTGCGCCGCACAACATTCCAAAGGAAGGTATTTTACTAGGCTACAATGTTTACAGGGGAGATACGAAGGAAATACGCATGAAGAACGAGGACAGGTTCAGGCATTTTTATGTTATTGGACAGACGGGTACGGGTAAATCTTCGATATTGCAGGTTATGATTCGTCAGGATCTGGCCAACGGCAACGGTCTTGCAGTGGTAGACCCTCATGGATCGCTTATTGAGGATATTTTGCCTTTTATTCCACGTGAAAGGGCTGATGACGTTATTTATTTTAATCCTTCCGACCTTGAGCGTCCCATGGGGCTTAATCTGCTTGAGGGAGACAGCTGGGAGGAGAAGGAGTATGTGGCTCTGGAGGCTATGAATATTATGATAAAGCTTTTCAATGAAGAGATATTTGGTCCGCGCATTCAGGACTATTTCCGTAATGGTTGTCTGACTTTGATGTCTGATCCGGAAGGCGGGGCAATTACGGACATTGTGCGTCTTTTCACTGACGATGATTTCCAGAAATTGAAAGTGGAGCATGTTACAAATCCTATCGTAAGATCTTTCTGGGAACATCAGATGGCCAAAACAGGGGCCAGGGAAAAGCAGGAGATGATCCCCTACTTCGCCGCCAAGTTCGGTCAGTTTGTGACGAATTCAATGATGCGAAACATCATTGGACAGGCGAAATCGGCTTTTGATTTTAAAGATGTTATGAATGAGAAGAAAATCTTATTAATGAATCTTTCGAAAGGTGATGTCGGTGAAATTAATTCCCATCTGCTTGGTCTTATCATCGTTTCAAAAATTCAGATGGCGGCTCTGGCTAGGCAAAAGCAGCCAAAGGAACAGCGTCGGGATTTCTTTTTGTATATTGATGAGTTTCAAAACTACGTTACGGACAGCATTGAAGTTATTTTATCCGAGGCCAGAAAGTATAGGCTTGGTTTGAATATGGCTCACCAGTACCTTGCACAGCTTGAGGGACCTGACGGGAAATCGAAGGTTAAAGACGCGGTTTTCGGTAACGTGGGGACGATGATGTGTTACAAGGTTGGTGCGCAGGATGCCGAATTTCTGGCCAAGGAAATGGCTCCCGTATTCAGCGATCAGGATTTGATCAATATTGATAAACATAAAGCCGTCATGAAGCTTTCCATTGATACGCAGCCAAGCAAACCTTTCAGCATTATTCCCGTTAATCCACATCTGGAAAAGGGTGATTATGAGGCTGCTGAGGCTTATAAGCAGCTTTCAAGGTTAAAGTACGGTCGCGATCGCGAGTTTGCGGAAAGAGAGATTTTAAGGAGAGTTGGCGCGGTTTTTTAGGCTAATTGGCTTCTCTTGAGGCTAAAGTCGTTATTTCAGGGTGCTTGAATCAGAATATATCCTTCATATAGCGCAAGATGTTTTGGGCCTTCGGGCCTTTTTTTTATGGTAATATTTAATGATTTAAAAAACAAAAACACTAAAACAAACAATGAAAATAAAAATATCCAATTCGGTTTATTTTGATTATGTTTTAACAAAGAAGGCAACTGCGTTGATCGCAGCTCTGATTCTCTCACTGTTTTTATTGAAAGCGGATCTGGTGCTGGCGGCAGATAATTCAGCGCCGGATGCACGTGAGCCGGCTTGGCTTTCCGATGATGCGGTTCAATCAGACGAAAAAGATTTTTCCAATTACACTAGAACTTACATTATTTCGGCGTACTATTCTCCCCTTCCCGGTCAATTGAAGTATGTTACTGGTTCTTATCAGGGTGATATCAGATTAAACGGCGGCGGTGTTCACGGTGCGGATGGCACACCGGTTTATCCCGGAATGATAGCGGCACCTTCAGCTTATGCGTTTGGCACAAAAATGAAGATTCCCGGAATCGGTACGGTTTCGGTACATGATCGTGGAGGTGCGATTGTTCATTCCGGCGAAAGGGGAAATGACTATGATCGCCTGGATGTCTGGATGGGATTTGGAGATAAAGGTCTTCAGCGGGCTTTGAGCTGGGGCAAAAGAACATTGGACGTTACAGTTTACGGTGTTGATGATTCCATTGAAGAACATATAGAGCTTGTCGGTTATTCCGATGCTGAAAGGTATTATGTTCCTGATTCTTTAAACGGCTCTTTTGAGCCGAGTGTAAGCGGATTCCCGTCTTCGCCGGCGAATTCCGCAGCCATTAAAGCACAACTTTTTTCGGGGGAGCTTCATTTTGGACAGAACGGGGAAGATGTAAAAAAGCTTCAGACCATGCTAACGGACATGGGTTATTATAATGGTGATATAAATGGCGTTTTTGATACTGCCACATATGATGCGGTAGCTAAATTTCAGGTTGATGAGGATGTCCTGCCCGATATGTACTCTTTTGGCATTGGACATGTCGGAGCAAAAACAATTGCGGTTCTGGCAGATAAGGTACCTTTGCAGGAAGCACATGCAAAAGCTGAACAGTTTGAACCTGTTGATATTTTCACCTCCGATTTAAAGCTGGGTGACAGCGGAGATGATGTATGGGAGCTTCAGGCGGAGCTTAAAAAGATAAATCTTCTCGGGATAGATCCTACCGGATATTATGGAGAGGTAACGGAACACGCTGTATTCAAATTTCAGCAAATCTACCGGCTGGTCGGTGATAAATCTTCACGTGGAGCGGGTATTTTCGGCCCCATAACAAGAAACAGGTTTAATTCTATTGTAGCGGCCCGTCTTGAAACCGATCGTAAAATTGAGCTACAGTCCGCTCGTTAATGTCATCCGGATGAAATCCCACCAGATCACAAAGCTCTTTTTGCAGTTTTGCGATTGCAATTGCGGCTTTCTCTGACAGATTCCGGTTTTTCTCCGCATCTGCTCCCCTGTTATAGTTTTTGCCTCCTTCCTCCAGTCTTTTTTCAATAGAGACAATTTGGTCGTTCATTACTCGTTTGTCCGCGTAATAAACAATCTTTTCTTCGAGAGTTTGCGGTCTTTCGTTTTCTCTTGCGCTGATGATACAGATGAACCTTGTTTTGGAAATGATTGTCGCAAGTTCTTTTTCACCACGCTCAATGAGTATTGCGGCAGCAAGATCTTCATGTCCCCTGCCGGAAACCCTCATTAAATCGTGCAGTAAAGCCGCATAGGTTACTGTTTTCTCGCCAACAACCGGTTGGCCGGCTTTTTGGTTTATCGTCTCCGCCAAAAATAATGCAACGGCAGCGACCATGCGCATGTGGGCGACAATATTTGACGGCACGTTATATTTCTCATAGATGTCTTTTATATCAGTCAGGTTCATGGCCGGAGATAGTTATTTTACGTTTTTTTTCATTGATATACTCAAGTTCCACCCTGGTGTGTTTTACCGATAAGGCATTATTCATTCTTTCCGGCCATTCTATTATGATATATGCGTTTTTTTCGCCGAATATTTCTTCAAGATCATGGGCTATAAGGTCATCCGGCGCTTCTATCCGGTAAAAATCGAAATGGTATAAATGTTTTTTCCCGATACTGTAACGTCTGACGAAGGTATATGTCGGGCTCTTTATTTCTGATTCTTTTACGCCGAGTTCGGCAGCGAAACCTTTGGCAAAAACTGTTTTTCCCGTTCCGAGGTCACCATATAGACAAATAATCCTATTGGCATGCGGATTGTCGGCAAGCGTCGCTGCGATTTTTCTGGTTTGAGCCGGAGATGACGAGATAAAAGTCTTCATGAATTGATCTTTTTGCTTATTTTTAGTATAATGTAAGGATTTTTACATTTCATTTGCATACAACATCATGCCGCAAAATCGGAAAAAAGAGGAGTCTTATTTGTCTTTTATCAAATGGCAATGGTTGATTCTTGCCGGTCTTTTTGTTGTATCGTTCATATTGGTTGATATTAATTTAAAGGATTTTCAGGCCAGTGTAATTCCCACGCAAACCGCCCCATCGTTCGACGGTACGGTTTATCCTGTTAAAAAAACGCCAATATGGACCTCGATGTCTTCCGATGAGTGGAAACTTGCATATGACAGCATCCCTTCCAATAAGATGCAAAATACACCATATTATGATGCTCAAAAGCTTGCAATCCCCACGGAACAACTTGGTTGGACCAAAGAGTCCGATCTTGCCGTTAGAAACGCCAAAATAACCTACAGTGTGCCATATATGGGGAATTATAAGCTTGACGGAAAAGAATATGCCGGCAGCCATCTGGCCGTTGATATAAAGGTGCCTATGGATACCCCCGTTTATGCCATAGCCAATGGTATTGTTGAAAAAGCTTCAATTCAAAGCAGCGGTTTCGGTCATCATATTGTAATTCGACATGATAATGTTCCATCT